>JAAZFC010000108.1 GCA_012511955.1 Fibrobacter sp. | reverse complement strand
ATGTTTGCTATTACACACATTTTACTTATATTTGTTTATAATAACGGACATTTTATGAAAAAACAAGTAATCTTTCCGCGCTACCAACCCCTGTTAGCCAGCATGGGTGAAAATTTTAAATTAGCCCGTAAACGGCGTAAACTGACCACGCTACAAGTAGCGGAGCGGGCGGGAATTTCTCGTTCTACTCTATATTTAATCGAAAAAGGTGAGCCTAGCGTAGCTTTAGGCGCTTACTTCAATGTGTTGCGGGTGCTGGGCTTGCAAGATGATTTTGCAAAACTGGCCACCGACGATGTTTTGGGCAGAAAGTTACAAGACTTAGAATTGCTTTAATATGAGTACGAATCGCACCAACATATATGTATTTGCCCATTGGGAGGGCATGGACACTCCTAAATTAATTGGCGTTTTGTCGGCCCAGCAAACTAAAGCTCGCAAAGTTTTTAGTTTTACATACGACACCAAGTGGTTGAACAGCAAAGCTCAACACCTACTCGATCCCGACATCCAGTTTTACAGCGGACAACAATTTCCCAAACAAAAAGACAACTTCGGCGTTATTTTAGACAGCATGCCCGATACCTGGGGACGCACTTTAATGCGGCGGCGCGCAGCACAAATTGCCGCAGAACAAGGCACGGCCACTCCCAATTTGTACGATGTGGATTTTTTACTGGGAGTTTACGATGTCACCCGAATGGGTGCTTTGCGCTTTAAGCTGGATCTTCATGGAGATTTTTTAGACAACAATCAAGACCGCGCGGCTCCACCCTGGTCCACGGTGAGAGAACTGCAGCAAGCGGTGGCTAATTACGAAAACGACATCGATAATGAAGCGGTCAATCAATGGCTAAAAGTGCTCATCGCACCTGGCTCTTCTCTGGGGGGTGCGCGCCCCAAAGCCAATATTTTAGACCCCAAAGGGCAACTTTGGATCGCAAAATTCCCTTCCCAAAACGATGTTATCGATAAGGCGGCCTGGGAATTTTTAGCCCATAAACTAGCACTAAAAGCAGGAATAACCATGTCCCCTTGCAAACTAAAGCGCATCAGCGGAAATCATCGCACTTTTTTCACTCAACGCTTTGATCGCAAGGGCTCAATCCGCATACATTTTTCATCGGCCATGACTTTGACTGGCAACAACGAGGATACCATTAAGGCAAACCCCGCCAGCTATTTGCATATTGCTGAATTTATTCAAAATTACTGCCATCAGGTGGATGAAAATCTGCAACAACTTTGGCGTCGCATGGTTTTTAATGTGGCTATCTCTAATACCGATGACCATCTGCGCAACCACGGGTTTATTTTAAGTGCTAAGGGTTGGAGTTTGTCCCCTGCCTACGATTTAAATCCGTCCATAGATAAAAACGGCTTAGCCTTGAACATAGATATGGACAACAACGCCTTGGATTTTGATTTACTTAAAAGTGTGGGGCCTTATTTTAGATTACAACCCGCAGCCATGGGGCAGATTTTAAAAGAAGTGCTAACTAGTGTGCAGCAGTGGCCCAAAGTAGCCGCAAAAATCGGCATTTCCCGAGCAGAGCAAGAACTAATGCGCCCTGCTTTTAGGATTTAGGAATATGAATACTTTATTATCTGATCGTTATTACGCACAATCAACCTATATTTGTCTATAATAACGGACTTTTTATGTTTAAAATCCTTAAAGATTTTGGTTGTGCCATATTACTGCTTTTAACCAGTTGCGCCAGCACTGGCGGAGCGCCTTCGGTGGCGAGCTTTATGAATCCTTATGGTGAGATTTCAGCAGGAGCATTTAAGCACCGCAAAGGCGAACTAAAAAATTCGGAAAACTACGAAGTTTTTGTGTTTGATTATAATTTTATAGATGCCTACACCCCTCGGCTTAAGTATTTTAGTTTTGGTGCTGAAATGGGGGTTTCCGGTGAAAAGATCATCGGCGGAATCAGCACAGATCACTGGGGACTTATGCTTTGGATGGGATTCCCCTTCGACAGCTATGCTGATGATTTTTATGGTATAGCTCTGCCCCTGCAATCAACCTTTGATGCCGAAACAGCCTTAAAAATACCTCAAGCCCTACTGCGTTTGGGAGTTTTCCCTTATTTTCACAAAAAAAATCTTTATAATTATGATTACTTCATTACACCCTCAACTCGCGGCGCAACTAGTGTCTATGAAGCGGGTGGCGGGTTATATATCTCCATCCATAAGAATCAAATACTCTCTTGGGGTTTTACTTTAGAGTATTTATTAGGCAGGCAGATTCCCGCTCATAACCTGGTGCATAGTTTTGGCATGAGGGTTTATTACCAATTTGATATTGCTTCTACCTCAAATAAAGAGGCTGATTTATGAAGCAAGGTTTTAGCGTTTCGTTGCTGCTAATAATTATGCTGAGCATCGCAAAGGCAGAAGCTAATTTCCCGCCGTCCATGGCGGGGTTTATGAACCCCAAAGGTGAAATATCTTACTTATTACACAAAAGACAAAAACGCGGTATCAATCAAGAGGGTGACAAATACCTTGAAGAAGCTGGGAGTCTTTCTTTAATCAGTTTTTATAGCCCCAGAAAATACGGCTTTCGCTTTGGTTCCGATTATAGCGGTTCAGGGCTCAAAATAATTTCAGGATTTAGCAATAATTATATAGGTATTATGGCTTGGATTAATTACATCGCTGATTACCAAACTTATGGCTACTCCTTGCCTTTACAATACACATTTAACACTCCAGAATGGATGTTTAGGCTAGGGACTTTCCCCTACCGCCAATCTGTAGTTTTATCTGCGCCGCACAATCCCTCAGACCATGAGCGCCTGCTAGATTACATAACTACCAGCGAAACTGGCGGTGGACTGTTCTTGGCGACTCAGCACCAACCATCCATTCCTATAGGTTTTGATGCGGAATTACTATGGGGATACCGCAAAGCAAGCAAACGCATGGTGCATACCCGAAGTCTTAAATTTTTTATTTATTTTGAAAAGTTTTTTAAAGGCAACAAACAATCTGAAAAGCAAAAAGGGACGGAATGCGAGGGTGATTATGAATAGGGGGCTTACAATTTGGCTTTTATTGGCGGTGCTATTACTTTGCTCTATGAATTCCACTAGCAGTACTCCTCTAGTGTCAGGGTTTATGAATCCTAACCTCGAAATATCTTCAAATATTTCGCTTAATTTTTATAAAAACAGATTGCAAATAGGTGACTATATGGATCCGCAAAACGATATAATGCTTATCAATGTTTATGTTTCACCTATAAATCATCTTAGAGCGGGATTGTCTCTGACCTCCTTTGATATAAAAATATCTGGTGGCGTTAACAACGACTATATTGGAGCCATGTTTTGGGTGGGCATACCCGACGATGAACAAGTAGCCCTCAGATATGGCGCAGCTCTACCTTTGCAATATTCCATAGAAGGAGAATTATTCCTTTACCGCGTAGGAGTTTACCCCTATTTCAACAAGTTTAACCTCTTTACTTACGAAGAACACTTTTATCTCAGTACTTGCGAAGGAGAATACCCTTGTGTCTATAGCGAAAAAAGTTATTTTACAACAGATAAGAGCAAGAGCTTTATGGAAAGTGGTGGCGGTTTTTATATTGCTGCTCAGTCATTAGAAAAACATTATGGTTTAGCAATTAAACACTCATGGGGACGAGTAGCGCATACCCATGAATTGGTTAGTTCCACAAGAATTTCAGCGCTTATACACTTTGACCTTCGCCCCGATTAAGAGAATAGTACTAATGCGCAGCCTTAGAAAACACCTATTTCATCGCGCTATTTTAAAAGCCCCAGGGTTGCGTTCCACCCATTGTTTAAAGCTTTGGTTTTGTTGATCGCGCTCGCTGAGCAGAGGATCGGTGATGGGCCATTTTACCCCAATATCGGGATCGTCCCAAGCGATGCCGGTTTCGGTGTCGCCATCGTAAACCGTGCTGCATTTGTACTGAAACTCTGCCACTTCGCTGAGCACGCAAAAACCGTGGGCAAAACCGGCGGGAATATAGAGCATTTTTTGATTTTCACCGGTGAGTTCTACCCCATGCCACTGGCCAAAAGTGGGGCTATCACTGCGCAAATCCACGGCCACATCCCATACTGCACCCAAAGTGCAACGCACTAACTTGGCTTGTCCAGGAGTGCTTTGAAAATGCAAGGCGCGAATGGTGTTTTGCACACTGCGACTGTGGTTATCTTGATCCCAACCGTGGGTAATTCCCAATTCAGCCATTTTATCCACATTGAAACTCTCGTAAAACCAGCCTCTTTCATCGCCAAACACGCGGGGGCTAATCAATTTTAATCCTGCAATGGGTAATTCTTCTACTTTCATGGCTCAATCCAAGTTTTTAAATCGTTGCAGCAAATATTCTTTGTAAGGACTGTTGGGCATTTCTGCGGTAATGCGGGCTTTCATGGCGGGCCATTCCACAAAGCCCATTTCCACGGCAATTTCTTCTAAACATGCGATTTTAAGTCCTTGACGGGCTTCGAGGGTGTACATAAAGTTACTGGCTTCGAGCAAACTAGCATGGGTTCCCGTATCGAGCCAAGCCACTCCGCGGCCTAATTTTTTCACATACAGACGACCTTCTTCTAAATACATGCGGTTGATGTCGGTGATTTCTAACTCCCCCCGGGGGCTGGGTTTGAGCGCTTTGGTTTTGGCCACTACGCTATTATCATACACATATAAACCAGGCACTGCATAACGACTTTTAGGGGAGGATGGTTTTTCTTCGATGGAAAGCACCTTGCCCGTGCCATCAAATTCCACCACACCGTAGCGTTCCGGATCAGTCACCGGATAGCCAAAAACCCGCGCGCCCACATTGCTGGGTGCACTCACACCGGGCATGGGAATATGCCCCTGTTCTTGGTCAAAATCGTTCATAATATTGAGCAAATTCATTTCGCCGTAAAAAATATTATCCCCCAAAATCAGGGTGACAGGATCGTCGCCAATAAATTCTTCGGCTATTAAAAAAGCTTGGGCAATACCTTCGGGAGCATCTTGCACCGCATATTCGATTTTTATCCCCCAAGCACTGCCATCGCCCAGCAAATCTTGGAAACGAGGAATATCTTGGGGAGTGCTAATAAGCAAAATATCGCGAATACCCCCTAACATTAGGGTACTAAGGGGGTAATAAATCATGGGTTTGTCGTAAACCGGCTGCAACTGCTTACTGGCCACGCTGGTCAAAGGATACAACCTCGTGCCAGCTCCGCCTGCTAAAAGAATACCCTTCATTGTCCCAGCCTCGCTTTGAGGGGCTTCCACCATGCTTCGTTTTCTTGGTACCATTTGATGGTTTCAGGCAATCCCGTGGTGAAATCATACTTGGGTTCCCAACCTAATTCTGTGCGAATAAGAGTGGCATCGATGGCGTAACGCAAATCATGCCCCAAGCGATCTTCTACAAATTCGATGCGATCGGTGCTTAAACCCATGATTTTTACAATTTCGTGGGCGATATCGATATTAGTCCATTCATTATTACCACCAATATTGTAAATTCCGCCACTTTTACCTTTTTCTAAAGCCAAGAGAATACCTGTGCAATGGTCGTCCACATGGAGCCAATCTCTTACATTTAAACCTTTGCCATAAACGGGAATATTTTTACCTTCCATCAAGTGACTTACCGCTAAAGGAATTAGCTTTTCGGGATATTGATAAGGGCCGTAGTTGTTAGAACAACGAGTAACCACAGCGTCTAAACCGTAAGTTTCCACCCAAGCCCGCACCAATAAATCCGCACCGGTTTTCGATGCACTATAAGGGCTATTGGGGGCCAAAGGCGTGTCTTCGGTAAAAAGACCCGTCGCTCCTAAAGTGCCGTAAACTTCGTCAGTGCTCACTTGCACCAAGCGAATTTTATGCTTTTGAGCATAATTAAGCAAAGTCAAAGTGCCTTGAATGTTAGTTTGCACAAAAATTCCGGGATTTTTAATGGAATTGTCCACATGGGATTCCGCCGCAAAATTCACAATGGCATCCACAGGGCCGGGCAACAAACTCGCCGCCTTTTCCACCGCTTCGGGATCCACAATATCCCCCTGATAGAAACGATAATTGGGGTTATCTTCCACATCGCGCAAATTTTCAGGATTTCCCGCATAAGTGAGCAAATCTAAATTGCATATTTGCCAAGTGGGATAATCACGCAACACCATGCGCACAAAATTTGAACCAATAAAACCACTACATCCAGTTACTAATATATTCATAGACCAAAATATACTTGTTTATTGGACTTTAGTGTAATTTTTATACATTTTAATGATGAAAAAGACTCTGATTTGCGGAATTTTATTGGGAATTTTATGGGGCTGTTATTCATTTTCAGCCACCAGCTTGCCTGCCCACATCAAATCGGTACGCATAAATAATGTGGTAAACCAGAGTTCGGACCCCGCTTTGGGAGTGCGCTTACAACAAGGCATCGAAGAGTTATTTCGCCGGGAAGCTTCAGCAATTACCATCGTTACCGACGACAACACCGATGCCGATGCGGAGTTTTCCATTACCCTGCTCAGTTACAGCAATAATCCCGATGTGTTTTCCCGAGATGCCACCGTGGAAACCTATCGCAGCATTGTCGCCGTCAGCGTGCTGTTTCAAGACAATATCAAAAACGAAATTATTTACGAAGCACGCACCCTTAACGCCGATGGACAGTACGATGTGCTCAAAAACGAATCCGAAGAAGAACACGGTCAGCGCCGCGCCATCGAGCGCCTGCAAGAACTTATAATCACCAATGCCTTAGCTCGTTGGTAAAAAGCGCAGTCAATTGACTGTAAAAACGCTTTTGGCTGTCCGTTCTGTCCGCTCGTCCGCTTGTCCGCTCGTCCGTTTAGGGAATCCCAATGGCGTCGCGAATTTCTGCCAACACTTTTTGAGCCAGGGGCCTAACTTTTGCGGCACCATGGGCTAAAATCTTATCTAATTCCGCTGTATTGTCCAAATAAGCGTAATAGCGTTCCCGTGCTTCAGCAAAAGTGGCATCAACCACTTCTAAAAGTTCTGCTTTGGCGTGCCCCCAACCGAGCCCACCAGCGCGATAGCGTTCAGCCAAAGCTGTACTTTGCTCCGCAGTGGCAAATAATTTGTACAAAGCAAAAACATTACAAGTATCTGGATCTTTAGCTTCCTCTATACCTTGACTATTGGTGACAATGCGACCAATCTTTTTTTTCAACGCTTTGGGTTTTAGAAAGATTTCAATGGTATTATCGTAAGATTTACTCATTTTACGCCCATCTAAGCCGGGAATCAAATCAGTTTCGTCACGAATTATAGCTTCGGGAACCACTAGCAAATCACGACCGTAATGATTGTTGATTCTTTGAGCCACATCCCGAGCAAATTCTATATGTTGCTTTTGATCTTTACCCACTGGCACCACATGGGAACGGAACATTAAAATATCGGAACTCATTAAGCTAGGATAACTGTAAATCCCCATATTTACGCCAAAATCCACATCTTGACCTTCACTTTGATTTTTCGCTACCATATCTTTGTACGCATGGGCGCGATTCATAAAACCCTTAGGGGTAAAACAGCTTAAAATCCAGTTTAATTCAAAAATTTCGGGAATATCGCTTTGTTTATAAAAATGGGATTCTTCGGGATTCAAGCCCAAAGCCAACCAAGTGGCGGCAACCTTGTAAATGGACTCCCGCAATTCCGCAGAATTGTGCACCGTGGTCAAAGCGTGATAATCAGCAATAAAATAATAAGCCTGATATTCTTGAGTGAGCTCTAAAGCAGGCCTAATAGCCCCCAAATAGTTACCTAAATGGGGTGTTCCTGTGGGTTTGATGCCCGTGAGGGAGATTTTTTTCATATAATTTTAATCAATCTTTTTAAATTCAAAACCTTGGCTGCCCACCTTCATTTTAAAAGATGTAGGCGTAACATCTACCACTGCATGGCGAGTGGGTTTTTCATCATTGGGACGGGAAAGCAAGAACCCATGATGCTTCGCTGCAAACACACCAGTGCGACGACTTAATTCTTTACCATTGCGATAAGCTATATACACGGCGCTATCACCTTCATCTTTGCCTTTCAAATGCAGTTCTGAATAAATAGTCTCTTTGGCATTGTAATCGCGATAATCGTTTTGCACAACCTCATCAGTGCGATAAACCCCCGGCACCACCTCTGGCGTTCCCGACAAAACCACCGCTCCGTCTGCTTTGTCTTTTTTATCACAACCAAATAAAAATACAGTTAATATCATTAATAAAGTTAGTTTTCGCATATTATTCTCCATATTTATACATCAAAATCTAAAATATTTTACAAATATCGGCTAAATCAAGCCCTTCTTCATAAAATATAGAGTTTTCCCCCTCCTTTGCAAATTTGTTCATAGATTGTATGCACAACTTAACCAACCCTAAGAAACTTTAAGAGGAGTTATATTATGAAAGGAAAAATCATAGATCCATTAAATTTAGTGCAAACCCAAGAAGGCTCCGTGGTAAGCCGTGAAATTATCCGCAATAAATCTGGTAATATCAGTATTTTTGCTTTTGACAAAGGAGAAGGGCTAAGCGAACATACTTCACCGTTCGAAGCTACAGTACAAGTCATAGAAGGCGTGGTTGATATCACCATTGGCGAAGAAAAACATCAACTTAAAACTGGCGAACTTATGGTAATACCAGGGGGAAGTCCCCATGCGCTCCACGCCGTGGAAGCATTTAAAATGATTTTGACCATATTACGCTAAAATTAGGAGTTAATGATGAGTGAATTGCTGAATAATTCTCACCGCCGCAAAGAAGTATTAATGAAGCTTCTAATGCGCTTACACGAGGGAGAATCCCCTGATACTTTGCGCACAGAACTTGCAGAAACCCTCAAAGGCATTCCCTATGCCGAAGTGTTGCAAGTGGAGCAAGAAATGATTTCCTTGGGTATGCCCGCCGAAGAAGTTACGCAGTTGTGCGATGCTCACTCATCGGTGCTTTCAGGATTAGTAGATGTGGGAGATGCTAAAGCCGCCCCAGCGGGGCATCCGGTGGATGTATTTCAGCAAGAAAACAAAGCTATTTTGATGACTATTTCCCAAGTGCGCCAGGAACTGAATACCGCGATCCAAAGTTCTGGAGAAGATTTTAAAAAGTCAGTCATCGCTTTGCGCACTCATTTTAACCATTTGAGCGATGTGGATAAGCACTACAAACGCAAAGAATTTCTGGTGTTTCCCGTGTTAGAACGGCAAGGATTAACTGCTCCGCCCGAGGTGATGTGGGGCAAGCACGACTTGATACGAGAACAAATTAAGGGAATACACGAAATTTTGCTCAACCCCGAACTCACCGCGGAGGAACTGCAGCCAGTGGTGGATTTAGTGATCGAACCAGCGCTGTATGCCTTGGCGGAAATGGTGACAAAAGAGGAAGAAATTCTCTTTCCCATGTGCATGGATTCTTTTAGCGAAAACGATTGGGCTCAAGTGCACGAGCACACCTTAGAATATGGTTTTTGCATTGTGGATCCCGTGGGAAATTGGAAGCCTACACACACTGCGGAAACCACTGCCGCAAAAGTGGAATCAGAAGTGCAAAGCGGTCATTTTCAGCTACCTTCGGGAAGACTTTCTGCTGCCGAGGTGCAGGCTATTTTCAACAGCGTGCCCTTTGATATGACTTTTGTGGATAACGAAGATAAGGTGAAGTACTTTACCCAAGGCACCGAGCGCATTTTTTCGCGCAACCGCGCCATTTTAGGGCGTAATGTGTTGCATTGCCACCCGCCCGCCAGCTCCAACATTGTGGAACGCATTTTAGAAGATTTCCGCTCAGGTCGCGAAGAAAGGGCTGCTTTTTGGATAAATATGCGGGGTAAAATGATTCATATTGAATATTTTGCTCTCCGAGACGAAGAGCAGAACTATTTGGGTTGCTTAGAGGTTTCGCAAAATGTAACGCGCTATAGAGAACTCGAAGGTGAACAACGCATTTTGAGCTATGGAGAAAAGAAAAGTGACTAAACCCATGATTACTCCTCAAACTAAAGTGGGCCAAGTCTTGGATAACTATCCCGAATTGGAGCCCTTGCTCTTAGATGCTTCTCCGGCTTTTGCCAAGCTTAAAAACCCACTTTTACGCAAAACCGTGGCGCGCCTAGCCTCTTTACAACAAGCGGCGTTGGTGGGTAACTTGGATGTGGCGATTTTGGTAAATAAACTGCGCGTAGCCGCCGGGCAAGAAGCCATGGAATTTGACGATGCAGGCAACACTACCCAAGAAGCACAACCAGCATGGTTTAGCAGCAAAACTTTGCGGGGGCAAACAGAAATCGCCCCTATGTTAGCTAGTGGCGAACAGCCGGTAAGCGCGGTATTAAATGAGCTGAAAACTCTCGAAGCCGACAAAATGCACCTAGTGATTGCACCTTTCCGCCCCGCTCCCCTATTGGACAAAGCCAGCTCTTTGGGCTACCAATATTGGCTCGATGCCAAAAGCGACGCAGAGTTTCACATATACTTTATTAAAGCGGAGTGATGCGACCAGCTTCTGGGGCAGTAGGGTGATGCTACGAGCTTGGCGGAGAGTAGTAAGTTGGGGGATGCAACCAGCTTGTCAGGGAGTAGTAAGTTGTAAGCTGCGACAAGCTTTCCACAGAGAAAAGCTGTAAATACGGTGCTTTCTAAAAACTTACTACTTAATGCTCTCATCTATGACCGCCCCTCTATACATTTTTGCATTTTACTTCTTTTCCTATTCTAGCAAAATCACTCGGGGACCGTGGCTCGCGCAGCCAGAAGGCCACAACTTCGGTGCGAGCGAGATGCAATGCGAGGCGCGCGAAAAAAATCATACGAGTAATACCAAGTCCTAAACATAAGCTTGGTTGTGTATTAATAACTTCCGAACTCTCTGCCGACTAGCCTAAACGAGTCGGCTAAAATCTTTTAAACAAAGTTCAGAGATATTTTAAGCGATATTTTACCGCAACCTGACGAAGTATAGCGCTCGCGCAGCCAGAAGGCCACAACTTCGGTGCGAGCGAGATGCAATGCGAGGCGCGCGAAAAAAATCACATGAGTAATACTAATCGTATTTCGAATGTGATTTTATTGATGCGCAACGAAGCAGGGCGCTCGCGCAGCCCGAAGTTTAGTAGGAGTCTTTGTCGGGATGCCTACTAGACCCATACGCCTGCTCCAATTCGGCGGGGCAGTCAATTTCTTGGTATTTATAAGTGGGATTATCCGCCACATGCATCCAATCTACGAACCAAATACAGCCATCGTGTAAATACTTCATATCTGGTTTATTGCCGAACAAGGCATCACACTTGCCACGCACACAGGTTTTTAGAGCAGAAATATCATCCCAACCATGGGTTTGTTGACATTTGCTGAGCAAGCCTCCGAAACGCACGCCTACCAAGTCTTCGTTGGTATCATCCACCCCCCACTGCACCTTACAGCCTGCTGCAAAAGCACCTAAACCTCCGCCGGGAATCATAATGTCAAATTGACCTACTTCCACATCGTGCCCTATATTGCTGGCCATTACTATCATACGCTTACCAGCAAGCATCCTATGAGAGTCTTTGATATTTCCTTCCTTATTGCCCCCATCAAACTCTAACAAAAAGCATTTGCCACAGGCAGCTTCACTGCCTGGAGCTGCCACAAAACCATAGGCTAAGTCTTCACATACTGCATAAGGAGCATGATCGTAACAGGTATAAGCTACTCCACCTTCATCGCAACCACTTTTGGTACCTTCATAGCCATGCCACCACTCATCAGCATTAGGACTTTCCACAAATGCAGATATTTCTTGGTCATTTATGTTGCAATTTTTGCAAATTTTGAAAGGATTAGCATTAGTATCTACTTCTTCACGCCAAGAACAGTGGGGTTTACAACAATCCCAGTAGCGTGAACCCCATCCTGTTTTACCACTGGTTACTTTAGGGGGTTCCATTGTACAAGCTTTAGTAATGTTTTCTAACCTATCTGGTCCAGGTGGAGGTAATTCTACGGAGCTAGACGAAGCTTCTAATAAAGGGTTGGTTGGGGCCAGGATCTACAGGTATTTCAGGGTCCACCGGTGTGTTAGGATCCACGGGAATATTCGGATCTACTGGGGTATCAGGATCTACCGGTATATTGGGATCCACAGGAGTGTTGGAATCCACTGGAATATTGGGATCCACAATTTGCGTAGAATCGATAATATCGGGATTGGGCTGACCCGCATTGTCATTATCTCCGCAAGCCGCAAAATTTAACACCAACATTAACAAAAATATTAATCTTATTT
>JAAZFC010000150.1 GCA_012511955.1 Fibrobacter sp. | reverse complement strand
GGGTAAGGCTTCCACCTACAATTATTTCTCCCTTAAAAACCTGAGAATATGAATATTGTACAAGTAAAAAACAAATTAAAACGAGTGTATATTTTTTCATTTTTTTGAAAATAAAATCATGTATAATAAACTAATATACAAACATTATATTGTTTTATACATTTTTTTTATGATATATTATGCAGAGAAAAAGTAAATTTGTGTACTTTTGTCTTTGTATTTTAATATCAACGGTATGCAAGAAAAGAAAATCGATTTACATTATAAAATCGACACCTCAGTAGCAGATTTAAAATAGGAAGACCAGCAACATATTGACAAGGCAAAAAAAGCCAGTTTAAATGCCTATGCTCCTTATTCTCAATTTAGAGTAGGAACGGCTATTCTCTTAGATAATCAAGAAGTTATTACGGCAAACAACCAAGAAAACATTTCCTATCCCGAAGGTTTGTGTGCCGAACGCACGGCTCTTTTTTACGTCTCAGCCAATTTTCCCAAAAACACCATAAAAACCATTGCCATAGTGGGAAATAATAGCCTAAAAATAACCGATAAACCCATTACACCCTGCGGTGGCTGTCGGCAAGTAATGGCTGAATACGAAGACAAACAACAAAGCAAAATAAGGGTATTAATGACAGGTGTAGAAGGAGAAATAATAGAAGTAAATGGAATAGATAACTTACTGCCTTTTAGATTTGTAATGGATTAAACACCGAATTTATGTAGGTTATTTTTTGAAAATAAAATATACCGCTAAAATCAAAAAAACAAAGCCAATAATATGATTGCTACGCAGGGTCTCTGTTTTGAAAAATAACAAGGAAAACACCACAAACACTACCAAGGTAATTACCTCTTGCAGCACCTTGAGTTCAACCAACTGAAAAGGACCTCCATTTCCCTCGTAACCTATACGATTAGCAGGTACTTGGAAAAAATATTCAAACAATGCCAAGCCCCAACTAATAAAAATAATGGCTACCAAACCCAAGTTGGATAAAAATTTTATTTCTCCAAATTTCAAATGTCCATACCATGCCAATGTCATAAATATATTGGACATAACTAACAGACCTATAGTCATTAATACTTTCATCATAACATTGATATAAAAAAAATAGTTTACAAAAATAAGCTAAAATTAGCAATAAAAGGCAAATAATTTCACTTTTTATCCACAACATATTTTCCAAAAGTCTAAGTCTTTTTTCGACAAAAGCCTAAAACATGCTTGAAATCACGTTATTTTTATGTATTTTTGAACTTTACGTGTTTGCACACGTATTGTATATTTAACATTCTCTAAATCAATATAATCATAAGTGTAGTGAAGTTTAAAAGTCCTCAAGAAAATTACGAATCAAGCAAAAAAGCTGTAGGTTATATCTGTCGGGAAGACGCAAAACAAGAAGATTACGACAAAATGGGGTTTCGGTCTGGTTTAGAAGTACATCAGCAATTGGCTGTGGATAGAAAATTATTTTGCTACTGCCCAACGGGCATTTACCAAAAACCCGATGAATACGATGCCGAATTTTTAAGGCACATGCGTCCTACCCTATCAGAATTAGGAACTTACGATGGAGCCGCATTGATGGAATATAAAACAAAGAAGCAAATTACCTATCGTATTTCTACACAAACAGCTTGCACCTACGAAATGGACGAGGCTGCCCATTTTGCCATAAATCACCAAGCACTTCAATACGCTTTGCGAATCGCTTTGTTGTATAAATTCAACATCG
>JAAZFC010000107.1 GCA_012511955.1 Fibrobacter sp. | reverse complement strand
TTAAAGTCTGTAAAATCAACTTCGCCAGCTATACAACGCAAAGAATATGCTTTGTGCTTTTCGCTGGGGACCGTGCTGAGATAATCGTGATTCCAAGCCATGGATTTTATGTCAGCTTGAGAAGAGTTTTGCGTGGTACTTGTCCACCAATGCCCATTATTAAGCAAGGTTACAAACTTACCGTTATCAAAACGACCTCCTGGCAAAGCACCAAAACCAAATTCATCAGTTTTATCGCCACTGGGCCAAACACTAGTTGCTTTAAGCTTTGTGGCGGCTTCATTTCCCACAGACTCCACAAGAATATCCCACTCTGCACTAGTAGGTAAATGCCAGCCCGCTGGGCAAGCAGTTAAAGCTGCTAACCAGTTGTACAAAGCACCATAAGTTTCATAATTAGCTGTGGTTTTGGCAGCCCCAATTTCTGTGCCTGTGTAATTATACACATAATATTTGGGTTGAATTAAACTATTTTCAGCACTATCCACTTGGGGCAAATAACGCAAATTTTCGGCCATCCAATACTGCTCGCCAATTTTCACTATCTCATATATATTAGCATCTCGTTGGTCTAAAAGCACTGAATCTATCAATACTTTTACTTCACATTCGGCCTTGGCTCCGTTCGCCGCAGTGGCAGTTATGGTTGCAATACCTGGATTTAAAACTATAATCTTACCGTTTTTGTCCACCTTGGCAATATTCTTGTCCGATGAACTCCAAGAAAGCTTTTTATTCGTTGCATTAGCAGGTAAAACAGTGGCCTTTATAACAGTATCTTTTCCTAAAGCAGTTTGCACGCTACTAAGGTTCAAGTTTAGGGTTTACACCTCAACTATTGGACGGAAAAACACAATGCTATCAATATCCCCCACGGGAATACTTTTAATATTTTTGGATTTTTTGAATAAATCAAACTGATATTTTTTAGACTTTTGGCTAAAAGCTAAGCTGTCAACTTGTTCTTGAAGCACAAATTGCGACATAATATCTAAGCCTTTAAAAACATAAAGTGTATCAGTATTTTTGCTAAAAGAAAAGCTTAAACCAATTAATATGAATAAAACAATGACTTTTAAGCGCATACTAATCTCCTTTATACCTGCACAGTCTAAATAGCGATGTTTTTTGGGAATTAAACATCATCTCACTCATTCCTCCGAAAGATATACATTCAATGCTCCTATTAAACCATTAGAAGAAAACACCTCTAGCATTCCCCCACTGTCGCTCATGGTGATTTTCCCATCTATGCTTACTTTTAAGCTAGTAGGTGCAGCTATTGTCCAATATAGCTCAGCTTGGGTGTTTTCTGGGTAAAACTCAAGTTCCACCCTCCTAGTTGTCCCAGGTGCCATTCTTATAAAGTCTTTGCCGTTGCTGTTTATTTCGGTACCTTTAAAGAACATTGCTATGGGCTCCGTGAGTTCTCCTTTAACACAGCGCACACTTAAGCCCACTCTAGGTTGATAAGTAGAGGGTTTACGTTCTGTACCGCTACTGGTTAGCCATATAGATGGGCTATAATCAGAGGGTCCCAATAAACTTTGGTATGGATTATCCCCTAGATTTGGCAAACTTTGCATATACCAAAAATCTGTGCCAGATGTAAAAGGTGGGCTAGACAAATATGAGAGCCACCCCCCCCCCGGGAATGGGAGACCTGTTTTTTTCAATTTCGTGATTACTAAAGGATCTTCTAATATCACTACCTTCAGCCGCCCACCTAATCTTGGTTTCTTTAAAGTTTAATTGCTCGTAAAAATCTTCGGGCTTTTTCAAATTAGCCAATAAGCTAGCTCTATCTGAAGGAGTAGGCAAGTGCCAACCTTCGGGGCATGCAGTTAATGCAGCAGGATAGTTATACAAAGTTCCCTGATTTCTATAGGCATCGGCTATAGTTATGGCAACGGAATCCGTAGCGGTAGCATAATTAAAATCTAATACTTGCCCTGGTTCAATGCCTACTACTTTTTTGGGAGCATTAAAATAGTCAGGATAAAAGTAATTTAAAGGCAAATAATATCTAGCACTATCATCGCTAAGCAACATAGAATAATTTATCCTAGGCAAATAGCGCATATTTTCCGACCAAATTTTATCACCGAAGCGTTTCCATTTATACACATTATTATCTCTAGGGTCTTTAAAGGTGCCGCTATCGGGAGCAGCTAGCACATTTAATTTAACAGCCCCGGGCATAGCTTCAAAATTAATATAACTAACTCCAACTTTATGGGTTTTAACCGTGGCATAGCCAAAGCCCAACTAAAAAAATGAGGTATAACCAACTTCTGCCGACCAAAAATTATTGTAAGGAAATTGAAAAGAACTTATAGTAGCAACGCTTCTATCCGAGGATTTCCAAAGTGTTGTATCATTTTTTTCTAAACCGCTCGCAGTTGGAAATGGAAAATCATTATAGTGTCTAAGTGGTAAAATATATGCATAAACCTTAACGGAATCGCCTACCACCGTGGTAATCTCATTTTCTTCATAAAAACTCGTATTGATTCCTGGCTCAGTGTAGCGAGGAACCACAGAAACTATCAAAGTATCTAAAAATTTCGTACCTGGGTTGCTTGAACAAGAGCTGTTTGCATTGAAACAATAACTTTCAAAAATTAAAGTATCCTTACCAACATAAGCTCCAAAAAGGGAAACACTAGCATAAGCAGTTCTAAATAAATTAACATCTGTTACGCGATGACCACCTTCGCCTAACAACACATAATTGTCCCAATTTTTTTGTTCACGGGTGTTACCCGTAAAGAACGACCAGTGGGAAATTCAGGAACGGTGTTTGCACTAACACGAATTATCTCTCCCAGTGGAAGAATTATATGCTTATCCACTATGGGTATATTCACTGCCGGCGAACCATCAGCCCTAGATGGTGATTTATAATCGTAAAGATAGCTTCCTCCATTCAAAGAGAAACTTTTAATAGGCCTTTCTATAATTAAATCAGCTTGTCCAAAAACACTGCCATCTTCATAAGCAGTAGCCTGAATTGTGTTTTTACACCCAGAACTATAAAACTTTTCATCCATTTTTTTTGCGGTTAACATCCCCGTTTCAAAATCTATGGTGGCCCCACATTGAGAGCCTACGGCCCATCTATAATTTTTATTGGTGGCATTGGCAGGGAAAATCTCCGCTATAAACTTAACACTATCGTTATCATTTAAAAATTCTGGGCCTATTACATTTATTTTTTCTATACGCACATAAGGAGTAACCTCCACTTCGCATTCGGCAATATATCCACCCTCCACAGAAGTAGCCCTTATGGTAACCACGCCAGCTTCAAGTCCCGTAACCTTGCCCTGATTATCCACCGTGGCTATGCTTTCATCTAAGGATTCCCAAATAACTTCTCTGCTGCTGGCATTATTTGGCAGAAAAATTGGCGCTAAATAAGTGCTAAAGCTTTTTCTGACTTTATAACTGTCGTATTTAAAAGTAATACCTTCCACAGGAATATCGTCTTTAATGCAACGCACGGAAAACCCGGTATTAGCAAAAGTTTGCATATTTTTTACAGAAGTATTTTTTGAGTTAAACTCGTTAAAATAATTTTCAGCATCACCACTCCAAAACATTCCCCTGGTCCCTTTTGAATGAAACCCAACTGTTATTAACATAGTTCCACCAGGTAAAGCACTGAAACCTACTATATCTGTGGGGCTGTCATCATCATCCCATTCATTCACAGCCTTTAAGTCTGCTGCGTTGCCATCAACCTCTCTCAATAAATCGCGCCACTCTTTACTTGTGGGCAAATGCCAACCGTCAGGACAAGCTTCACTAGCAGCAATAGCATTGTATAAACTACCATATTTTATATAGGGTTCACTAGCTTTGGCCGCACTAGTATTGACATCTTCATAATCGTAAACATAATAACGCTTTTCATCTGAAGATTTATCTGAGCTAGGAAATACTGCAGGCAAAAAACGCAAGTTTTCGGCCATCCATACCTGGGAACCTATGTTAACCCACCGGTATTCCGCGCCATCTCTTAGATCTGTAAAGATCCCTACAGTATCTGTTATAACCGCTAGCTCACTAACCGCATAAACACCACTTCCATCGTCGGCCATGGCATAAATAGTAGCTGCGCCCTCTGCCACAGCGCTAACAGTACCGTTTTCATCTACCAATGCTACTTCAGTGTCGCTGGAAAGCCAATTCACTTTTTTATTAGTGGTGTTTTCGGGTCTTATGGTGTCTATTAATGTTTCTGTTTTATTAGGTGTTAAAGTCAGGCGAGTTTTACTTAAACTAATGGTGCTTACTGGTACTTCTCCTTTAAGACAACGTACATAATCCCTTTCAAAGTTACGAGAAAGTTCACCTCTTAGCACATCTCTACTTGAAGCTAAAAATTCTATAAAATTATAATGCAAGGAATAAATACCGCTTGATACACTAGCAAAAGCGCTAAGGTTTCCTACATAGTGACTTCTAGAACTTATTCGCCTCCCACCCGCTAGCACACTAAAGCCATATTTATCGGTGCCATTACCGCCATTTTTCCAACCATACATAGCCTTTAACTTGCTTCCGGCATCGGCACCCACATAGGATATAAGTTCTTCCCACTCCTCTTTTGTGGGCAAATGCCAACCTTCGGGACAGGCCTCCATGGCAGCTGCCCAATTGTAAAAATCAGAATAATAATGTTTAGGCTCAACGCTACTGGTATCTTTGTAGCCATTTGAGGGTTCAGAAGTATATTTTAAGTCGTCAGCCATCCAAATTTGACTCCCTAAACGCACCCAAGGATATTCTTTTTCATTACTAATATCCACAAAAACCCCCGAAGTACTAGCCACCACCTCAAGTTCAGTGCTAGCTTTTATTTTGTTATTATCTTCAGAAGTCGCCGTGATAGTCGCTATGCCTTGGGACAAAGCATAAACAACCCCATTGGCATCTACTTTGGCAATATCTGGGTGAGAACTTGACCATAAAACTCCTTGGTAACTAGCATCGCTCGGACTTATGGTAGCTTCAATTAACCCAGAAAAATCTTGTTCTACAGTTAAATTTGTTGGAAGATTAATATCGCTGACAGGAATGGTTATAACCTTTACCGTACACTCAGCCTTAAGATCGCTAAAATAAGACTGCGCAGTAATTTTAGCGGTGCCAGTCTTAATACCTGTAATATTACCTTCATCATCTACTTGGGCTATGCTAGGGTCAGAAGATTTCCACAAAAAAGACCTTTCCGTGGAATTAACTGGACTAACACGAGCATTTAGTTGGTTATTTGTGCCCAAAAGAAGTTCTGTAGCACTAAAATCAAAAGAAACTTCAGTGGCTAAAACACTGCCTCTTAAACACCGCACCGCAAAAGCTTCTTTCTTTTTTTCTTCATAAGTACTAATGTCATCACTAACAATTGAAATATGATAATTAGCAGCCGAATGCTCGCTTAACTCAGTTCCGCTCCACCAAACAGCATCAGTTCCTAGAAAATAAAAGTCATTATCTAAAAAAGCACCACTAGGCAAAGCACTAAAACCATAATCATTTTTTAAACCGTCCAACCCCCAAAGCAAGCTGTCTTTTAGCTTGGTACCCAGTTGTTCAGTCCCCACATACTCAAGCAACTGCGACCACTCTGTGCTATCTGGTAAATGCCAACCTTCTGGACATGCTGCTAAAGCAGCTTCCCAGTTGTAAAGAGCACCATAAGTTTGGTAATTTTCTGTTTCTAAAGCATCAAATTCATTGTAATCGTTAAAACCATAAACATAATATTTAGGCGATTGGGAACAGGTGTCAACTCCATCTACTTGGGGCAAATATGCCAAATTTTCTGTCATCCACGCTTGATCACCTATACGCTGATATTGATATTGCCTATTATCGCGCCAATCGGTGAACAATCCACTATTAGCTAAAACCGCAACATCGCAGGTTGCGAATAAGTTATTCTCTTGGCTAACTACGACTATGGTGACAGAGCCTTCTTGGTGAGCTGTAACTTTCCCAGCAGAATCTACACTGGCCACACTTTCATCACTAGAACTCCATAATATTTTGGGGTTTGTTGCATTTTCCGGAGAAATTTTCCCCAGAAATATATAAGTATCATCTATAAACAGCTCCATGGTATTTGTATTTAAGGCGCTACCATCAAGTTTTGTTAATGCTACTCCTTCCACTGGAATATAAACTTCAACTTTAGATGTTTGCTTAAAATTTCCATCCACAGTTTTAACAGTAATGGTTGCACTACCTACCCCCACTGCCACAACTTTTCCCTTCGCATCCACCGTTGCCACGGATTTATCAGAAGTGCTCCAGTCTAACTCCCTGTTAGAAGCATTTTTTGGTATAAAATTAAGCTGCATTTCTTGAGATTTCCCCAATGCGAGTTTAAATTCGCTGGGCAAAAGCTCAATACCAGTCAAAGGAACAAAAGGATTATAAAAAACTATGCTATCAATATCCGCCACGGCGATGCTTTTTATTTTTTTAGACTTTTTAAATAGATCTAAAGAATATTTTTTGGATTTTTGACTAAAAGCCAAGCTATCAATATCTTTTTTTTAATGAATATTTAGCTGTGATTTCATGGTTTTTAACCACATAAAGGGTGTCGATATTTTTACTAAAAACCAAACTTAAACCAAATAATAAACACAGGATAAAGCTTTTTAAACGCATACCTATCTCCTTTAAATTTATCTGTTATAAATCTAATAAGAAAAGCTAATATTTGTGGCTTTTATTTTCTTCACCAAGAATGTGACGAATATCACACCCTAACTACTTATTGCTTCTCCGAACTTTGTTAAAATACTCTCAGCCAACTCGCTTAGGCTAGTCGGCATGGTGTTCGGAAATCCACCATACACAGGGTTACTCTCTTATATAACCGTGACAAAGTACCATCTCGATACATTTTTTGCAAAACAAAAAACACACGATGACCGTGGAGCGCTTGCGTAGCCCGAAGTTCTAAGAATACATTTTTTCGGTGCGAGCAAGATGTTAGGCTAGGCTTGCTAGGGAGAACTTTACCCTGTGTAATACAAACTTCCAAACTTGCTGTAAACCTGCTTATACAGGTTTACTAACACCATATTAGAAAAGTTTGGAGATATTTCGAGTGAATTTGATCCGACGCATAACGAAGCACCACGCAGGCACGGATGCCGGAGGGGGACTCTCGAAGGGAGCCTGAAAGGCACCGAACACGATGTTCGGTGTCATAACGCTTGCGCAGCCCGAAGTTCTAAGAATAGTTCTTCGTAGTGAGCGAGATGCAATGCGAGGCGCACGAAGAAAAAACTGTGAGACATACTATGTCCCAAACATAAGCTTGGTTGTGCTTAATGGACTTCCGAACTCTATACAAACCAGCTGATGCGGATTTGCTAAAATCTTTTAAACAAAGTTCAGAGATTTACTGAAGTGCAACGAAGCAGTGCGCTCGTGCAGCCCGAAATCCCCAAGAATATATTTTTTCGGTGCGAGCAAGATGTTAGGCTAGGCTTGCTAGGGAGAATTCAGGAGTAATACTAACAGTATTTCGAGTGAATTTGATCCGACGCATAACGAAGC
>JAAZFC010000106.1 GCA_012511955.1 Fibrobacter sp. | reverse complement strand
TTACTTTAAAAGGCTTTAACAACTCTAAACACAGCATACACTTAGAAGATGTTATTTCGCAAAATGTAGGCGGTTCAAACTATGAGTTCCCCCCTACCCTAGCTCCCCAGCAAAACTTCAGCATTAAATTCCAATTAAACACCGAACACCTAGAAGGACCTTTTACCCATCGCGTGGTGCTAATTGAAACTGATGGCACTCCCCATGTTACCCAAATTGAAGGTGTGGTGGCTTCTAAAATCATGTTTTCCCAGCGAATTTTGAACTTGGATTATTATAAATCTGGAGAAGAGCGCCAATGGGAATTTTATGCTTGGAACCCCAAAGGGCACAATTTTGAGCTTTTTCTGGACTCCATTGCACAGAAGCACTTTAAATTGCACACTCAAAAAGTGAAATTAGATGTAAATAACCCAGAAAAAATCACTGAAAGTGGTAAAACGCCTGGCCTCAAGCTAAAACTAAGTTATCGCAATAACGAAAAAGCGCCCCCAGCAGGAGCGCTTAAATCAATTCGTAATATTGTGGGTTTTTATAGCCCCCAGTTCCCCGGAATTGCCGTGGAACTGTTTATGGTGGGCTATTGGCAAGATTAGCCCATTACAACTTCTACTACATGTTCGCCACTTTCTAAAATGGGAACTACATTGCCTTCTACGGCTTCGCCATTTACAGTCATGGATTTAACACCGCTACTAATGCCGTCGGGGTTGCTAACATTAATCGTATAAGTAGCACCGCGGAACTTGCGTACCACAGTGTATTTATCCCAAGCTTTAGGTATGCTAGGATCTACAATTAAACCGTCAAAACCTGCCCGCACACCGAGAATATATTGGGTGGCAGCCACATAAGTCCAAGAACTGGTACCAGACAACCAAGCGTTACGGCCCAAACCAAATTGTTTGTGCTCATCACCTAAGATGTTTTGAGGATAGCAATATGGTTCTGACTCAAATTCGTCGATTAAGTCTAATTCGTTTTTGGTAGCAGGGTTAATTTGTTGGTAATATTCAAAAGCGCGATCGCCATTGCCCATTTGTGCTTCGGCAATCATCACCCAAGGGTTAGCGTGTAAGAAAATACCACCGTTTTCTTTGGCACCGGGAGGATATGTGCTCACGCCACCTAAATTGGGGTCAAAGCCATTGTAACCAGGCCAGCTCAATTTAATACCATTTTTGGTATTGAGTTTTTCGTAAACAGCATTGAGAGATTTCTCAGCTCTTTCGCCTTCGGAAAAACCAGACATCACAGGCCAAGATTGACCGTTAGTGAAGATTTTACCGTAGGTGTTTTTGTTGGAACCCAAGGGGTTGCCTTCATTATCAAAGTAGCGAATCCACCACTCACCATCCCAAGCCACATTGTTCACAATGCGTTTCATTTCTTGGTAATAGCCTTCGATTTGAGCTTTGTAGCTAGTGTTGCCAATGGCATCACACATATCCATTACTTCGAGTAAGGCACGGCCAAACAAGTTAGCCACAAAAAGTGATTCGGCACCGGTGGGTAAGTTTACGGTATCGTTCCAGTCGGCGAAACCTAAGTGAGGTAAGCCTTGTTGCCCACGGTCATTCCAGGTAAATTCGATGGCGCGCATAATGTGTTCCCACACTGTGCCTACTTCCACTGCGTTACGTTCTGTGTCTTTGTCATAGAAAGGAATAACTTTGTCTAAGAAGTCCAACTTTCCTGTTTCTTTGAGATCAGCACCAATGGATAAAATCACCCAGAGATGGTCATCGCCATAATAGTCGGGACGATCTGGTTCTTCGCGAGAATCACCTTCGTTGGCTTCCATGGTGGAGGGGAAATATTGGTGCATGGCGCTTCCGTTGCGTTTTTGCACAGAAATCAAATTTTCCACCAATTCCCGAGCTTCTTCGGGCATGTGTGTCATTACACCAATCAAATCTTGGGAAGAGTCACGGAAACCAATTCCCCGGTCTGAACCGTAACCTAATTGATATAGGGAAAGGTAGCGAGACCAGTTTTTAGTGGTATGACATTGACGAGGATTGTGCACATTCACCATGGAATTAAAGGATGCGTCGGGAGTATCCACTTGCACCGCAGTTAAATAATCTTCCCAGAATTTGGCTAAATCGTCAAAAGCCTTATCTACATTGGCCAAATCGCGGTATTTTTCAATGGCAGGACGAGCTGCTTCCAAGGATTCTTCTTGTCCGAGTTGGGTACAAGTGCGACAAGTTTCGCCTTTAGCTAAAGAACCAAATTTGATTAACATAGCTGCGATATTATCGCCGCGCACACATTCAGAATTGCTTAATTCGGCGTTATCTAAAGATTTAGGTTTTGCCCAGGAGCCCATTTCGTTGGCACCCAAGAAAATACGACGATCACCGTCAAAAGAAGACACAGGACTGCTTGCTGTAACATAGTTCACTGCAAATTCTTTTTTCATAAAGGCGTATTGCTCTAGTACCAAATGACCAGAATCTTCTTTATGAGCATTTAAAGTCATGGTTTGGGGAACCCAATCGGCGTTAGTGAGCTGCTTGAGAGCGTCAAAGTGAGTAAATTCATAAACAGGAACTACTTCAACTTCTTGAGCTTCGTCAGAAAGATTAGTGATTTGAATATCTTGCAACAAGGTATTAGTACCAGCTGGTACAAAAATGGTTACTTGTACGCGCAAGCCAAAAGCTTCAGCTATCCAACGAGAATAAGATAAACCCACATGACATTCCCATTTGTCGAGTTCTACTAAAGTAGGTACGAAAAATGGTGAAAAGACATTGTATTTGCCGTCTTTGTCTTTAATGCGCACATAAATAGTGCTGCCTTTAAAGTCTGATTGAGGCATTTGAGAAATATATTTAGTGATGCGATTGAGAGCGGGATCGCCTTTACATACTACCGATCCACCGGTGGTGTCAATAATGCCACCAAAATCCAATGTTCCCACATAGTTACACCATTTAATAGGCGTAGCAGGTGTTGTGAGTACATACTCTTTATTCACATCATCAAAGTAACCATATTTTGACATTACTGGCTCCGTTGTTAAGTGTATTTTTGAATTTTATAGTTGAAAATCACGAGATCCAAAGTTGATATAGAAGTATCCATTCAATTTATCCACTTTTGCAGGATCTTTTAAAATTTCTACAGCTGCACGAGCATATTTAAGCTCTACCATCATGTGATCACGGGACATACAGTTTAAAAATGGACCACCGGGGTACAAGGTCGGCTTAGGTTCGTCAGCTATCATCTTGTCAATATCATCAATTTCTCTTTCTAACTTGCGAGAATGAGCTTCTAAAGTGCGAATTAAATCTGTGCGATTAGTGCAATGTAAAAAAGCGTAACCCAAAGTGCGAGGGTCATCATTAAAGCCGATAAGATGGCGCACAACTTCTTTGTTGAGAACTTCACGACCTTTGTCAGTGATATTATATATAGTGCGTTCAGGTCTATTGCCGTCTTTTTCCACTCGTCCGACTATGGAACCATTTTTTTCTAAACGAATAAGTCTATTATAAACTGTTGATGTGCTAATTTTCGCCCAACGATCCAATTCTCTAGTGCGAATCAAAGATATTATATCGTAACCAGAGGCTTCTTTTTCTTGAATAAATCCAAGCAATACCAAGTCGTAACGATTCATGAAATCTCCAACAAAAAAGACAACTATTCCAATATAGAATAATACTAATGAAAGCGGTTGCTTTATTTGTGTTTATTCTTTCTTCAATAAATCTCTGATTTCGCTTAACAAAACTACCTCATCGCTGGGAGGCGGTGGGGTTGGTTCTGGTTCGGGCTCAGCTTCTGTCTTAGCTTCTTCGTGGTGGGCCATATTTAGCAATTTATTCACTACTTTAACCACTATAAATAAGGCCCAAGCTACAATGGCAAAATCTATTAATGTTTGCAAAAAGACACCATAAGTAATAGTGATGGCTTCAGTGGTTTCTGTGGCAGCTTTTAAAGTAAAAGCTAACTCCGAAAAATCTACTCCACCCACCAACAACCCAATGGGAGGAGTGATAATATCTGCTACAAAAGAACTAACAATTTTACCAAAGGCGGCGCCGATAACAATACCCACCGCCATATCCATTACATTGCCCTTAACGGCAAATTCTTTAAATTCTTTGATTATTGACATATTTACGCTCTATAAAAGTTGAAAGGTCAAACCCACAGTGAGGTATTGACGCATTTGAGAATCCACAGACAAATCTCTATCGTAGAGCATTTCGAAGCCAGCAGAGAATACTAAATATTTAGCCACTTGAGCATTAAGAGTGTTTTCCCAGCGACCATCAATTTCTTTGACACCTTTGAAATTTGCAAAAATAGAAAGGCGACTTTGGTATTTGAGAATATCGGTCCAACTGATGTTGAGTTCAGAAATAGACTCTAAACCAGGTTCGTTTTTAAAAGTTTCAACTTTATCGGCTGTTTTAGCATCATCTGCCCAGCCATATTTTGCAGAATAAGTTTGCTTCATGGCAAAACCAAGACGGGTGTTAAAAATGTCGTGGGGCAACCAACTTATACCCACAGCTTCTATGGTATAACCTGGATCCCAAAAATTAGAAATTGCCACAGGTTCATATTCTCCGACGAAATCTTCGGGAGCATCGTATTCAAAGCTTTTGGTAAACTGAGACTCTACCCTACCAGCCAAATAAGGTTTGACGGTGTTTAAAAGATTGTAGTCCACCAAAGATTCAAAAAATATTTTGTCTAGGTGTTTGCGACTATCTTCATCCCCTAAGCGAGTGCGACCGTAAGCCAATTCGCCTTGATTTTTCCAGTTAAAAAGATCAAACTTGCCCACACTAGAGCCTTTAAGAGAGGCTTGCCATACAATGGCATCTTCCCCACCTGCGGTCCAGTTATGATTGCTGTTTTGGGTCATGTTTATGCCTGCAATCAATTCGTTTTTCCATTCGCTTGCAAAGCTAGCTGTAATAATAAGTACTGAGATAAATAATATTTTTTTCATAGTGAAACAAATTTAATTATTTATTCTAAAAACAACCTTCTTATAGAGCATAAATGAAATTATTACATAAACGACATTGGCAATTATATGCGCTGCATAGCCTGGTTTTAGCCATGACCCAATGGGAGAAGCTAAATACCAAGTTTCTTTAAATAATTGCTGAAAAAACAGTAACACCACTACATTAATACCATAACTAAGTATAAAAACCCCTGCAAAACGCATAATTTCTGCTAAATAAGCATTTTTGCTTTTAAAATTCCAAACTCGGTTAAGCACATAGCTATTAACTCCACCAGCCACATAGCCCAAAAAATTCACTGGTAAAATAGGAAAATCTAAGCACTGATGAAAAACCCCCACCACTAATAAAGTGATGAGGGTATTTAAAATTCCTATCAGATTGTATTTAATAAAGTGTAGCAATTACTTAACAAGTCCAGTAGCGCCATGCCTGCGGATAACCCCCCAAATAGAGCGTTCATTAAGCTCTGTGTGTTGCAGTTTTCCTATGCCATCAACAGTCACATAAGCCTGCACTCGCGCCACATAAGCGCCACTACCTACTACTCTTTCATTATCTGCGCGTAGGTTCCAACCCACAAAGACATTAGCATTGCCAGGTCCTTTACAATCGCCTTGGTAAATTTCATCGCTACAGAATAATTCGTATTCACTACTAGCTACATAACCGCCTAAACTAGAATAGTATTGAGTATTTATAACCAACTTAATATCTTCTGGTTTTAATTCATAATCTAAACCTTTTTTGAGGCGAACTTTATTTATAACTGCAGAGTCACTTAAAATAGTTTTCATATCAATCTTAACTAGGTGTCCTAAAATTGAGCCATATTCATTTATAAGTTTGTTTTTAGTGTCTTCAAACTGCTCGTACATCCCCACAGGGGCTAGGAATGTAGGCTTCTTACCTGTCCAACAATCAGCTATAGTACCTGGATCCATATCTGTAAGAACTATTTCAGATACTTCACTGCGCTTAGCACCCTCGATAATCACATAGGGATTACCATGACGAGCAAAGTTTCCTCTTTTATCAGCAATAGGAGGTATACCTTCATTAACTAAAATGCGCACCGAGTCGCCCATACGAGGATGAATTTCATCGGGACGGAATCTTAGCTCTATGGATCTCATATCCACACCCCAAAGCGCAATAAAGGGTATGACTTGCACGGGTTCTAAGCCTGATTCACTTATTAGAATATATTCAAAGGGTAAAAAGTCACCTAAACCAGTAGTATCAACCGCTTCGGTGAAAGTTACAGTTAAAGTGTCAAAAGCAGTGGCACCTGTGCTCTTAGAAGAGCCTATTTTGATGGTAGCATTTAGCAATATAGGCGGCATTCTATCAGATATAACACCATCAATAGCTAAATGATGTTCCCTTCCTTCTTTAATAAAAGTAGAAGCTGATTTAACTTCGCCAATGGAACCTGTCAAAGGTGCGGTGGTGAACTCTCTAGTTAAACTAAAGATATTAGTGCCAATAATATGTTTTTGTATCTCTTCTTTACCGCGAATTATTATTGTATCAGTAGAATTTAAGGGCCAAACTATTATCAAGCTATCAGGTGTGCTATCAGCCACAGTGATATTACGGTCATACCATATCACTAAACTATCTGCGGCACCATCGCCATCTGCATCGAACATAGCAGCAGAATCGATAAGAGCCACAGGTGGTGGTTCAAGGTTAATAGGTTGCCAAGTAATGCGCACATTAGGAGATGCTGCAATGGCGGTAAACGAACCATTTTCAATGCGAGCATCACCCTTTACCATTAGTTTCAAGCGACCATTCTCTAGCTTTAGTTCCTCTCCTGCACCACCATTACGGAAAGAAAGTCTATGTTCAGTTTCTACGGTAATTAAATCATTACAAACATCGCAAATTTTGCCAGTGCGTGAGTCAAAAGCAACTAACCAAGTTGGATAAAATACTGCAGAGAATCCATCACCTAATTGTGGTTTAGGGTCACCGACAACATCCGTGGGTCCAAAAGCGTCATTGTCAAAACTAGCACTATCAACAAATGCAAGAGAGGGCAAGTAAAAATGTAAGTGTAATGTGTCGCGATTTCCGCGAATCATCACGCCATAAGTGCTATCAGTAAGCGCTGCAGAGCTACCAGAAGCCCACAAAGTTCTTAAACCACCAACGGTTTCAATGATTTCGTTACCCACTATTTTTTGAGATCTAAGCGAGTCGTAAAACACTTCTAAACCCGGGGGTATCTGCAATTGGAAGGAAGCTTCTTCCTCTTCATCAATCATATCGTCAGCTTTGTTAGCCACTTGGAAGGGAATTAAAGTTCCAGCTAAAGCCTCAGCTGCGGGGTTTTTAGACAATGCGATATCACCCACATTGCCAGCAACAGACCAGAAACCTACGGTTCCAGCTATGCGCAAAATTCTTTGGGCTCTATCTTTAGTGTCATTGTTATAAACAATAAAGCGATAACGACCAGGGGCTAGACCAGCTAATTTTGATTCATTTAGCTCAAACCAACCATCACCAATAGTTATACCACCATAATATGTTTGCCCAGGTGCCAAAGCATTGCTACCACCGGCAGGGTGCAAGGTGTCTCCCCTAGTGCTTACCAACCAATAGCTTAAATCCATATCAACACCTTTAATGGTGTCAGTGGCTTGATCTAGGGCAGCACATGAACCACCACCACTAGAAACACCGTTTACTTCAGTGCGATTGCCATTTTGAGTAAAGAATATGGTGTTCTTTTGTTCAAAATACATATTGGTTTTGATACGCACATTGGACATGGTAGTACGGCGGTCACAGAAGAAAATATTAATGGGATACTCAGCACCAGGAGTTAAACCCATGGTATCGAGAAAAACTGCACCGGGAGCTGCCAAGTGAGTTCCTCCAATATCTACTACGAGCTTATTGTTAATAAACACCCAAATATCATCGTCACCACGGAAGAAAAAGCGTTGCCCAGGTCTATAAACGAAATCCGCATTACTTTCAAAGCAGAAGTGCTCATTGCGCATGGAAAAATCTTTACCGTCTAACTGATCGCGTTCACCCCAGTCCCAAACAGCAGGAACCTCACCATCACCAAACATTCCTCTTAAATACCCCCTGTCCTCTATGTAGGTGTCTATATATGGAACGCCAGTGAGAGGATTTAACAACAGCAACGAATCATAAGCAGGCACCGATCCTTCGGCTTTACGGGGGGTGGCTGCAACAGCCTTAACATCTGTTCCAGCATATAAAGCAGCGATTTCGGGATTAGTGGCCACCAAATCTTCGGCGGTGGTGGTGGGTTCTAAGGGATAAAAACCTTTATTGCCCACAGGATTGTTATCACTATCATATTCCCAAAGGCCATCATCAGCTCTTGCAAAAGGCAAATCGTAACAATAAGGGTGGTTTACTCCAGGCGTAGGAGTGAACATTTGATTAAAAGCTTCGGCACTGGGAAAACATCCTGAAGCAGGGTTATATACGGGTTTTCCTCCAGGACCTAAGTCGGGCATAACAATCCCTTTAACCACACCCACGCATGATCCACCATTAGTGTTACACGGTGGTTCCCCTGCTGCTAATTCATGACAAGTAAAAGAAGGGTGCAATTGGGCATCGGTATCGTAAATAAAAGCCGCTAAATTATAGGTACATTGGCGTTCTTCACCAGGATCCGTGGTGGTCCACCCCAAGGCTCCCTCTTCAGCATTGAAATATATGGTATTTCCCATGTTGGCAAATTTTTCTGCCAAATTAATAGGTACGGGAATAATATCGTCCAAGCCATTTTCACCTATTTCAAAATCAGGTTCACCAACTTCTATGTCTAGTCCAATAATCATACTTTCAGGGGGAGGATCACGGAAAAACACCATGGTAAACCAACCACAGCGGTTGGGATCCATATCCATATTTACACGACCACCAGCTTCAGTTACTATTTGGGCTATGCCTTGAAACCACTCGGCATCGTCAGGGGGTAAGAAATTGAAATAAAGAGCATTGGGCGGTTCTGTACCATACATGGTACGGCCAGGGGTTTCAGGATCTTCATATACATATATGGCATCTCCTACTGCAAATTCTGCACAATTAAATTCACCTACATCTTGGTTTACTAAACCAAAGCCCCCTAGCATTGCACTGGGATTTTTACCTATCCAAGTTTGTGGGTAATAACCATTTTGAATGCCAAACTTAAAAGAAGCTCCTTGCCCCCCAGTCATATTAAAAAGCCACCAGCCATCAGGCTGTTTGGCTGTAGCTGGCACTTGCACCCATTGGCCTCCGGCTACATACCACAAAGTATTCCAATCAGCGGGGAGTTTTATATTCACAGGCTTGCTAGAGCATTGCACCTGTGCACTAACTCCACTAAACGCAACCAATATCGCTAAAAGAACCCCTTTTACCCATTTTTCAACCGTCATGGACGCCTCCAACAGCATACAACATCAAAAATCGCCTCATTTGAGACACATACTATATAATTTACCCTTAATCTATGCAAAAAACAAGCTAAAGGCAAAATAAAACCACATTTGTGTACACTTTAGTACACAGCAATAAACTTGCTGTGTAAAACTAATAATTTAATTGGCAATATGACCAGTTGCTCCATGTTTACGGACAAGCCCCCAAACTGAGCGATCTTCCAATTCTGTGCTTTTCAGTTTGCCTATGCCATCAACAACAACATAAGCTTGCAAACGGGCCACATAAGCGCCACTGCCCAAAACGCGCTGATTGTCGGAGCGTAGGTTCCAACCCACAAATATGTTAGCATTGGCAGGGCCAGTACAGTCGCCTTTATAGACTTCATCATTGCAGCCTATTTCCCTTTCGCTACCCGCTACATAAGCACCTAAATTAGTGTAATACTGGGTTTTTATAACCAGTTTAACATCATCTTTACTCAGCTGGTAATTTAAGCCTTTTTTAAGCCTGACTTGGTTAATTACTGCAGAATCACTTAAAATGGTTTTCATATCTATTTTAACCAAATGCCCTAATATGGCCCCGTACTCATCAATAAGTTTGTCCTTAGTAGTGCTAAATTCTTCGTACATTCCCACGGGAGCAATAAAAGTAGGCTCTTGACCATCCCAACGCTCCATTATTGCACCTGGATCCATCTCAGTGAGGGTTATTTTAGAGACTTCGCTACGCTTAGCCCCTTCTATGACTACAAAAGGATTGTTAGCACGAGCTAAATTTCCACGCTTATCAGCTAAAACATAAATACTTTCAGCAACTAAAATACGCACAGAGTCACCCATTCGAGGGTGTATTTCGTCAGGTCTAAAACGCAGTTCTACAGAATGCATATCAGCAGCCCAAAGCGTTACAAAAGGATTTACCTGCACTGGCGTTAATCCCGACTCACTGAGTAAAATATATTCAAAAGGAGCCAAATTCCCTAAACCTGTACTATCCACAGCCTCGGTAAATGTAACAATGAGTGTATCAAAAGCCGATACTCCAACATTTTTGGAAGAAGCGATTTTAAGGTTTGCTGACAATAAAATAGGAGGCATACGATCTGCGATTACCCCATCAATGGCCAAATGATGGTCTCTACCATTTCTACTAAAAGTTGAAGCGGATTTCACCTCTCCTATGGCGCCAGTAAGTGGTGAGGTGGTAAACTCTCTACTCAAACTAAACACATTTGTTCCGATAACATGACTTAAAATTTCGTCTTTACCCTTAACGGTTATGGTATCAGTGGAACCTAATGGCCAAACAATAATTAAGCTATCGGGAGTACTATCCGCCATGGTGATATTACGGTCATACCAAATCACTAAACTATCAGCAGCACCATCGCCATCAGCGTCGAACATAGCAGCAGAGTCGATGAGTGGGACAGGTGGTGGCTCTAGGTTAATAGGTTGCCAATTAGTTGTAACCGCGGGCGAAGCGGCCGTCACTGTAAATGAACCATTTTCTACCCGAGCATCACCTTTAACCATTAACTTTAAGCGTCCATTTTCTAATTTTAGCTCATCGTTATCCCCAGCATTGCGGAAAGACAACTTATGCTCAGTTTCCACAGTAATAATGTCATTACACACATGGCAAATTTCACCCGTGCGAGAGTCAAAAGCTATTAACCAAGTAGGGTAAAATACTGCGGAAAAGCCATCGCCAAGTTGCGGTTTGGGATCCCCTAATAAATCAGTAGCAACAAAAGCGTCTTTGTCAAAGTTAAGACTATCTACAAAAGCAAGAGAAGGTAAGTAAAAATTCAAGTGTAGTGTATCGCGGTTTCCACGAATCATTACTCCATAAGTGCTGTCACTAAGGGCCGCAGAACTACCCGAAGCCCATAATTTACGCACACCCATTTCCGTTTCTATAACTTCACTGCTTGTTACTTTTTGGTTTTTAAGAGAATCGTAATAAACCGTTAAGCCTGGGGGGATTATCAACTGGAAAAAAGCTTCTTCTTCAGTATCTATCATATCGTCAGCTTTATTGGCAATTTCAAAGGGAATAAGAGCCCCTACCAACGCTTCTGCTGCGGGATTTACAGCTAAATTGGCATCTCCAGTTTTTCCTGCCACGGACCAAAAGCCCACAGTTCCCGCAATACGAAATACCCTTTGCGCTCTGTCTTTAGTTTCGTTATTATACACAACCAACCGATATCTACCTGGAGCTAGCCCAGCAAGTTTATTTTCGTCCAGTTCAAACCACCCCTCGCCTATGGTGATACCGCCATAATATGTTTGCCCTGCTGCTAAAGCATTTTTTCCACCTGCAGGGTGCAAAGTATCGCCTCGGGTACTTAATAACCAATAACTGATGTCCATATCAACGCCTTTAATGGTATCTGTACTTTGCTCCAACGCTGCACAAGATCCACCACCACTTTGCAAGCCAAATATTTCAGTGCGGTTACCGTTGGGGACAAAAAAGATGCTGTTCTTTTGCTCTAAATACATATTAGTTTTTATGCGAATATTAGACATATCTGTACGGCGGTCACAGAAGAATATATCGATGGGATAAGTATTGCCATCCACCAAACCAAGATCATCTAAAATCACCGATCCAGGAGCAGCAAGGTGAGTGCCACCTAAATCCACTTCTAATTTATTGTTAATAAAAACCCAAATATCATCATCGCCACGGAAGAAAAAACGTTGCCCAGGTCTATAGACAAACTCCGCATGACTTTCAAAACAGAAATGCTGGTTTTTCTTATGCTTTTCGCGACAAAGTCCAGGATGATCAGTATTAGGACAAGCATCCCAAGCCATATTATTATACACATCAGGGAACTTTCCTTCGGCAAATTCACCATCTTGGGCAGGATAAGAGTCTATGTAAGGCATCCCCGTGTTAGGATCAATGGCTGCCCAGCTAAAACCCGCTGGGGCATTGGCGTATTGCAGCAAAGCTTCGGGGTTAACATTATTCAATGCGAGAGCTCCCTCGCCTACTCCCATTAACACGCCTCCGTAAGCATCTCTTTTAGTACCTGCACCTTCATCAGGCACATCTTCCAATGGGTAAAAACCTTTACCAGGAGAATTATAAGAATCAAACTCCCACATACCATCTGGAGTTCTTTCAAATTGAATATCGCGGCAATATTTCACATTTACTCCCGGAGTTTCTGTGAAAATCTGATTAAACTTTTCTGCACTTTCAAAACAACCGGATTCTGGCCTATAAACAGGTTTTCTGCCTTCGCCTAAAGCTTCTTCTACAATGCCTTTAGTTACGCCAATACATGGTATTCCCGTTTGACCAGGCCATGTTAAGCCATGATAAAAACAACCTGTAGTTGCCACATTAGGGTAATTATCACAAGTAAAAGCACCGTGCATAGAAGCATCGGTATCGTAAATTAAAGCAGCCATAGCATAACTACATTGACGCTCTTCTCCGGGATCTGTTCCCGACCACCCACCTAAGCCATTATCGGCGCTAAAGAAAACATTATCGCCAAACTGTTCAAACTTAGCTTGCAAATTTATAGGCACAGGTATTAAGTCGTCAGTACCATTTTCACCGATTACAAACTCATCAGGATCTATATCCAAAGTAAATACGACATTTTCTGGGGGTTCCGAAGTAAAATAAACAGCTCTAAACCAACCGCAACGATTAGGATCGTACTCCATATTTTGCGGTGGTCCACCATTGATAGACATTTGTGCTATGCCTTGAAACCATTCAGATTCATCAGGAGGTAAAAAGTAAAAATACTTAGCCCCTGGAGGTTCAGAACTCGTGATGGTTTTACCTGGACGGGTGGGGTCTTCGTGTACATAGATTTCGGTTTCAACACCAAAGTCAGTACATGTAAATTGATCATTTTGATCTCCTGGAGCATTATAATCCAACGAAGTTATTTTATTTGCACTCCAATCACTGGAACCTGCAAAAAACCATTGGTAAGCGTATTGATCTCCGTAGCCTCCTAGACTAAAAGAATACCAATCCCCTTCGCGATTTGTCTCAGGAACTTGTAAAAAAGTACCATTGACATTCAGATATAAACTAGTCCAAGGGACTTGGATGTGTACGATTTTTTCGCCACACATCATAGCTAGTGAGCTATTAACAGTTAAAATTAGAGCTAAAAAAGCAGTTCTTAGTATTCCCTTATTTATAGTAAACCTCCATCAACTTTATTAAAGAATATCTTTTTTCGTATAAAAAGCAACATTTATTTTAAAACTAAACAAAACTTTACTTAATATTAATCGTGATTATTCTGGAAAAAACCCTTTCTGATTTGTTCTCTTATTATCTTTAAACTATGTCGCATCAAAAAAACACATCTCAAGACCAAACTATTATTACTCCTGGTGCCACTATGGCCTTACCCATAATGGAATCATCTCCGTATTTAGTGGTGTTGTTTCCCACAGAAATGTATAGAAGTTTTGCCTTACCCCGTCAGGCTGTTAGAGTAGGGCGCAGCAAAGATTGTGAAATATCTATTCCCGACAACTTACTTTCTCGGCAACATTGTGAAATATATTGGGATGGAAAAACTATTTGGCTAAGAGATTTGAATTCCACCAACGGAACCTTTGTGGATGGCTCTCCTGTGAATTCCAAAGTTGAACTGAATTCCGATTCGCGCTTAATGATAGGGCAGTTGGTGTTAAAGGTCGAGTTTAAAGAACCTTCTGAAATAGAAAGAGAAAAAGCTTTATATGCTGCTGCCACCACGGATGCCCTTACCCATATTCCCAATAGGCGATTTTTTTTAGAACAAGCCCAAGGAGAGCTAGCTAGGGCAAAAAGGCAAGAATACGATTTACACAGTATTTTGATTGATATTGATTTTTTCAAAAAAGTAAACGACACTTATGGACATCCTGCGGGAGACTTTGTGCTGCGAGAAGTGGCAGCGATTTTTGACCGCGAACGGCGCGAAGAAGACCTTTTGGCAAGATTTGGTGGGGAAGAATTTATCTTTTTATTGAGCAATATCACAGCCAAGCACGCCCAAGCTTTTAGCGAAAGATTACGACTTGCGGTACAAAACCACCGTTTTGTGTGGAAAGAACAACGCATTCCCCTCACAATATCTCTGGGATTGGCTAGTGCTACGGCCAAATCTGTTGAATCCCTAGACAAGCTTTTTGCCCAAGCAGATAGCCTGCTTTACCAAGCTAAACGCGATGGTAGAAATAGGGTTTGTAGCTGAGATGCGACAAGCTTTTCGCAAGGTTGTAAGTTGTAAGTTGCATCGAGCTTATTAGTAAACGGTCATCGAGTGATTTCGCTAATGTAAAAAATGGCATTTTCAGGCGAAATAGTATCGAGATGGACTTTTAGCCGACTCGTTTAGGCTAGTCGGCATGGTGTTCGGAAGCACGAAACTTTCTGCAAACTATCTACTTGTTACTTGTTACTTAATACTCTCTTCTATAACCGTGAGAAATCACTCGGGGACCGTAGATAAATAACCGTTATTTTAAAGTTTTTCCATTTAAAGTGGCACAAAGTCCTCCTTTTGTCGTCTATAGTAGTATGGCGACAAATTTGTTCAACGGAGGTTAAAATGAGCAAGAAAAAATATTCCCTTAGCAACGACTGCGTATTCCACATAGTATTTGGTAGAGAAGAAACCAAAAACAACTTACTTTATCTGATCAACGCAGTCTTTGCTGAAATTGGCGTACAGCAAATTGTACATGTGACCATTATGGATTCCATGGACTACGGCATAGCTCTGATGGATAAGTCGGTGGTTTATGACATCAAAGCTAAAACTAGCAATGATGAATTAGTCAATATTGAGGTTCAGTTGGAAAACAAGGACAACTATATAGGCCGCAGCTACTACTATCTGTCGAAAATACACGGCAGTCAATTGGAAATAGGAGGTAAATACAAACAAATCAAGGCCAGCTATGGTATTAGCTTTTTAAATTTTGTGCTTTTTAAAGAGTTTCCTGAAATCACTCATAATTTTATTCCCACCCACAGCATTTACAAAGATTGTGTGCTTAAGGAAAACCAGATGGTTTATATTGAGATGCCCAAAGTGCAGGCTATAAATAAAAATAGCACCGCTATTGAAAAATTGGTATATTTATTAAATAACGCCGATCGAATGGAGGATGACATGGCCAATGACATAGTATTCGAAGATCCTGCATTAAACCAGATTTATCAAGATTATCGTAAAGTTACAGAAAACCGAGAATTTATGGCTCTGCTTGAGGCTAAGGAGAAGTTTCGTCGCGATGCCGAAGCGGAAAAAGATTTTGTCGAAGCCAGAGGCAAAGCCGAAGGTAAAGCTGAAGGTTTAGCAGAAGGTTTAGTCAAAGGCGAAGCTAGGGGTGAGGCCAAAGGTTTAGTCAAAGGCGAAGCTAGGGGTGAGGCCAAAGGCTTAGCCAAAGGTAAAGCTGAAAGAGATCAAGTCATCGTTCAATCCATGCACGCTGAAGGCTTCGATATTGCCACCATAGCTCGCATTACCAAGCTAAGCGAAGCTGAAGTTCAACACATAATTGCAGCAGCAAACGAGTAATTTATAGTTATCATGATTTTAAAAGAGGCACTCACCAGCGCCTTTTTATGTTTTCAACGTTTTTTCATCGATACAGTCGATACAGTTTTGCACGAAATGAACGCAAAAATACAAGCAAGAAGCCATCTCGGTACAATTTTTCCATTAAATCTGCACTTCTTTATTTCGGCAAAACCACTCGATCACCTTTGCCAGAAAAACCAGACAAAACGGGTTTTTCTGTGAGAAGGACTCCCAAAGGGAGCCCGGAGGGCACCGAACACGAGGTTCGGTGTCACTACGCAGGCATGGATGCCGGAGAAGGACTCCCAAAGGGAGCCCGGAGGGCACCGAACACGAGGTTCGGTGTCACTACGCAGGCATGGATGCCGGAGAAGGAC
>JAAZFC010000105.1 GCA_012511955.1 Fibrobacter sp. | reverse complement strand
CTCATATACAGGTTTATGCGTAAATTATACTGCTTCACAGCCTATAAATGTGTTGCTGGCGCAAAATGGAGTTAGTGATGATTGCCCCAAATATAAAGCTGTTCTGCCTGCTAGTGTAGAACAAACAGGCCATAAATTACTTTGGAATGACTTTGAGCCAGAAGGTAATTGGGAGTGTTCAGACGGTAGCTATGATTTAGATTTAAGTGAGCAAGATGCTGTGCATTTTCAATATAAAACAGCAGGTGCGGCGGATTTTAAAATTTATGCCATAGGTTTTGGTGATGAGTGCGATGTTACGGAATCCGAAGACGCTGAAACCGATCCTGATCCTGAAACCGGTCCTGAGCCTGAGACCGATCCTGATCCTGAACCTGAACCTGAACCTGAACCTGAACCTGAACCTGAACCTGAACCTGAATCTTCTAGTTCTTCTAAAGCATCTAGTTCCAGTGAAGGAGTTGTTGCAGAACTGGTTTGGGATGGTAGCTCTAAATCACCAACGGTAACATTTAACGGAGCAGACGGAGGATACTGGTACTCTTATAGTGATGAAAGCTCTACAGTAGTGCCTACTTCAAATAATATGGCTACACATATTAAGACAAATAGTGCTATTAATGCGACTTTTACCATGGGGCCTACTAGTAGCAGATATGCGGCCATAGGTTTTGATTGGTTCGATAATGGTGAAACTGGGGCAAAAACATCAGTGGATTTAAGCAAAGAAACAGGTTTATGCGTTACTTACTCATCCACAAAAGCCATTAATGTGTTGCTCAAACAAAATGGCGTTAGCGATGAATGCCCTAATTACCGCTTTATTTTACCAGCTGCAACTGCCTTGACTAATGCTAATATGCTGTGGACAGAATTTAAAAAAGAAGGCAATTGGAATGCAGATGTATGTGCTTATGATTTGAATATAATGAAGCAAGATGGTGTGCACTTTCAGTATAAAGCCACGGGAAATGCTAGTCTTAAAATAACCAAAGTGGGTTTTACTGATGCTTGTGGACCAGTAGCCGCAGCTTCAAGTTCTTCCCAAAAAGCACCAGAAACATCATCAAGTTCTACACAACCAGTGGTGCCAGCAAGTTCGTCTAGCTTAAGCCTAGTTCCTGGAAGTTCTATAACCAATGATGATCCATTGCTAGCTCTTTGCGATGTTCCCATAGTGGAAGGATCCAATATTCCGTGGAAACTTATGGATGACAACCAAGATGGTATTTTAAACTATGCCGACCCTAATCATGTTTGTTACAGTAATCCTACTCCTGTATTGGGTGCTGTTAATCAAGTGGGTTTTGGCTTTGTGGGAATCAATAATCGTGCAATTAGTTTCAGAACTTATGAGCAAGGCAATGTGGATATCAAAGCATATTCTTTAAATGGTAAGCTTTTAAGTCATATCTATAGAGGGCCTGCTCAATTAGGTATAAATCACATATCTTGGAATAGTCAAAACATCGAAGGTGTAGTGATATTTCGCATTAGCCAAAATGGCAAAGGTCGTATGGTCAAAGCGGTGGTGCGCAAATAGTTTGCATTAGTACTTATATTGTCCTAAAGCTCCCCAAGCTCCTATATCACCTCGACTACTGTCGGGGTTATAAAAGGTTGCTTTATCGGGAGCTGCATGCCTGGCAGGTGAATATTTGCTTAAAAGCCAAGAGCCTTTTCCCCATGGTTTATATTCATATTTGGTATCTAATCCTGTCAGTCCCAAACTATCACTACGGCGGTGCATAGCTTGAACCTTTTGGTCCTTCACCTGATTTTTAGGAGTAGCGACGGTGGGATCTGTGCGACGAAGCTTTAGTTCTGCGGAACTACCAATAAAGACGGGGTTTGCCCTTAAATTATTGTGTTTGTCTAAGGAATCTCCTTGGGCACTAATTTGCACCATGCGCAACACATTGGCTGGACATTTAAAGCAATCAGTTTCGCCATTTTTCCAAAATAAGTTGTGGTTTATATTAACCCCCTTGCGAGAGTCCGCCCAAATCCCATAGCTTATATTTTCAGCAAAAATGTTTGCCACAATGCTGTGGGTAGAATTTTGGGTGTAGATGCCACTATTGAGATTTTGTACAAAAGTATTGTTATGAACTTGTAGTTTGGATTGTTCTTTGGCCCATATTCCCACATTGTTTTTAGTGAAAATGCTGTTTTTTATGCCTAAACTAGAGTTTGTGGCATAAATGGCTTTGTGGGCACCATTAATATGCAAAAACTTCACATCGGCATAATCAGAACCTTGTTTAAAAAGTCTGATACCATCCCAGCTAACTTCACCGTTTTTCGGGTTTTGTGGTCTAATTATCACTGGCTCCGAAGATGTTCCTTTCACATAAAAAGCACCGTGAATTTTTATAGAAACAAATTGACTGTCTGCCCAATCGAGTTGTTGTAAGTCTTTGCAAGAGTCAGTGGGAGCAATGATTAATTCTGCACCAGCTTCGATGGTTAAGCGCGAGGAACCAGGGACATATAAATCGCCTTTTATTAAATGGGGTGAACCTGCTTTTGTGAGGGTGGTAGGAATAGCTAAAACTCCGCATAAACCTTTAGCAGCTGCTATTGCATTAAGTCCTAGAATTAATAGCAATAATCTTGGTAACTTAGTCATTTTTAATCCTAATTTGAAGGGCGCATTAGACATAATAATATCAAATTTTTAGCTTTGATGCGTTTTTACAGTCATTTTTTGTTTTTTCTGTATAAATTGTAATAGATGAGTCAAATTGATTATAGTACCCCGCTGTCATCCTTACCACTTAATGGTATGGAAAAAAAGGCTGAAGTTTTTTCAGGAAAAGAAAAGTGGTTTAAATTATGGGAAACGCTTAGTAAACGCCCTATCGTTTTAACCTTGGTTTTGCTTTTAGCATACCGTATCATAATGGTATTGGTTGGAGTTTACACTGGTGACCCCATAACTTTTGTGCCTACCACGGAAAAAGATATACTAGTAACTGGCGTACTAGGCTTAATAACTTTGCCAATGCTGTGGGTATGGATGTTGCTCACTCAAAAAGCCATAGATAGCATGAACCATCGCAATTCTTTTGTGCAAGAAGTTACGGTTTTGGGTTACGCCAAAATTTCTGAAGCTCGCGATGCAGCCACTGGGGAACATTTAAATCGCATGGGTCGCTATGCAGGAATTATTGCGCAATATTTAGCTAAAAACCCCAAATATTCATCCTATGTCAGTCCGCAATATGTGCAAGATATTCTAGTAGCAGCTCCGCTCCATGATGTGGGAAAAGTGGGTACTTCCGATGCAATTTTAAGTAAAAAAGGGCCCTTGACTAGCGAAGAGTTCGAACTGATGAAAATGCACACTATTATAGGTGGCGATTTAATGGCGGAGTTGGAAAGAAAAATTCCTTACACTACTTTTTATAGTTTAGGAAGGGAAATAGCTTATCATCATCATCAGCGTTGGGACGGCACAGGTTACCCCAATGTATTGAAAGTGGGTGGAGAAACGGTGTTTTTTGTGCAACCTGGGGTCGGAAAACCTTTGCGTGGCGAAGAAATTCCCCTTTGTGCCCGCATAGTTAGCTTAGCGGATGTTTACGATGCTTTGCGTTCACGGCGTTGTTATAAAGAGCCCTTTTCCCATGAAACTGCCAAGGACATTATTTTACAAGATAGGGGTAAGCATTTTGATCCCGATGTGGTAGATGCTTTTTTAGCTGCTGAATCTATGATTCTTAAAGTGAGTAAAGCTTTTAAAGATGCTGGTATGCGCACATGAGAATAGTATTTATGGGAACACCGCTTTTTGCGGCAACTTTTTTGGAACACTTAGCTCAAACTGAACACAAAATTGTAGGGGTGGTAACCAAACCTGACCAAGGAATGGGCCGCGGTCGTAAAATCAAAGCATCACCTGTAAAAGAGACTGCACTAGAGCTCAGTTTGCCTGTTTTACAACCAGAAAGTCTCAAAGACTCAGAATTTTTAAGTTCATTAAAAGCTTTAGAAGCCGATGTTTTTGTGGTTGTGGCATTTTCTCTTTTGCCTAAAGTGGTGTTAGAGTGCGCGCGGCAAGGTGCAATAAATGTCCATGGTAGCATGCTACCTAAATATCGTGGAGCGGCACCAGTGCAGTGGGCCATAGCCGATGGTTTAACGAAAACCGGTGTATCAGTGTTTTTACTTGATGAAAAAATGGATACTGGTCCTTTATTGGTGCAGAAAACAGTGCCCATCGGAGCTAATCACACCACTGTAGATGTGCTCAATGCCATGATTCCCATTGGTTGTGCTGCTTTAGATGAAGCTTTAGAAAAGCTAAATTCAGGCTTTGAAGCTTTACCCCAAAATCACGATTTGGCAACTTCTGCTCGCAAATTAAGCAGGGAAGATGCCATAATTGATTGGAGTTTGAGTGCGGTGGAAATTTATAACCGCCAACGAGCTTTTTACCCATGGCCGGGTTCTTATAGCTATTTAGATGCCAAAAAAGTTGTTTTTCACCAATTTGTCTTAGTTAATAGCGAGAAAAACCTCGCTCCTGGCCAAGCTGAAGTGGATGAAACTGGGCGTTTATTGGTGGGAACGGGGCAAGGCCTTTTAGAAGTTCTAAACTTGCAATTAGCAGGTAGAAAAGCTTTGTCCGCTGCTGATTTTGTACTAGGTTTGCAAGGGCAACGCAGCTTAGAATTTAATTCCCAGTTAAGTCATGGCTAAAAGTTTACGCACAAACCCCCGTTGGGTGGCGTGGAAATCCCTATGCCAATGGCAAGAAAAAGGTTGGTTGCAAGATCACTTAGCTAGAAACAGCACGCAATTATCTGCAGCGGATCGTGCTTTTGCATGGAATTTAGCCTTGGGCGTTTGTCGCAATCATTTGCGTTTGGCGGCCACGGTGGCAGAATATTCCCGAAAAGCTCCCAAACTTTCAGTGCAATTAGCTTTGGAATTGGGAATTTGGCAATTACAAGAGCAAAGTCGAGTTCCCACCCATGCGGCGATTTTTGAAACGGTGAATTTAATCAAATCCCAATTTGGAGCCAAGGTGGGTAGCTTTGGTAATGCGATGTTGCGCAGAGTGCAGCGCCAAGGTTGGGCAATGCTGCCCCAAGATCCTGTGAAACGCTTATCTTTGGAATATTCTGTGCAAGGATGGCTGGTGCGCCATTGGCTTAAAAATCTTAACTATGAACAAGTAGATGCCAAGCTCCGTGCGGCGCGAAGCATTCCCCGCCAATGGTTGCGCTACCAGCCAGCCAAAATTAGCGCCGAAGATCTGCGCCAGCAGCTGAACTTGCCTGAGGCGCGATTTTGGGGCGAGCGTTGGCTCGAAGTTGGCACAGAGCTGGCGCAAGTGTTGCGCAGCGAAGCTTTTGCCCAGGGTTTGGTTTCTGTCCAAAACCCTGCCGCTGATTTGGTGGTGCAACTATTAGATTTACAGCCCAATCAGCGGGTGTGGGACGCTTGCGCGGCCCCCGGGGGCAAAAGCGCCCTCATCTTAGAGCGCGAGCCCACGGCGAGGTTGTGGGCCACGGATGTGAACCCTCGTCGTTTACAAGATTTACAAGACTTAGAACAGCGTTTAGGACTAAGTTCTTTTAAAACCCATGTCTGCGACTTGAGCCAAGAAAGCTTAGCAGAAGAATTTGACAGCATCTTAGTAGATGCTCCTTGCTCCAATTTAGGGGTGATGTCCCGTCGTCCCGAATTGCCTTTGCGCTTGCGTCCCGAAGATTTTAAAGCCCTTCCTGTTTTGCAATTACAGATTTTAAGCAATGCAGCCAGGGCTTTAAAAGTGGGAGGAGTCTTGGTTTATGCTACTTGCAGCCCCGAAAGAGAAGAAAGCACCGCCGTGATAGAAAAATTCTTGGCCCAAAACCCCAACTTTCGTTTAGAGAATGCTGCCGAATTTGTAGATGATGTTTGGGTAAAAAACTCGATGATATTAATAGAACCCAACGAACTTGGCCTGGACGAGTTTTTTGCCGCTAAATTGCGCAGGGTTAAATGAAAGCGCGGTATTTAGCGATGTTATTTATGGCGGTAACTGCGGGGGCCCAAGAATCTCCTTTTAGTGCGTGGTGGTTGAGCAGTGAAATTGGTATAACTCAAGGATTAGGGGAGATTAAAAGCTTTTTAGAACCAGCGCCCTTGGTGCGCGTAGGAGTAGAAACTGCTTATGCGCCTCAGTGGCGAGCGTTGGTGGGAATGTCTTACTCTTATATAAACGGTTGGCACATAGCAGAGCGCTCTGATTTAGGGGAAATTCCCCTCCACGATTTCCGGGGACAAGTGGGTTTGGTGCGGCGTTTATGGCGGGGTTCGCAAATAGGAGCGGGCATTAACATTTTTTTAACACGTACCGCAATTTCCAGCGATTCTCCAGCACACCAATATTTAGCTCAAAAAGGGCATTATATACAGGACAATGAGTCTGAATTTGGTTGGCATATACGCTGGTCTAGCCCAAAATGGCAAATTCGCCAATGGACTTTTGCTTGTCATGCTGTACTCGAAGAAGCTTGGACTTTGCCCCAACGCACGCATTTTATTAGCAGTAATTTGGGGGTAAAATACCCATGGTTTTAAGAGTATTAATGCTTTTGTGTGTTAGTTTATGGGCAGAAATCACCGCTGAATTGCCCAATCTGCAATATTTGCAAAAACCCACCACGCTTTCTTTGAGTGGGGCTTCTTTGTACCATGTTTCCCGAGCGGGACAGTCTAGTGGCCCCAGTTCGTGGGAATCTTTGTGGCATCCGCAAAATTACGCATATTTTAGCCCTTGGAATGCAGATTTCAACGCTGTGCGCATCAGTTTAGGCAACGAAGTGGGCGATATGCTTTACCAAGAGATTGTGCATGGGCCTAAACTGGGGAATCGCACTCCCACCATGCAAGCCCAAGTGAGTAGCCCGAGTCTGGGCGGGTGGCGCGCTATGCTAAATTTTGCCCAAAACGATCATTACGGCGAGCGTTTTAGGCAGGTGCGCGCGCAAAAAATCGGTGCCCCCGATGCGGCGTCGGCGGATCATCGCTGGGCATGGTTTGGGGAAAATTACCCCGGTTATTCCTCCTTGCACGGGGGAATCACAGGCTCGTGGAATCACAATGGTTTCGCCATGCAGTTGGGGCGAGATTATGCGTGGCAGCTAGGGCGCAGCGGCGAATGGTTGGGCGAAAAGCGCCAACGCATAGAAGCCCAAGGAATTTGGGATACTTGGGTGCTACAAACTTATGTGCAAGAAAACTCCGCTGCTCCGGTAAACGGCTTGTCTGCGGGTAAGTTGCGAGATTATTACTTGGCTTTGCAATGGGTGCATTGCGGCTTTCAGACAGGCATCACTTTGCGAAAAACTGATCGCCAGGGAGATTATCCCTGGTTGTGGAAGGAAAACGCCTTGCTTTTGCCTTGGATTGCCTTGCAAAAAATGTGGGGCAAAGGCGGCACTTGGAGCTTTTGGGGCGCGGTGGGAGAACATTGGCAATTAGCTGATACCCTAAAATGGCAAAACAAGTTTTTACCAGAACGCGCGGTGAATTTGCATTTTGAAGCAGAATTGCGCACTTGGGCGGCATCTAAATACAACCCTTTGGCCCCCGATGCCGAAATTAGTCAAAAAGACACCATAAATCTAAGCCCTTCAGGCTACGGTTGGTTGCAAGATGCTCGCTTGAGTTTGAGCGCCCAAAACGATATTTGGCGCTTGGAAGGGGAACTTATTCCCTGGGTGGAAAATGGCGCTTTGGCCTTTGCGCCCCAGAGTTTTAGTCATAGCATAACTAGCGCTGATTTGCGAGATTTGCCATTGGACTACAAGCGCCGTGGCGCTATGCAACGCTTGGGGTTGTTATGGGGTTTGCGTAAAAATCTAGAATTGAGCTTTAAGCCCCCTCGCCACGAGTTTTTTGCAGGATTTAACCATGAACAGCGCAGTTTTCGCCAAGTGTTGGATTGGGAAGCACCTCGGCATTTCTTTTATGGAGGAGCGCGAGTGGCGGCTTTGCCAGGCATGACTTTGGAGCATAGTTGGCAATATTTAGGAGCCAGTTATTGGCAAAATTGGGCAGAGCATAGCTTTAAAACACCTCCTCATTGGGTGTGGAATGCAGCCATCAAACAAGAATTTCCTGAGCAAAATTTAAGTTTAGAAGCGGCTTGGTTGGGAATTTTAGCCAGCGATCAGATTTTAATGCCCCAGGGTAACGAAGATCGCAGTCGTTTTATGTGCTTTTTAAGTTATAGATTCTAAATTGTAGCTATGACTAGACTTGAAAAAGCTGAGGCAATTCAGCAAATTTTAGAAAAATTGTACCCTGAAACCCCTATTCCTTTAGACCATTTTGATTCTTATAGTCTTTTAGTGGCTGTGGTTTTGTCGGCACAATGCACCGATTTGCGAGTAAATCAGGTAACGCCTCATTTGTTTAAGCGCGCGGACAATCCCCAGGCCATGGTGGATTTTGGCGCCGAAAACATCGAAGAAATCATAAGACCTTGTGGCTTAGCTCCTTCTAAATCTCGAAATATTCACCGTTTATCTGAGCTTTTGTTAGAAAATCATGGGGGGCAAGTTCCCAACACTTTTGCTGAGCTCGAAGCCTTGCCCGGGGTGGGGCATAAAACAGCTTCTGTGGTAATGGCCCAAGCTTTTGGGGTGCCGGCTTTCCCTGTAGATACCCATATACACCGCTTGGCATGGCGTTGGGGCTTAACTTCGGGCAAAAATGTGGTGCAAACAGAGAAAGATTTAAAAAAGATTTTCCCCAAAGAAAGTTGGAATAAACTTCATCTGCAAATCATCTTCTATGGTCGGGAATATTGCCCGGCAAGGGGGCACGATTTAGAAAAATGCGTAATTTGTCGCAAATATGGAGTAAAAAAGCGGATTAATTTATGAGAATTTTGATTTTACTGCTACTCAGTTCAGCTTTTCTTTAATCATTGCTGAAACTCCCTCCGCAAGAAGGAAATAAATGTTTATATTAATATAAATCACATTAGGAGGTACTATGAGATTTTTATTAGTTGTTTTACTGTCTTTTGGCCTTTCTTTTGCCAATACCGAAGCTTTTGGTGGCTTAGGTGTAACCGTGCAAGGCATGGAAAAAGGGGTAACTATCGTCGAAGTTTTACCCGCTTCTCCTGCTGCAACTTTGGGTATAATTCCCGGGGATCAAATTTTAGCTGTGGATGGTTTTGTCTTAGCTGATCAAAGCTTAGAAGTGGCAGTTTCTAAGTTGCGTGGCGAACCTGGCACCACCGTGCGCTTTTTAGTGCATCGCCCCAATACTGGCGAAGCTTGGAATGCTGAACTTTCTCGGGTGGATTTGCGGGTGAAAAGCATCAGTTCTACAGAATTGAACTCTTGGTATGGTAGCACGCAAGCTATTAGTAAGGATGATATTCAATATTATGCAGAGTTACAAGGAGAAAAAGGCTTTGATTTATTAGGAGTTTTACAAAATGGTCGGGTAATGACTGCTGAAACTCCCGTGTCTGCCCATGCTCCAGTGGCATCGGTTTATGCTGGTGAAGCCCGCAAAAATCTTTCTGCAAATGCTCCTCGCTTTGCTAGGGTGCAACTCAAAGGGTTTAGCCGCGACCGCATCAGTTTTCAGGTAGATGAAATTGCGTCTGTAGAGCTACATCTTTTAGACCTGGCTGGCAATATAGTACATCGTTGGGTGCTTTCCAGCCCTCATGTGGGCGTAAACTCCTTAAATTGGGATGGCTCAGTGTTGGCCACAGGTGCATACACTTTGCGTGCCAGTGCTGCTAATGGCAAAGCCGCATGGCGCGTACAGTTGCATTAATACTACCATTTCTACTTTTAAGTGCCGTCGTGGTGGCGGCACAGTCTTTGACCGTGGTTGCTCAACCCACCGATACGGTGGAAGAATCTGAAGCTGATACAGTAGATACAGATTTGGACATTTTGACTGCTCATAGAGATGGTCCCGATACGGTGGAATATAGCGCTTACGATTTGCAATATAATGTGCAAACTCGTACTTTCAATTTAAGCAATAAAGCCCAATTAAAATATCGTGGTGCGGTTTTAGATGCTGACACCATTTATTTCAATCAAAAAGACGAAGTGTTGCAGGCCATGGGAAGCCCAATTTTAACAGATCAACAAAACCCACCCCTTGCGGGTTATCGCATGAAGTATAACATGAAAAATCGCATAGGGCAGATTTATTATGGTTCTAGTATTCGCGACGGACAATATTTTAACGGGGTAGAAATTCGGCGTTTGCCCGATACGCGCTTGCAGATTTCCCGAGGAGATTTTTCCACTTGCGACGATACCACGCATCAGCATTATTATTTTTACAGTCGGCGCATGGTGGTAAAACCCAAAGAAAATATTGTGGCTAGGCCCGTGGTGCTAAACATCGGCGATGTGCCGGTGGCAGTACTCCCTCTGTTGGTTTCTCCCATGAAAACTGGGCGTAAATCGGGTTTATTAACGCCTAAGTTTGGTGGAGATCAACAACAAGGTTTTTATATGCAAAACTTGGGTGCTTATTGGGCTATCAATGACTATATGGATGCCACCATGAAAGGCGATGTTATTGAGGGGTCCGAGGCTCGTTTTGAACGCAGTTCTGCTTACGCAGAATTTAATTACAATAAAAGATATGTGCTCAATGGGCGTTTAAGTGGGCGTTTATATTTAGAAGAATTTGATCTTTCTAGTAGTGGCTGGGAACTTAATTATTCCCACAACCAAAATCTCACCCCCGATGGAAAAAGCCGACTTAGTGGTGAAGGGTCTTTTATTTCGTCTCCCACCATTCGCGTAGATAATTCTCTGGAAAAAGATGTTATTCTCAACCAACAAGCCAATGCTAGCCTGGGTTGGACTTGGCAAATGAAAAACAACAAAACCATGATATTACAAGCGCGTCAAGCCCAAAACCTACAAACAGGCTTGATGGAAAGGCAAATCCCAGACTTTAGATTTAACATGAGCGGGGCGCTTTTTCAACCTTTGCTCAACAAAGGCTTATCCGATGACTGGCGTTTTTTGGAAAGGTTTCAATACACCTTAAGTGAGCGTGCCAATGTTTTTTATCAGCGTAGCCCCGATACCACCCAAAACATAGACACTAGTCAAATATATTTTGGTAATAGCATTCAGGGTAGTCTGTTTTGGTCGGGGCAAGTGCTGCGCCACATAATCCTAACGCCTCGCATGAACTATCGTGGCGACTGGACCGCAAACCGTTGGGCCAACGCACTGGATCCCGACCAGCGTTATTTGCTGATGGATTTCCCCAAAGACGACAAAGGTCTGTTTTATTCCACATCGTCTTATAGCTTGAGCGCAGACACCAAACTGTATGGAATATGGCTTCCCGAATGGGGGCGCTTTACGGGAGTGCGTCACACTCTGTCTCCCAATGTGGCCTATACATTTTCACCGCAAAAAGATACTTTACATGAATTTGTACTACATCCTCGCTTAGATGGACAGCGCAATTATCAAAGCAAGTCTAAAACCGTTAGTTTTTCTTTGGGCAACTATTTTGATCTAAAATATCGCAAAGCTTTGTCGGCAAATGACACTACTGCTAGCAAAAAGGATGCAGACGATTATGCAAACTTGCGTTTATTAAGCACAAATCACAGCACAGGGTACAATTTCGCCGCAGATTCCTTCCATTGGTCACCGATTTCATCGAATTTCAGCCTGCAGTTGGTGCATAACTATATTTTTTCGGTGCAAACTCAACATTCAGTCTATCACCATTACGAAGAAAACCCCTCTCAAGTTCGTATTCCTCAGCTTACTTCTTGGGGCTTTAATCTCAGTCGTTCCTTTAACTGGAATGGTGCTTTTGGTACTGGAGTAGTGGGCGAAAAAATGGAGCAGATTAACAAGCCTTGGAACAGTGGCTTTTCTTATAGTTTTGGTTTTAATTCTCGACGGGTGGGGCGCAATTTGTTTCAAAATGATATGTCCCATGCGAGCAGTGTAAATTTGCGCATGGCTCCCACCCAAACTTGGGCTATGAGTTATGGAACCAGCTACGATTATCGCCGCGGGGAGTTTGCGGAGCATCGTTTTAGCTTTGACAAAGATCTTCATTGTTGGAATATGAACTTTACTTGGACTCCTGTGGGAGTGGCGGCGGGATGGAGTTTCCAAATTGCTATTACCGAGTTGCCTGATATTAAATTACAAGCGGGAAGCACCACACCCCCGCGATAAGTTAAATATTAGTTGCACTAAAACTCGTATATTACTAGGTTATAATAAATACAATTAAGTACTAGAGAAATTATGAAAGTTATATTACCTGTGGCAGGCATAGGAACCAGATTGAGACCTTTAACCTTGCATTTGCCCAAATGTCTTTTACCAGTGGCTGGAAACACCATATTAGGCCATATTTTAGACGCTTTAACTTATTTAGACATTTCCGAATATATTTTTGTTACCGGTTATCAAGCAGAGAAAGTAGAAGAATACATTAAAAAATCTTACCCGCAAATCGAATCTCGCTTTGTGCAGCAAGAAAATCCCCAAGGTTTGGGGGAAGCTATTCACTTATGCACTCCTTTTTTGGATGAGAACGAAGCTACACTAATAATATTAGGCGATACGCTTTATGATGCAGATCTTAAATCTTTAGTGCATTCCGAAACTAATATTTTATGCACTCGCACCGTGGATGATCCTTCGCGTTTTGGGGTAGCTATTAGCTCTCCCGATGGCAAAATTAGCCGTTTAGTGGAAAAACCTCAGGATTTTGTTTCGGATCAGGCTTTGGTAGGGATTTATTTTATTCGTAGCGTAAAAGCCATGACCCAAGCTTTGCAGCATTTGATGGATAAAAACATAAGAACCCGCGGTGAATACCAATTTACCGATGCTTTACAGATAATGATTGAGCAAAAATGCGATTTTTATACTGGGCAAATTCGCGGTTGGTTAGATTGCGGAAAACCTGAAACTTTATTAGAAACTAATAGATTGTTGCTATCTCGCAAAGAGGGGAAAAACAAGTCTTATCCAGGAACAATAATCACCGAACCTTGTTATATAGCCAGCGATGTGAAAATCAGCAACTCTATTATAGGCCCCAATGTTTCTTTGCACAAGGGCAGCGTGGTAAAGGATTCCATGCTTAAAGATAGTGTGGTGGCAGCTAATTGCTTTATAAAAGACTGCGGTTTAGAAGGCTCTATTTTAGGTGAGTCAGCCACGGTGTGTCGCTTTCATGGCAGTTTGAATTTAGGAGACTATTCACAAATAAATTCCGAAGATTAATATGGAAATTACCCCGTTCCCTTTAGTATTAGCCAGCACTTCTCCACGGCGGCAGCAAGTTCTAACTCAAATAGGAATAAAATACCGAGTTATAGCCGCTGATTGTGAAGAAAGTTTTGCAGAAATAGATGCGTACAAAGCGGCACAGGTTTTAGCCGAGCGCAAGGCTGTACAAGTGTCATCTCAATGCTCAGAAGTGGTGGTGGGATACGACACTTTAGTGCTGTGTGAAGCTAAACTTTTGGGTAAACCCGTAGATGAACAAGATGCCTTGAATATGTTGCGATTACTCAGTAACAGAGAACATTCGGTGCATACAGGTATATGTTTGGCACAAAATGGTGAGATTTTACTGTCAGATCAAGAAATAACGCAGGTTTTCTTTCGTAATCTTACGGAAGCAGAATTGACTTTCTATATTAGCCATGAACACTATTTAGACAAAGCAGGTGCCTATGCTATACAAAATTTAGGTGCACGCTTTGTAAAACGAGTCAATGGTTGCTATTTTAATGTGGTGGGATTGCCAGTGAGCAAAACCATCGAAGCCCTTGAACAATGCTGGAGAATCTTGCATGAACGAAAAAATACCTTTGGAACCTAATCCCGAAGAAAAGCTTGGTGAGTTTTTGCGTCGCGCTCGCGAAGATGCGGGTTTGAGTCGTGAACAATTTGCCCATGAAGTGCGTTTCAGCACGGAAATTCTGGATAATTTGGAAAATGGCAATTATAGCCAATTACCAGTGCGTGCTTATGTGCGCGGTTATCTAAACACTATTTCCAGTCGTTTAAATTTAGATCGCGATAAAATTATGGCGCTCTACAACGCAGAGACTGGTAACACTAGATTTAAAACCAGCAAGTTGTCGAGTTTGGATATTTCTAAAGAAAAATCGCAAACAAAATCAGAGTCTGAGTCTAGTTCTGCTAAACCCATTATTGTTTTGGTGATTCTACTCTTGGCTTTGTTGTTTTTTGTGCTTAAATTGCGTGATGATAATACTGAAACCATGAACTTCCCTGAAGATATGGTGGAGTTAATAGATACTAACGATGAATTTGATAGTATTGCTCCCCACGATACGGTGGGCTTAACCGATGAGGAAGCGCCCGAAGTACTTCCCATTGATAGCACTGAAAAAGATGGAGAAGATAGTGTTGAAGTGACAAACCAAGAACCGGTAGAAACAATTTTGAAAATCGAATGTTTGAGAGATAGCACTTGGGTACGCGTAAAAAGAATAGGTGGGCGTACTTTTGTGCGTTATGTGCACGCCACAGAACATAGACCACGAGTGATTTCTCACACTGATACCATGCAAGTAAATGTGGGCGCTCCTGAAAAAACCCGGATGCACATCAATAATGTGCGTGTCAAAATACCCAATGGCATCTTTTATGTCTATAATGGTGCTATTGTTGAATAGGTAAAAAATGACTTTTAGTTTGGGTGTTTTATTAGTTGCTTATGCTTTAGTGGGCTTACTTTTAGCCTATACGGCTTTAAACTTAAATGCTTTACACCAAAAAGTAAATGAGTTTAGTGAAATAGTTAAGCAAAGGTATCAGCCTAGTTTTTTAGAAGAACTAGAGAAAAAAGCTGCTGCCAAAGTCCAAGAAGTTACTGGAACAGGTGGTTTGGAAGAATCAGAAGAACCCCTAAAAGAAGCTGAAAATTTATCGGATGATTCATCTGTGGAATCCTAAAATGAGGTTAAAATGACCAGAAAAGCAGAATTAACACGCAAAACTTCGGAAACTCAGGTGAGTTTGTCTTTAAATTTAGACCAAGCAGAACGAGGCACTATAAAAAGTGGTTCAGGTTTTTTAGATCACATGCTAGATCTATTTCAAGTGCATAGCGGTACATCCCTTAACTTGGATTGCGCGGGAGATACCCACATAGATATGCACCATAGCATAGAAGATATAGGCATTGTGCTTGGGCAAGCTTTTAGCCAGTGTTTAGGAAATAAAAAGGGCATAGAACGCTATGGTTTTTACTATGTGCCCATGGACGAAGCTTTGGCGCGAGTGGCTTTGGATTTTAGCGGTCGCATCGGTTTTGTGTGGAATGTGGAAATCACCAATGAACGCATTGGTAATTTAGAATTGGAATTATTCGAACATTTCTTTAAATCCGTGGCAGAAAATGCCCGTATGAACTTGCATATAGAGCTTTTGTATGGCCAAGACCATCATCATAAATTTGAAGCCATTTTTAAAGCTTTTGCCCGGGCTGTAGCCATGGCTATTGGACCCAGTCGTCGCATTTCTGGCATTCCTTCGTCTAAGGGAGTGATATAGCGCTTATGAAAGCAGAAATCATCAAAGCCCTAGAAAACGAAAATCTCGCTGAATCCGTAGCTAGAGTGGAAAAATTAGTGGCTCAGATGGAGCAACCCACCCCTTTGGCATTGGGAATATATTTGTCTTTGATTATTGCTTTAGAAATACAAGAACAGCAAGAAGTGGGTACAATTAGTACACCCAAAGTGGCAACTTGGACAGAAAAATGGGGGGAAGAAGTTATGGAGCAGGCTGTAAGCTACGCCCGTAGTTTTTTGATAAATCCCCAAGAAATTTTTGCAGAAATTAAAGATCGTATCAATGTATCAGGAGAATAATATTGTTTTCTCTGCGACCAGCTTCTATTGATATTGGTTCTCATTCTGTGTTATTAAACATCGCTGCGTGGGACGAAGTTAATGGCTTAGCTCGTTTGGTACCTAAGGTACAAAAATCCCAAATACTGCGTTTAGGGGGCGAACTGCATCAAAATAATGCGATTTCTGAACTGCTTTTGGAGGAAGTACGCAAGGCGTTGCTAGGTTACAGGCAAGATATTTACGCTTTGGGGGCTAATTTGCAAAAAGTAGTGCTTACCCAAGCGGCGCGGATGGCGGAAAATTACCAAGAGTTGTTAGATTTAGTAGAAAGCGTTTTGCAAACTAAAGCAGAAATTTTGAGCGGTGAAGAAGAAGCGTTATACACTTGGCGCGGGGTGCAAAACTGGCATGGTCAAGATTTGGTGAGCATAGATATTGGCGGCGGTAGCACCGAGTTTTGTGATGGAATAAACTATTTATCCGTACCCATTGGCGCTTTGCAAATGCGTCAAGAAATGGGGGAAATTCCTGGCTTAGAATACAAAAAATGGTCCCAAAAAATCTTTAAAACCATAGATTTAAAGCCTTTTAGAAAAAAAGAGGTGTTTTTTGTGGGGGGAAGCGCCGTGGCTTTGGCTATGTTGCAACAAAATATGTCCCAGCATAATTGGCAAGAACTTGAAGGCTTGACTTTAGAACCCGAAGATCTCACTCGCAATATTCAACGCATCACCGATGTTTCCAAAGAATTGCGCCCCCATTTGCCAGGATTAGCCGATGGACGCTCCGAAGTGATTATTTGCGGTTTGTATTGGATGCGCAGTATTGTAGAACGCCTGCGCTTAAAACAATTTAAAATTTCCACCCTGGGCTTGCGTTACGGGGTGCTATTGGACGGAAAAAATGCGATTAAATAGGTTTATTTCTCTTTGTGGACAGGCTAGTAGGCGCGGAGCGGACAAAATTATAGCTGCGGGGCGCATAACTATCAATGGCGAGTTGGTAAAAGATTTTTCTTATCGAGTACAAACAGGCGATGTGGTAAAGTTAGATGGTAAAACCATTGCGGCTCCCACACAATATACTTATCTTATGTTACATAAGCCCGTAGGTTGTTTAAGTACGGCTAAAGACCCTCGAGGTCGCCCTACAATTTACAAGTATCTTCCTAGGGACTGCAAAAAAATGCGCTATATTGGGCGCTTAGATTTTAACAGTAGAGGACTTTTATTGCTCACTGATCATGGGGAACTTTTGCACCGTTTGACTCATCCATCATATCAGGTACCACGCACTTACCATGTATGGACCCATGAACCCATGACTTTGGCGCATAAAAAGCTTATTTTACAGGGTGTAGATATTGGTGAAGGACAAAGTTCTAGACCCACAAAAATAAAGTTTTCCGGTTTAAAATCCGAAATAACATTAACAGAAGGTAAAAATCGTGAAATTCGCCGTTTAATGGCGGCAGTAGGCTTAGAGGTGACGGATTTAAAACGTGTTTCTTACGCTGGTTTAGATCTTGAACCCCTAGGAGACGGAAAGTTTCGCTTTTTAACACACACTGAAATAGGACAGTTATATGCCATGGCTAAAATGTAAAAAGTTCTTTGTGGTGCTAGTGTTTATTGGTATCAATGGCTTTGCCTTAGGTGGTGCCGATGGCTTTTACCATATTGCCGCCCCTGCAGTTTTGCCCCATTCGGCATATCAAATATATGGGCAATTAGGCTGGCATCGCACGGCCAACCAAGTCTATGAAGGTTCGCAAATTCCCTGGTTGAGTGGCGTGCGCTTAGGTTTTAATAACTTTAGCGAGTTTTCTGTGGATTATGGGAACAAAGTTTCCTTGGGAGCCAAGTTTCAGCTAATGGCCGAAGCGGGTTGGGCGCCCCAGTGGTCTTTTGGTATGCGGGGGATCTTTGATTCTCCCGAAGCGCATTTACATTCAGTGGCCAGTGCCGATATATCTAGTTATGAAAATGAAGTTTTCACCGCTTTGGGCAAAAGTTTTGCCACTGGTACTAGCTTGGTGGGGGGAATATCGATTTTGCCTCAAAGGGACGATGGTAAAGCGCAACCGTATATAGGAATTAGTCAAAATATTGGTACAAAATTGTCTGTGGTTTACGATGCTTATAGGCGCGATCAGGCGTTTCACCACAATTTAGGCATACAGTATGTGCTGCGTGAGGTTTTTACTTTGGGGTTTGGTCTCACAGAACTGCCTCGCTATTTTTACCAAGATGGTGAACTGGGTTTTTATATGCGAGCCACAGACAAAGAATTTTACGATGGACACGATGCTCCAGGACTTTGGTTTTCTCTGAGCTTGACAGGGTTTATGAGCGAAAAAGCTCAGCTAAAAACTGCGGAACGCATTAGAGTTTTAGATGAAAAAAGCCAAAAACAGCAGTCTGAAATGGAGCTTTTGGCCGAGCGTTTGGATCGAGCAGAAATGCAAATTGCTGAAATGCGTGGGGAAAGCCCCGATGTGGTTAGCGCTAAAGAAAAGCAGGCTGAAGAACTGCTAAATGCCATTGTAAAGGGATTTCAAGCGGTAAATTGGGATGCGCGTAGCAATAAAATGCGCCAAGATAGTTTGCTGGCTCTAGGGGAGCCAGCCTTCCGTATGTTACCCCGAGTTGCCCTCAAAGAATCCTCAGCAAATATTTACCGAGAAACTGCAATTAGAATCATGGCTAACAGTCGCCAAGAGCGTTTTGTTGAGCCTTTGGTGCAAGTTATAGCCTTAGAAAATTTGCCCATTCAAAGAGAGGCGCTTTTAGCTTTGGCAAAAATTGGCGGCGAAAAAGCGATACAACATCTATCTTTGTTGCGCAATACCGTGCCTTTGGAACTCAAAGATTTAACTGAAGAATTGTGGCAAACTCTTAATAAAAGCTCCGATTCGCAAAAAATCCCTCCTTTACCTGCTATCCAATAAGTTGGTGTTTACATTTGTAAACAAAGCGTTTTTTTTGTGTAATTTAAATGCTGTTTTGCTAGTTAATTTATGTACATGAATAATTTTGAATTTTATAATCCTGTACGCATTATTTTTGGCCGTGGCAGTATTGCCCGTTTGAGTTCACAAATCCCTGCTAGTAGCAAAGTATTAATGGTTTACGGCGGTGGTTCCATCAAAAAAAATGGAGTATATGAACAAGTTAAAGATGCTCTTAAAGATTATGAAGTTATAGAGTTTAGCGGCATCGAGCCTAACCCGAAGTATGAAACTTGCATGGATGCCATAGCAATATGTCGCGATCAGCAAGTGGATTATATTGTGTCTGTTGGTGGGGGGTCTGTGCTCGATGCTTCTAAGTTTATCGCCGCTGGTTCCAAATATGCAGGGGATGATCCCTGGGATTTGCCCGCCAAAGGCGCCGAAGTTAAAGATGCCATTCCCCTGGGTTGTGTGATGACTTTGCCCGCCACGGGTTCTGAAATGAACGCAGGTGCGGTGATTAGTCGTGTCTCTACCTCCGAAAAGCTTTATTTTGGCTCGGACAAGGTTTATCCCCGCTTTAGCATTTTAGACCCCAGCACTACTTTTAGTTTGCCCCCAAGGCAAACCGCCAATGGCATTGTAGATGTTTTTGTGCATGTATTGGAGCAATACGCCACTTTCCCTGGGCAAGCGCCTTTACAAGATCGTTTTGCGGAGTCAATTATGCTCACTTTGGTGGAAGCGGCGGCCAAAATCGCTGAAAACCCCGAAGATTACGATGCTCGCGCCGATGTCATGTGGTGTGCCACCCAAGCTCTCAATGGCAATATCGGTTTAGGCGTTCCCCAAGACTGGAGTACCCACAATATTGGTCACGAACTCACTGCTTTTTACGGTTTAGATCACGCCCAAACTTTGGCGGTGCTATGGCCCGGTGTGGCGCGTTTTAATTTGACTAATAAACAAGAAAAATTAGCGCAAATGGGTCGCCGTGTGTGGGGATTGAGTGGCAGTGATGAGCAAGTGGCCGATGCGTGCATAGATCGCACCGAAGAGTTTTTTGCCCAGGTAGGCATGGCTACTAAGCTGAGCGCATATCAGGTAGATGCTGTAGAAGCTGGTGCGAAAATCCGTGAGCGCTTTACCCAGCGTGGGGTCATGGCTCAAGGTGAGCGCGGCAACCTCACTCCTGAAATAGTGGAACAAATTATTGTCGCTCGTGCCTAATAATTCTTAGATTGTAAGGCATGAATCAAAAATCTTTATTTTTAATTGCCTTAACGCTCTTTTTGTTTGCTTGTCAAAGCGAAGATATTCAATCCCAGGTGGAAGCCTGTGCCGAAGTTAGCCCTTTGGACACCGCTGCCCTCACTGGGGAAAAAGATCCCATTGCCCAAATGCAAGCCCAAGCGGGTTGCGGCACGGTGAATCTTTGGGGGGCTTCTTTTCCGAAAACTTTGAATTATTGGACGGATCCCAACTCCTTTTCGGCGCAAATTATGGGGCTGATGTTTGAGCCTTTGCTCAGTTTGCATAGCACCGAAGATCGCCCGGTGGGGATTTTGGCAGAAAGCTGGGAAAGCAATGATGCCAACGATGAGTTTACCTTTAAAATAGACTCCCGCGCCCGTTGGAGCGACGGTCAACCCGTGAGCGCCTACGATGTGCAGTTTTACTACGATGTGATTATGAAACCGGAGCATTTGACCCCGATTTTTAAAACGGAGTTGCAACGCTTTGACCGCCCCGAAGTGCTGGATTCTCTCACCGTGCGTATTAAGGCGAAAAAGCCTCACTGGAACAACTTTTGGGCCGCGGCGGGGATGATGGCTTTTCCTCAACACGCTTGGGATAGCTTAGATTTTAACCAAGTGCGCTTTGAGTTTCCCGTGGTGAGTGGCCCTTATGCCCAAGGGGAACTAGCAAAAAATCGCTACTTGGACTTGGTGCGCCGCGATGACTGGTGGGGGCGTAGCAAAGCGTGGAATTTGGGTAAATACAACTTCCAAAAACTGCGATATAAATTTATGGAAGATCGTACCAAAGCTTTGGAAGCACTTAAAAAAGGTGATTTTGATATATACGCCATTTATACCTCTTCGATTTGGATGAGACAAACGGATTTTCCGGCAGTGCAAAACAACTGGGTGCTCAAACAAAAGGTATATAACCGCGAACCCATCGGATTCCAAGGTTTTAGCATCAATATGCGCCGTCCCAAGTTTCAAGATGTGCGCGTGCGCCAGGCTTTGAGCATGTTGCTCGACCGCGAGGTGATGAATGAAAAATACATGTATAATCAATATTTTCTGCTTAATTCCTATTATCCTGACTTATTTACCGATAATATTAGCCCTCACAACCCTACCTATAGCTATCAGCCCGACAGTGCGCGCGCTTTATTGGCGGCGGCGGGGTACGAACCCAATGCCCAGGGCATGTTGCACAAAAATGGCGACCCTTTGCAAATTACTTTTATCACCCAAACCGTGGATTTGCGCCACTTTACCAAATATGTGGAAGACTTGCGCGCCGTGGGCATCGACGCTCGCATCGAGCAGATGTCGTGGCCGAGTTTGGTGCAACGCATGGAAGAATTTGATTACGATTTGTACTGGGTAAACTGGGGCGCTGGGCGTTTGCGCGACCCTGAATTTCAGTGGAGCTCCGCTGGAGCAAACACTAATGGTTCCAACAACTATGCCGGGGTAAACGATGCTGTGGTGGATAGCTTGATCGAATTGCAAAAACTTGAAACAGACTTAGAACGCCGCACCGAAATTTTGCTGGCCTTAGACAAACGCTTAGCCGAAATTGTGCCTTATGTGTTGCTGTGGCAAGCGGATCACACCCGACTGCTCTACTGGAATCGCTTTGGCACGCCTCCATATATTCTCGACAAATTTGGCCGGGAAGAATCCGCCGTTACCTATTGGTGGTACGACACCGCCAAAGCCCAAGCACTGCGCGCCGCCCAAAAATCTGGTGGCAAACTCGAAGCAGTTCCCTTTGAGGTGAACTGGGAGGATTAGGGTGGGGTGGAATCAAAATGAACACCAAAGCACTGTTGTAGATTGGCACGGACCTTTTTCATGGTTTGGCTATGAAAAGCATAATGGCTTAGAGCAAATGCCAAACCTAAGCGGAATATACCTTTGGACTTTTGAATACCTGGATGGATATTTGCTTTATTGCGCGGGTATCACGAAATCTACACATCAAAGATTTAGGCAGCACACCCGTGAATATAAAAAAGGGAATTACACAATATTTGATGTTTCCGCAGCCCAAAAAGGAGAGCGAGCTGAAATTTGGCACGGTTGGGAGTATGCTAGAACTCATCGTGAAGAATTTGAAGATCGGAAAGCGGAAATATCAAGGGCCATTGAATTGCAGTTGAAAAGTTTTAGGGTTTTTGTGGCGAATTTGGAAGATCAGCGAACTAGAACTCGCTTAGAAGCTGCAATTATGCACAGTATTTATGAGTCTCCAGAACCCTGGGCTAAATTAGCAGATAGAGGCATGAGCCTAAGCAAAAAATGGGATAGTGAAATGCCGATTGTCGTTGAAAATAAAGCAGGTGTTAAAATCTATGGACTACAGAGCTATTTAAAGATTTGAGGTGGCGCAATGAAAATGATTATTTGGAATTGCCAAGGTGCGTTTAGAAAGAAAAATGCTGAAATATTGTCGCATAAACCAGATATTTTGATCGTTCCAGAGTGTGAAAGCACCGCTAAACTGAAGTTTGATAAATTAACGCCCCAACCCTTTGATTGTTACTGGTATGGAGATAATGATAATAAGGGGATTGGCATATTTTCTTACACCGACTATAAAATTGAACTACTAAAAACCTTCAATCCCAATTTTAGATATGTTATTCCTTTGCTAGTATCAAATGAAAATAATGCTTTTATTTTGTTAGCAATTTGGGCTATGAACAACGAAGAAAACCCCATCGCTCGTTATATTGGGCAAGTTTGGAATGCAATAAATTACTATCAGCCACTATTAGCAAAGTACCCTGTGATTTTAGCCGGAGATTTTAATAGTAATCAAATTTGGGATAAAAAAACCAGAGTTGGTAATCACACTGATGTGGCCAATATGCTAAAAATACATGATATAATAAGCCTTTATCACCAGCAAGAGAAAGAAGCTCATGGACAAGAAAGCATAAGCACCTTTTTTATGCATAGAAATTTAAAGAAGCCCTATCATATTGATTATTTCTTTGCGCCAAAGAGTATTGCGGATAAGGATTATAAACTAACTCTAGGACAGCCAGAGCATTGGTTGCAGCAAAGTGATCATATTCCGCTGTTTTTAGAAATAGAAGGGTTTGACTCTAAGCTTTCTTTAACAAATTCTTATTATGCAATGTTGCAAAATCATATTGAGGCTCTCAGCGGTGTGGCTAAGAATAAATTAGTCGATGAAATTAACTCCATCAATGAACTTGCTGAACAAATGGATGCAAAAGAAGCAACAGTTTTTGAGCAAAGCACGCTCATTGAAAAAATATCCGCTTTAAAATCCATGGATAAGTATTTGCAGGTTCTACACTAATTTATTTAGTTGACACCCCACCGCATTGCCCAGTATAAGCTACTTTGGCGCCGGCGTAATTGGCCACGCATTGGTTGCTGTATTCAATGCCATCGGTGCCGCAAACTGGAGCGTAAATCATGGTGCAGGCTCCGTCTTCGGGAGCGCCAGCCACGCAAGTTCCCACTTCGGCATTTTCATCCCATTCACAGTGTTGGTCTTGCTTGCAATGGCTGTGATTCAAGCATTGCCCTTCTGGTGGTGGCGGTATAAAAGTAGTGTCAACAGCTTCATCGCTTTGACCAGAAGAACCAGCTTCCGCAGAATCCCCAGGAGATCCAGGTATAGTTTGTCCACCAGAGTTGTCCGTATTTGCAGAATCAGTAGGCGAAGTGCCATTGGTGGAATCATCGGTGTTTTCTGTGCCCTCTAAGGTGCTAGTTTTGGGGTCTTCAATGCACTTGTGTTCCGTAGCAGTGCTATCCACCAAGCAAGCATCCACCTGCCCAGCGGGGCATTCCATGGCGATTTCTTGCAGACAACCATTAACAACATCGGGCTTAGGTTCTGTGGTAGAATCACCACAAGCGACCAAGCTAAAAACCATAAATAATAATATCCAGCGCATTTTTCTAAATTAGATTATTATACTGAAAAATCCACCATTCACTTTAAATTTTAAGAAAATATGAGTCATAACAAATTTGAAAGTCCCTTAATTAGCAGATATGCCTCTGCAGAAATGAGTTTTTTATTTAGCCCCCAATTTAGGCACCAAACTTGGCGGGAACTATGGACCTACTTAGCCGAAGGTCAACACAAATTAGGCTTAGCCATTAGTCAAGAACAAGTAGATGAGCTTAAAGCCAACCAAAAAAACATCAACTGGGATGAAGTTGCCGCCGAAGAACGCCGTCGCCGTCACGATGTTATGGCCCATGTACACGCTTATGGCTTGCAATGCCCCCAAGCCAAGGGGATTATCCATTTGGGAGCCACCAGCGCTTTTGTGGTGGACAACACCGATCTAATCCAGATTAAAGCGGGTTTAACCCAAGTGCGCCGCCGTTTGTGTCGAGTGATTCGCAAATTAAGCGATTTTGCCATGGAATACAAAGATATGCCCCAACTAGGCCTCACGCATTTGCAGGCAGCCCAGCTTACCACCGTGGGCAAAAGAGCTTGTTTATGGGTTCAAGATTTGCTTATTGATTTGGAAGAAATTAATCATCTAATAGAAATTTTACCATTTCGTGGTGTTAAAGGCACCACCGGTACCCAAGCCAGTTTTATGGAGCTTTTTGAAGGAGATCACGCTAAAATTCGCCAATTGGACGCTTATGTTACCAAAAAAGCCGGTTTTAACAAGTATTTGACCATTACTAGTCAAACTTACACGCGCAAATGGGATTACCGCACCAACGCCACCTTAGCTTCTCTGGCCACTTCTTTGTCTAAATTCAGCACTGATTTACGGATTCTACAGGGCTTAAAAGAAGTAGAAGAACCTTTTGAAAAAGATCAAATTGGAAGTTCGGCCATGGCTTATAAACGCAACCCCATTCGCTCAGAACGCATGGGTTCTTTGGCGCGTTTTGTGATGTCCATGCCTCAATCTACTGCCTTTACCCACGCTACCCAATGGTTTGAACGCACTTTAGACGATAGCGCCAATAAGCGTTTGGCTATTCCCGAAGCTTTTTTGGCCATGGATGCCATGTTGATTATCGCCGAAAACATCGCCAGCGGCATGGTAGTTTATCCCAAAGTGATCGAAAATCGCATCCGCGCGGAGTTGCCCTTTATGGCCACCGAAAATATCATTATGGAAGGGGCCAAACAAGGCGGCGACCGTCAAGAACTCCACGAGGCCATTCGCCAACTTTCCATGGAAGCGGGTGCGCGAGTCAAGGTCGAAGGCTTGGAAAACGACCTGCTAGAACGCATTATTAACGATCCCCGTTTTGGCCTGACTGCCGCCGATATGGAGCGTATTTTAGACCTGGACAAATTTATTGGCCGGGCCCCCTCGCAAGTCGAAGATTTTATAACCAACGAAGTAAACCCCGCTCTCGCAGCTTTCGACGATTGGCAACAAGTCGCAGCTGGTGAGCTTTCCGTATAAAAAACCAACCTAGGAGATGTTATGGCTGAACTAAAAGGCTCTCGCACCGAACAAAATTTGCTCAAATCTTTTGCTGGGGAATCCCAAGCTCGCATGCGTTACAACATGTATGCCAGCAAAGCCAAAAAAGAAGGCTTAGTGCAAATTGCCAAAATTTTTGAAGAAACCGCTGACCAAGAAAAAGAACACGCTAAGCGTTTTTATAGCTTTTTGAAAGGTGGTGATTTAGAGGTTTGTGCCACATTCCCCGCAGGAAAAGTGGGCACCACCCTCGAAAACCTCAAGCATGCCGCTGCTGGTGAAAACGAAGAGTGGTCCGATATGTACCCCGAATTTGCCCGCATTGCTCGCGAAGAAGGCTTTGAAGCCATCGCAAAATTGTGGGATGCGGTTTCCATCGCTGAAAAACAACACGAAAAACGCTATTTAGATTTAGCTAAAAACTTGGAAGCAGGTAAAGTGTTTAAGCGCGGCGATAAAGTGGTATGGCGTTGCATTAACTGCGGTTATTTGCACGAAGGCGACGAAGCCCCTGTGGTATGCCCCGCTTGCGCTCACAAGCAAGAATACTTTGAATTGCTCGGCGAAAACTGGTAAGTAATTTTCAGCAAAATACAGCCACCCTGTTAAGGGTGGCTGTTTTGTTTCCCTTATCCCTTGTTTTTGGTTTTTAAATATTGTATGTATATATAAGAGCTTAAGGAGAAAAAATGGCGTATCCAGTTCCACATACTTGGTATGTAAACGGAGTGTTTCTTGAAACGGGAGCGCCGTTTAATCAAGGTTTAGTCAGGGCTTTCAATAAGTTTTCTGATGGAACTGAAACCCAAATTGCAGAGACGGGACTATCCGCTGAGGGAGAATATTCTTTAGTATTTTCAGTTGCTGCTTTTCAGGATGGCGACCCCCGTATAGAGTTTCCCACTCTAAAAATACGACTATATGATTACCAAGCTAATGTTATATGGGAATCCGATTGGTATATAGCCACTGATACTCCATTCAGTATGGCTACAGTTGATATTTCTGCCCCCCAAGATGAATTTTGGGTGGTTGAGGGTCGAGTTTTTTATAATTCATCTGCCCCACTAAAGGTGGGAACTGTAATTGTTTATGATTTATGGAATGGAGAAAGATATTTACTAGCGCAAACATCAGTAAATACTAACGGTTATTTTTCTGCTGTTTATCCTAAAAGTTCATTTTTATTGCGCGACCCCAACAGACCTTATCCTGATTTAGAGGTGGTGGTTCGCGATGCTGCAGGTGCAAATGTGGCTACCTATAAAGTACCCGCACCGGTTTCTGTACATCAAACCCTGCAGATTAAATTAAACACTATTCCCGACATTGTTCAAAGCGACCATTGTAAAGTTTATGGAACCATAAAGAACTCCTTGGGCTATCCTCTATATCAAAATATCACAGTAGAGGCTTTTTGCTTGTATTACCAGGTGGAAACTAATGCTCCAACAGATCCGCTTGTAGAAGAAGGTTTTTTTGTAAAAATCCCCCTACATAGCGCTCCGGCAACGGTATCAGCCCAAGGTGAATATGAAATTACTTATAGCGCTGCGCAAATTCCCGACCATTTACGGTTAGATGCCAATGAAGCCAAAGGCAAAGACAAGGCTTCTATCTACGCAGAAGTTAGTTACCAAAAGCCCGAAGCAGCCGAAGCGACCCGCATAGCATCTGCTCCTCTAATTTTTAATGGACAGCGCTATCAAAAAATTGATTTTGTCATTAGCAATGTAGCGTCATCCCAAGCGAAAACTGAATTTGAATATTTAGATGAAGTTTTAAAAATCTATCTTGACACCGTTATTAATCATTCTGATAGTGAAAAAGATACTCCCCACGAGAAAATTGCCGAATTTTTATCCGGCGTAACTCGCTTGCCCTTGGTGGTTGGTCGCGAAGATTTGGACGAGGTAAAAGTAAGAGCTTATTTCAAAGCCTACCAACTCTATTATGAAGTCAGCGGAATTGAAATTAGCTTATGTGCAAATAAATTTGCTCAATATCTTTACCCATTAATCTTAAACGCAAAAGTCCATAGTATTTCTTCACTGTTGGCCCTCGGGCTTGCTGCAAGCAGCAAAGAAATTCGCTTTGCCATAGCCAAAAAAATCATTTCTGCAAGACTGTCGGTGACTTCGTTTACCACTGAAATTTGGGATAATTTACAACAGTCAAAAGATATTGCCGCAGAGCAAGAAGATACTTTCTCTGCGTTTCACATTTTCTATTTGCTTTTAACAGGGAAGCTAAATCTTGACAATAACGGCAGACCGCAAATGGAGCTACTTGTTCAAGGTTCTGAATTACATGATAAACATAGCCAATTATTAACCGCTTATACAGATGTAGGAAGTGATTTTAGAGAATTAATCGCTCAGCAAAAAGAAAATCTTGCAGACTTTTTGACTTTAGCAGAGTTAGAGAAACTTATACTTTTAGTGGATCTGGGTGATTTTTGTGATTGGTATTCGGATTTGGTGGTTTGCACTTTCGATCATATACAAAGTAGCTGTCAAGAAGTCGATAATAGCATAAAAAAACTTGAAGATATACTCCATTACCTAGTAAAGAAGCCAACCACCCACGAGCATTTTTGGGCTCAGATACTTAATAAAACTAGTCTAAGGTACAAGGCTTGGGATCCCTCAAGTCCTTTGTCCTTGCCGTTGAATTTGTTCCCAGGCACATCAGGGTCAGAGCAGATAGAGATAGCCATACGATTGTTAGATACCCGTTTGCGAAGCAAATTTGCGCAAGTTGAGCTTTTACTGGGATTGACCAAAGCCTTTGAACCCCAAAACCCATTAGGTGGCAACAGTGAATTAAAAAGCCATTGGCTGTTGCTGATCAATAAGCTTAAAGAAGCTGAATGGCATGATTTTGATATTAATTCTGGAGACCTCGAGGCTTTTTTAAAAGCAAATCCCGAGTTAGTGCTAACTGCAGAAGAAACATCAGACATCAAAACCTTGCAAAGATTATATCGACTTACGGATAAGCCCACAGCTGTTGCGGGGCTGATTTTGAATGGTTTTGATTCAGCAACTAGCATTGCGCAAGTGAGTGGTGAGCATTTTATTGCAGAATTTGGGCTCAGTTTGGGAGATAAAAATTTTGCCGAAAATATCCATCGACTAGCCACCAATTTTGTCGCTGAGGCTTCTCTCGCTATCGAAAAATATCACCCCAATCTGAATGAAACGGGTTTAGAAATTACTTCGTTGCCTAGAAGTGTACTTTCCCAAAGATCAGCGCTATCAGCTACCCCCATGAGAAATACAAATGTTGCCAAAGGGAGAATGGAGTTGCGCACCGCGGCAAACTGGAAAGCAATTTTTGGGCGCATTAACCGTAACACAGGGGTTCAAGGTCAATCTATATTAAGCCCTTCGGCTTACTTGCTAGATCTAATTGAATTTTTAAAAGAGGGGCACGCTTATAACAAGTTTAAAACTCGGCGTCCCGACATTGAAGACTTGCTAATGAACAAGGCCAATGCCGAGGTTGCCCTGCCCACTATAGATATGGCGGTAGAGCTTTTAGTGAGCCTTGCTGCGCCTAGCGTGCAACAAAAAGTTAGGCCTATTTGCAACCAGACCGATAAAGATGCCACGGTAAGTTCCCTGCGTGCCGAACCAGGCCCGTGGCAAGTCAGTTCTTCTGATCCCAATACATATCCCACTGGGCAAGAGTGCGAAGATTCCGCTTTAGCTGCCATGATGACCAGATCTTATCCGCTGATTTTACCGAAAAACTTTTATCGGGAAGAGATTGCTGCATTACTTGCAAATTTGTCGCTTAATTATTCGGTACTATCGCAAAAATTGCG
>JAAZFC010000104.1 GCA_012511955.1 Fibrobacter sp. | reverse complement strand
GATATTTATAGCACCGATACACAAATCTCTGTGCCTATGAAGCAATCCACTGAACTAAAAGCGTATTTTTGCAAAACAAATGAGTGCGAAATCCCAGATGATGAGATTAAAACCATTGGCTATAAAATAAAAAAGAATTTGATTATTTTAAATATACAACCTGGGAAAAGATTTAGCTGGACCTTTAGCAATACTAGAGGAAAAATAATAAGCAAAGGACATAAATTTTCCTTTGATGGTCACTATATTATTCCCATCCCCCAACAGCAAAAAGGGGTTCTAATCTTACACATTAAACAAGGTTCTCAACAACGCACACATAAAATCACTAGGTTTTAATTATGAACAAATCAAATACATTTCAAATGTTTTTTGTTACGCTTTTTGCATTAACACAAGTGTTAGTGGCTCAAGTAATCAATGAAGTGCAAAGCACCCAATATAAAACCCTACAAAGTGCAGATAGACAGTACTACGATTGGATAGAAATATATAACCCCACAGACAAACCCATAGATTTAAGCGGTTATGGTCTCAGCGATTCTAAAAAGAATCCTTTTAAATGGACTTTTCCGGCAGAAACTAACATAGAAGCCCAAGGGTATTTAATTGTATATGCTTCGGGTTTAGATAAAGTTACTGGCAATGAAATTCACAGCAACTTTAGGTTGGCTAGCGATGGCGAAACCCTAAGATTATTTAATAAAGATAGTGTAGAAATAGACAAGGTTAAAATCCCTCCCCTACAAGCAGAAATTAGCTGGCAACGCAGTACTGATGGCGCTACAGTCTGGGCCATGAGCCACAAAGCCACCCCCGGAGCCAGTAACCACCCCAGCTACGCCACCACCCGAGCAAAAACACCGGTTTTTAGCCATAAAGGAGGTTTTTACACTAGTGCAGAGCAACTAAAACTGGAAATAAGTTCCGAAAACGAAGTGCGCTACACCCTAGATGGCACCGAACCCACTGAAAAATCAGCGCTTTATAACAGTGCCATTTCCCTAGATAGCACCATGTTTATTAGAGCCAGAACTTTTAAGGCTAATCAGCTTCCCAGTTTAGTGGTTTCTCACTCATATTTTATAGATACCACCTTTACTGTTCCAGTGGTTTCCATCCAAATGGATGATTTTGATTTAAATGATTATGAACATGGTATTTATGTAAGAGGCGGACACGCAGATAGTGCTTTTCCATACAAGGGAGCAAATTATTGGATGGATTGGGAAAGGCCCGTTAACTTTGAGTTTTTTGAAGCAGATACACAAGCTATTAGTCAAAATGTTGGATTAAAAATACAAGGTAATTATAGTCGAGGGCATAGGCAAAAATCTTTTCAAATAAATGCTAGAGATACTTACGGGAACCCATGGTTAAATTATGATTTTTTTAAAACAACCACTAGTAGAAATCGATACAAGAAAATAGCTATCCGAAGCGGAGGGTCAGACACACCACATAGCTCTCTGAGAGATGCGTTCACTAGTCAACTGGTTATTGGAAAAGTTGATATGGAAATGCAACAATGGAAACCATGCTTATTAATTATCAATGGCGAAAACAGGGGACTATATCAATTAAGAGATAAAATCAATAAATATTATCTTTCAGAAACTCACGAACAGTCTACTGAAAACATAAATATTTTAAATGCAAGAGGTGAAGTCTTAAACGGTAAAAGCGATATGTTTTTCGAGTTTTATAATACATTAATAGATTCCGCTTTTGAAAATGACTCAATAAAAACGAAAATGATAGAGAACAAACTAGATGTTCAAAACTTCTTCGAATACCTAACTGTTGAGATGTATGCGGCTAACATAGATTGGGGAAATAACAACATTAAAGTTTGGAATATAACCAACGCAGTGGACACTAGTAAATGGAGATGGATTTTATATGACATTGATAACAGTTACAATTTCCCAGGTGCTACAACTACATACAGCACAAATTCAATAAAAAGTTTTCTAAAAAAAATAAATATAACTCCAAATATTTTTAATGCTTTAATGGAGATACCAAAGTTTAAGCAACAGTTTGTTATTACTTTTTGTGACTTTTTAAATACACACTTAGAAACAACACAGTCAAAACATAAACTTGATAGCGTTAGCAATGCTTATATCAAAGGATTTGATTACCAATCCTCTTCTAAATATTACAATGTCAAACCAGCACATTTTTATGCTCAATTAGATACAGTTCGTACTTTTATCTCACAAAGGAGCAATTATATGTACCAATTTCTTGCAGAGCTCATAAACATTTTTGAAACTGTTGAACTTAAAATCACAAAAGTCAAAAACGGAAAGATCAAGTTAAGCTCTAGCCCTTATGTAACTGATAAATGGTCAGGTAAGTATTTCAAAGATATCCCCTTAACCCTAACCGCCATTCCCGATAGTGGCTATCAATTTGTTGCTTGGGATGAAGATATTTTTAGCACCGATGCGCAAATCACTGTGCCGATGGAAAAAACTACTATGCTTCGTGCTAATTTCAAAGAAATTGAAAAATCAGTTAAAATTCCCGACGCAGATATAAAACTAAGCGTTAAACTAAATAAAAACTATGAACTGCACTTTAGTGTAGCAAATGCTGAACCCTTCTCTTATTTACTGACCAATGCGAGCGGTAAAGTCATTCAAAAAGGTAAAAAGCATAGCATAAGTAATGAATACACTATTAAACTCCCTCAAACCCAAGCAGGAATTTTAATCTTACACATTCAGCAGGGAACAAAACGAATTACCCATAAGTTCACCAAACTATAACCTACACTCGTGTTCTAATTGCTTCTATCAAAAAAGCTATGGTGCATCCAACGAATAATCCAATCGTTAAAGCAATTAAAACTATTTGTTTTCTTTGAGGCTTTGACTTATCTATTGCCAAACGAGGAGCATCGATTAACTCGAGAAGAGGTAAATCTTTTGCTTCCTCAATTTTAGCCATTTCAAATTGTTTTTGTAATTGGGTTGTAACTTCTTGATTAATCATAACTCTTCTTTGTAGCCTGCTTTCCTCTAAAGTGGCTTCAGGTGTAATTCTCATTCTATTTTTTTCTAAATAATTTTTTAAAACATTCTCTGAGCGAGTAAGCTTTAATTCAGCCTCCCTAAGCCTATCAGCAACAAATTCTTTATTTTTTTTTGCTTTTAAATTAATCTTATTTACTAGGAATTCATTTAAATGTTCAAAAAGAAAAACATTAATATTGTAGCTTAAAAGTGGATCCTCAAACTCTGTAACTAAAGATATTACACCATTTTTTTTATTTTGATTATATCGAATATATTCACCTTTTAGCAATTTCATCCTTTGAGCTTCATCAAATTTATACTGCCAATTTATTATACTTGTATCAGGTTCCATACCCCATATTTCAAATAATTGATAAGTATTCGAAGTGTCTAACTCAAGAATACTTACGCGCCATTTTTTCTTTAGTAATAAATCAGTAAAAAATCCTGATTTTAAAACTTCGTCTAAATATGCAGACGGGTCTTCCCCTGCATTACCACCAATATTTATGCCAGTTAATGAAGCCAAAGCTGTCATATTGGAGTTTGATTTACTTGAAGTTTGGTAAATTATTTTTGATACACTCTTATACTTCGGAGGAATATGCAATGCTAAAAGCACTCCTAACACCCCGCCTGATAATGTTAGCAAAAACAATATTTTTTTATATTTAATTAATTGCAACAATATAGCTACTAAATCT
>JAAZFC010000103.1 GCA_012511955.1 Fibrobacter sp. | reverse complement strand
ATAATTACGCCACCACAATTAATTGAGCCTAAAGAGTAGGCTTTGCAGTGCAACATATCTTTGGTAACTGTTATATCTCCATCAGCTAAAAGCGCAGCGCTATCTGCATGCCTCACCTCGATAAATTCTCCGGCACTAAGTTCGGTTTTCCCTTTTCCTAAAACACCTCCAAGACACTGTATATATCCTCCAGCGCTAACTTTGGCTGCATTCACCACACCTTGTATTATCACATGTTCATTGGCCTTCACTTCGAAGCCTTCGAGCACATCCCCACGGACTATTACAGTTCCGGGAAAATTGATATTGCCACTAGCATAAGAAACTTCATCTACTTCAAAAATAGTTTTTACGGATATGACAGAATCTTTGTAACTGGGAGTTCCGGAGCTTTTGGAAATATATTTATGAACATCTTGCTCAACACCATCCCCCACATTGACGTTAATTGGGTCACCAGCTGAAGCTGCTATGGTACCACCAAAAATATTTGTACCTGGTTCTCCTTTTGTCGGCGGTATGTACTCGGCTAATAAATCTCCTTTTTCGACAATGGGAACTCTCATGGCTGTTTTAAAATCTACTGTGCCACCTCCTTCTTCAGAATCAGGGACAAACTCTGGTTTTGCTGAAAAGCTAACATGAAACTTCACATAAGCATTACGACCATTTTTAGCGTAATCACCACGAGCTACAACAAAATCCTCTTCATCGTCTGATTCAAGCCACTCCTCGACTCCGTCCAAATCCACACCAAAAATTATTTTTTGCTTTTCTAATTCGGCCTGCACATCTGCTGCGCTTTGGCAAGCTGCAGTCGCCATCTCTATACGGCTCAAATACGCAGACATCTCATCGGGAGCTACATATAATTTTGCATTTCTTACAGCCACAACAGACTCCTATAAAAAAACTCTGGAGAAAAGGTCTCCAGAGTTAATTATCCTAAAAAAAAACATTAATTTCCAGTTTCTTCTTCTAATTGAGGAGGTTTTTTCACAGTTACACGACGACCGTGCCTTATTTGAGACGGATCAAACTCATTTTGTGCGCCAGCTGAAGCAGTTTTTTCAGCTTTAGATTTTTTTTCAGAAACTGAGCTTTCTGCATTTTCAGCCACGCGAGGCTTCAAAGGTCTGCGTCCTTCAGGCTTTGAATTTTCAGCTTTTGAAACTGGAGCAACACTGTTTTCAGGGTTATTAGAAGATTCCTTCTCCATGTTTGCAGCTTCGTTTCCTACCACTGGTGCCTGTTTGCGAGGTGACCTATTTGGTCTTTCGTTCTTGCGATTTCGACGATTTCTATTAGGATTGGAATTCCGCTGATTACGTTGATTAAGTTGATCACCTCGATTATCCCTTCTTTTTGCTGGTGTAGCTACACTTTGCTTTCTGGTCTTGTATTTTTGATTTGCGCTTGCTTTTTTAACTATTGGTGTACGCAATTCCTTAAAAAATGCACGCACCTGAAATAAAATAATCAAATTGAGTATAACTAAAAAAACAAGCAATATTGTTTGAATCATATCCATTGAGAGTTTTCCTCTTTGTTGGGGTTACAAATACACCAAATTTACTGGTGTTTATTTTGATGCTCTCCTGAAAGCTTATCTTTAACTGATAACAAGGCTTCAGAGTCCATACTTTGATCAGTACTGATAAAAAACTCGTTAATAGTATCCATTTTTCTCATCAACAAGTTAATACGACCAATCATAGATAAGATTGACACTAATAAAAAGAACAGTGTCACACCTAATATTGTGGTAACTAGCATCACATTGAAAATGTAGTTTATTTCATGAGTTTGCAAAGTGCTAAATAACAAAAAAAGACAAAACAAACTTGACGCTTACACAAATGTGCAGTATATTTAAAACACAGGTAAATTATGAAAAAAGAAGCACTTACACCAAGACAAAACGAAATTTATAGTTTCATTTTAGAAAGAAGCCAAAATTCTTTACCGCCTCCTACGGTTCGAGAAATTGGAGAGCATTTTGACATTAGCTCCACTAATGGAGTGCGTTCTATTCTATCCGCACTAATCAAAAAAGGCTATATAAAACGGTCTCCTAGAATTTCACGAGGCATAAAAATCGTAAAAGATCCAGACAATGAAAGCATTGCAAAAGATTCCGAGACCGTAGAAGTTCCCATTGTGGGGCGTGTAGCGGCTGGTACTCCACTGTTAGCAGTACAAAACTTAGAAGGAACTGTTACTGTAGATAGAGACTTTCTCTTACGCCAAAAAAACGTTTTTGCACTTAGAGTTAAAGGAGATTCCATGATAAATGCGGGCATTCTAGATGGAGATTTAATATTTGCCAGGGAACAACCCAGCGCTGAATATGGTGAAATTGTAGTGGCTAGAATAGATGACGAAGCCACTGTCAAATACTACAAACCAAATTCAGACAGCGTAGAATTGCACTCTGCAAACCCCATTTACACCCCAATTATCGTCAAACCCCCACGGGATTTTTCCATTATGGGTCGATTAATTGGAGTTATGAGGCAAGTTTAAACTTTATTATAAACTTATAGCTTATAGGGTGCTTTTCTTTAGGCTAGTGGCATATTGTTGAGGTCTTCTCGCTTCCTTAGAGGTTCCTAAAGCTAGCATTTCGGCACACTCTGCACAATATCCCAAACTCAACCCAACTCTAAATTCACCTTCCACACCTTCTTTACCGCATTTTGTACAAGCTTGCACGCCATAGCTGCGCTGAAGGTTCCTGTTTTCTTCCTTTAATTCTTGCTCCATTTTTTCCACAAGCTCTTCATGGGTTTCTTCTCGCATGGAGGAACCTCGCAAAGCTCTAGTCGGTTTTTCAGGCAGTTTTGAGTCAGGAGAATATTTTTGTTTGTTATTTCTATCGTCTGCTTCACCAAATTCTGAAAAGAACTGAACCTGCGGTGCTTTGTGGTTTTTTAGTAAAACCGATTCAAAGTCTTCTATAGGCAGTTTAGCTCTTTTAGCAGCTCT
>JAAZFC010000102.1 GCA_012511955.1 Fibrobacter sp. | reverse complement strand
TTTATCACACCTTAATTATGGTAATTTTACTATGCCCCAGCAAATTCCCATGAGCGCTTATATTATGACAGATTTAGCTGAGCGTATTCCTGAGCAACTGGGCAAACTAAATATTTTAGACAAAATGCGTGACGAAGCCCTATGGGGTGCAGATTATTTAACTAGAATTTTAGATCCAGAGGGATATTTTTATACCAATATTTTTGATAATTGGACAGGATTGCTAAACCAGCGAGAGATTTGCGCCTTCGAAGGTAGTAAAGACACATTAAATCTAACTTGGTATCCTGATTTCCGTGTGGGAACAAAAACCCAAGATTGGCAAGCTGCCTTTCGCGAAGGTGCGGGGGTGGCCATTGCTACACTAGCGCGCATAAGTCAATGGGAGCAGAGCGGTGATTCAAGTTCCACTGCATATCTAGCTGCAGCCACAAAAGCATGGGATCACCTCGCATCTAATAATTTTGCTAATGCCCGCGCTTATGCTGACGACAAAAAGCTCAACATTATTGATGATATTACCATTTTATTAGCTGCCACAGAATTGTGGAAGGCCACCCAAAAAACAACTTATCTTGACGAAGCCGAAACGAGAGTTTTAGCTTTAAATGAACGCTTACACAGCGAAGGTTATTTTATTGCCGACGATAGTGATAGGCCTTTTTATCACGCTGCCGATGCAGGTTTACCCATTGCCGCTTTAAGCAGATTTTTAGATGTCCATCCCAAAAGTATTTACAGCATTTTAGTAAAAGCGACTATTGCACAGCACTTAAATTACCTTATAAAGGTAACCAAAGAGATAAAAAACCCTTATGGCTACCCACGCCAACACATAAAAGTTGACACAATACAAACTAGCTTTTTTATTCCCCAAGTAAATGAAACTGGCTATTGGTGGCAAGGTGAAAATGCGCGATTAGGCTCCTTGGCTTTTGCTGCCATAGCAGGTGGCAGACACCTGAAAGGTGATACTTTAACGACATTAGGCGTTCAACCAAAATATCACGATTATGCCATGACGCAACTCAACTGGATTATGGGTCAAAACCCCTACGATATTTGCTTTATGGCTGGGATAGGCTACAACAACCCCTTATTATATGGTGATAGTACCCTTTATCACGGAGGTTTAGAAGGCGGCATAAGCAATGGTATAACAAGTTATCAATTCGACGGAGGTTATATTACATGGAATCCTAGCGGTTCAAACGAAAAGTGGCGTTGGGTAAGGCAATGGCTCCCTAATGCGCATTGGTACATGGCTGCGGTGGGCTTAACCTCTCAGTTGAGTGAAGCCGTTAACCACCCTAGCACTCCCACAATAACAGAATCTTTTGCACTTAACTTTAATGTGCGCGTTGGGTCAAGTCATATAGAGTTAGACTGGGCTAAACCAAATAAAAGTAATGCCTGGAAAATTTATGACTTACAAGGAGGTTTATTGGCCCACGGCACCACTAACGATGCTCAAGTTAGCATCCCTTGGAACCAAAAAGGCATATTTTTAGTGCAAAGCAATAAAAAGCTCCGCAAATTTGTTTATAAATAAACCATGCTTAGAAACTAGAAGCTATACAATTTATTGATATAAAAAAAGCGCATCTCGTTGGAGATGCGCTTAGTTTTAGATTTTTAAGATTAACCCAAGCGTTTTTCGATGGCTTCAAGTTCGTCTTTGAGTGCTTGAGGTAATTTATCGCCAAATTTGGGATAATGCTCAGAACGCACATCGGCGATTTCTTTCTTCCAGCCTTCTACATCAACTTTGAGTAGTTCAGCCATATCCTCTTCGGTTACACCTTCAGGGCGATCAATGGCATCGATGGTGGGCATAATTCCAATAGGAGTTTCTACAGATTTGCCTTCACCGTCGCATTGTTCAAATACCCATTTGAGCACGCGAGAGTTTTCGCCATAACCAGGCCACAACCACGCACCGTCATCAGTTCTGCGGAACCAGTTCACAAAGAAGAACTTAGGTTGGCTTTCTAAGGGAGTATTTTCGCCCATTTTGATCCAATGTGCAAAGTAATCACCCATATTATAGCCACAGAAAGGCAACATCGCAAAGGGATCACGACGAATAGAGCCAACTTTGAGGTCCAAAGCTGCTGCTGTGATTTCTGAACCCACAATGGAGCCCATAAATACACCGTGATTCCAATTAGTTGCTTGGTGAATTAAAGGAATGGTAGAAGGACGACGACCACCAAAGAGAATAGCATCGATGGGTACGCCAGCAGGGTCTTCCCAGTTGGGAGCTATGCTAGGACAGTTAGATGCTTTAGCGGTGAAACGAGCGTTGGGGTGTGCGGCAGGAGCTTGGTCTTTATTGCCTTTGTCTTCCATCCATTCGTTACCTTTCCAATCAATGAGTTTGCCAGGAGCATCGTAACCGATGTCTTCCCACCATACATCACCGTCTTCGGTCAAAGCCACATTAGTAAAGATAGTGTCTTTTTCAATGGAAAGCATGGCATTGGGGTTAGACTCCATGCTTGTACCAGGAGCTACACCAAAGAAACCAGCTTCGGGGTTAATGGCATAAAGTTTACCATCTTTTCCGGGTTTCATCCATGCGATATCATCACCTACAGTTTCTACTTTCCAGCCAGGAATGGTAGGTACCAACATGGCGAGGTTAGTTTTTCCGCAAGCGGAAGGGAAAGCGGCTGCGATATATTTAGCTTTGCCTTCGGGGTTAGTAATTTTCAAGATGAGCATGTGCTCAGCAAGCCAACCTTCGTCACGAGCTTGTACGGAAGCAATGCGTAAAGCTAAGCATTTCTTTCCTAAGAGAGCGTTTCCACCGTAACCAGAACCATAAGACCAAATCAAGCGTTCTTCGGGGAAGTGCGCAATATATTTGCTTTCGAGAGGTGCACAAGGCCACAAACCATTGTCGGTTTCGCCTTCGGCAAGGGGTTTACCCACGGAATGCAAACAAGGAACAAATTCGCCATCATCACCTAAAACTTCGAGAACTTTAGTTCCCACGCGAGTCATAATGTGCATATTTGCCACTACATATTCAGAATCGGTAATTTCAATACCAATTTTGGCAATGGGGCTACCCACAGGACCCATGGAGAAAGGAATCACATACATGGTACGGCCTTTCATGCAACCTTTATAAAGTTCGGTCATGGTAGCTTTTAATTCATTGGGATCAATCCAGTTATTGGTAGGACCTGCATCTTCTTCTTTTACAGAAGCAATATAAGTGCGGTTTTCTACGCGAGCCACATCAGAAGGATCAGACAAGTACAAATGCGAATTGGGACGCTTTGCCAAAGGTTTAGCAACGCCAGCATCTACATTGATCTGAATCATTCTGTCATATTCAGCTTGCGAACCGTCACACCATACTACTTTATCAGGTGTTACTAATTCAGCTATTTCATTTACCCAAGCAACCAGCTTGGAATGTTTTGTCGGAGCTGTCATTTTTTCTCCTTAAAGGGATAGAAGTGAAACAAAATCTTTAATATCGTTTAATAATGTACAAAAATTTATGAGTTACGGTATTGCAATGCCTCAGCTAAATCTTTTAACTCAATTATTTCTGCATTTCGCAAATCAGCAATAGTCCTAGCCACCCTTACTACCCTATAGACACCGCGAGTGCTTAATCCCATTTTATCCACTGCTCGTCTTAAAAATTCTTCGGCTGGTCCCAATATTTTACATATTTCACGAGTTTGATCGGCACCCAAATTTCCATTGGCTAGCAACTTTCCATAAAGCTTTTGTGAACGCGCATACTGCCTCTTTCTCGCAGCTACCACTCGGGATCTAATTTGTGCCGAAGTTTCTTCTTTTTGTTGCCCTGCAAAAGCTTCGTAGCCCTGACGAGGGACTTTAATAGTAATGTCTAAGCGGTCTAATAAAGGCCCTGAAACACGATTATTGTACCTTAAAACCTCCATGGGCGAACAAGTACATTCTTTTTCTGCATCGCCGTAATATCCGCAAGGGCAAGGGTTAAGAGCTGCTCCCAGCAGAAATTGTGCGGGCCATTCTACAGTTTCCATGGCTCGGGCGATTACCACCTTTCCCTGCTCCAAAGGTTGCCGCAAACTTTCCAGCGCATTGCGCGAAAACTCAGGCAACTCATCTAAGAAAAGCAAACCGCCATGGGCCAAGCTGATTTCTCCAGGGCGCAAATTGCGGCCGCCCCCCACCAAAGCTGCCACAGAAGCAGTATGGTGAGGGGCTCGAAATGGCCGCGTTGTGTCGTTGGGATCAAAATCTTCCATTAATCCTGCACAGGAATGAATCATCACCGATTCTAATCTTTCTTCGGGGGTTAGTTTTGGTAAAATGCTTGGCATACACTGGGCGCAAAAAGTTTTGCCGCTCCCCGGTGAGCCAATCATTAAAAAATTATGATTGCCCGCCGCTGCGATTTCTAACGCTCTTTTTACCATGGCTAATCCATAAACTTCAGCAAAATCATATACCTTTATCGAGTTCTTTCTTTTTTTGGCGATATAATTGCTTTTTTGAGAAATGTTTTCACCGGTTTTTATCCAATGGGCGCAGCTTTTTAGAGAATCTACCCCCACTACTTTTAAATCATCTACCAACAAAGCTTCGGCCAAATTCTCTTGAGGAACCAACAAATTGAGCCCTCTTTGGCGGGCAGAAAAAGCAGCGGAAAGCACACCTTTAACCGGTCTTAATAGCCCGTCCAAAGAGAGCTCCCCTAACAACATCCAATTCTCTGAATTGGACCATGCAATCTGTTCAGATGCTAAAAGCAAGCCTATAGCCAAAGCCAAATCAAAGGATGAACCTTCTTTGCGTATAGCTGCGGGAGCTAAATTCACAGTAATACGCTGATGCAATTCCCGAAAATTTGCGGTGCGCATGGCAGAGTACACTCTTTCTCTAGCCTCACGCACCGCACCGTCTGGCAGCCCCACCATGGAAAATCCTGGTAAGCCAGGAGAACAATCCACTTCTACAGCTACGGGAACCCCCCGAATACCTTGATAAGCTGAAGCAAAAACTTTGGAAATCATTAAAAACAAACTCTTAAAAATGCTCTTTCCCCACAACAGGAAAGAGCCAATACATTACTAAGGATGAATGCGTGACTAGAAAACTAATCACTTGGATTATATAATTAACAACTTATTTAAGTGGTTAATTCATGGTATTTTTGCAATAAAACCTCCTCTATATGCTCGCGCAAATCTCTAGTGATAGGATAATAAATGCTGCGATAATCCTCTCCCTTATAACCTGGGTCGTTAGGATAAGAAACAAACAAACCATTAGAACCATCAACTACGCGCAAGCCAGTTAACTGTAATTGATCATTTAACACTACTCGAGCCATAGCTCTAGTTTTATTAGTGCTTTCTTTAAGGGGATAAACTTGTGCATGAGTTACCTCTAAGACCATAACTTCTTCTAACACTGGACTATCTTCTGTACTTTTTGCCATCTGGGCCTCCATATTGAATTTATTATCTGTATTGCAAAAGGCGTGCCAAAACTATTTTGTGCTTTTTTGCATTTAAAAGGCATATTTTTACATTAGATTTGATTAATCGTTGATTAATTGATAGTGATTAATCACTTTTGGACGCTTTATGGACTTAGAATTACGCTTACAAAATGAAATTTATGCTTTAGTAACTAGCTTAGACTGTAACGGCTGTCCCGGAGACTGCTGTGTCAGTCCCACCATGACCGCTCCTGAATTCGTGTATTTTATGCGCAATGCTGTGGAAAGCCTTTCAAACCATGAGTTAGATGAAATACTGTGCGCAGATATTCGTTTTCATGCTAATTATAAAGGAAATACCTATTGCCGCTTTCAATTAGTTGCGGGGCCTTGCAATAACTATCGCGGGAGAGCTTTGGCCTGCCGCTTATTTGGCCACGAAGTTTTGCGAGAATACTCTATCCCCGATATGGAATTTTGCACCCGTAACCCACCGGGAAACACCACCTTAAAAAGCCCCGTTGTAGATCAAATGTTACAACGAATACGAGAGATTTTAAGCGTAGAGAAATTAAATTACGAAGCCCCTTTCTTTTTGCAGAGTTTAAACCTAGAAAGCTGGCTGGACTTCTATTTTCAGCCTGAAATAGCCTTAAAACACCCTGCTTTGCAAAACCTGCGCAACTATTTAGACCGCAATTTGCAAATAGCTAAGCCGCAAAACATGCCCGAGCATACGCAAATAGCTCAAAAACTGGTCCAAATAGAAAGGCTTCACGAAATGATTGCCGCCGAAGAAGCCGAAATCGTATTAGATATTTTAGAAAGTTTGCTCCACGACTTTCCCACCTGTGGATCGTATTACATTGACGAAGCTAAGCAAATAAAAGATATTATTCTTGGAAATTAACTGTCATTAGCTAACTTACTCAATGATCATCGTATTGAAAGCGTTGATATTGAGTTCCTAAAAAGCTTTGCACTTTGAGCACTTGTAAACTTTGGGGCGAAACCCAAAACTCCATAAAAGCACCATCATCTCTATTAAAGCGCACCAATTCACATTCAATGTCGTCTATTTTCGCTTTTTGCCCTGTGATGCTCCCCACTACTTGCCAACTTCGCCTTAAATAAGATGCCTCAGTTAAAGAAGGAAGCACACAAAATTTAGGCTTATCTAAAGTGCGTAGCAAAAGTGGTGCTTCCACCCAAAGTTGCTCTTCAGGAATACAATTATCTAAACCATCGTGAGAAGAAAAACCGTAAAAGGGAGAATGAAAATGCACCTGAGTAGATTTTTGGGGACTCCAATAGACCCATTCATTGTGCCCTTGCCCCCACCGCACAACATTGGCCGCAATGGGTTTTATCTTAGAGTTTTCATTTTTATACCAAGAGGCATAACTCCAGGAAAACACCGTATCGGGGCCTTGATACCAACTTTCCATGCTAAATTTTAAGGCCATAAACGTTTGCGTTGCAATATGCTCCATGGCTGGCCGCATAGAGCCTTTGTACACTGGCACGCTATCTATTCTAACTACAGTGGTGTACTCTGCCTTTTTAGCATTAACACTTCCAATCACAGAAAACCAGGCCGTACTGGCACTGGAACTAAGAAAACACAATAATATAAGCCAGACTGTACGCTGGGGCAAAGCCTGAGAATAATTGTTTTTAAGATGGTTTTTCATTGACACCAAACTCTTGCAAGAGCTTGTCTGCTAGTTTATCTTGAAACTCAGCAGTGTCATAATAACCACTTTGTATCTTGGCCTTCACATCGGCAATGCGATCTTCGCGTATATCAGGAAGGGCTTTTATGTGGGCGCTTACTTTTTCTGCTTCAGGGGCTTGTCGAGCTTGCTTAGAAATAGAAACGGAATCACTAGTCTTTCCTGACTTAGCCGAATCTTGCGTTTTAGATGGCCTAGACACATCAGAAGATCTCTGCATTTCTCGCAGGGCTCCTGTTTGCGCAATGGCATCGGTGATACGCATATTTAACTCCTTATCTTAATACTATACATTATAGTTATCGGCAAACTTAAAGTAAACTTTAATGTTTATCTTAAAAAATAGGTCTTTCTGCAATAAATAGATGATTTTTCGCTTTTTCAACCCAAATCAGAACGAAAAATTCAAATATCGTGCTAAATCAAATGTTATCAGTCATACTAAACATGGGCAAGTACATGGCGATCAAAATTCCACCAATAACCACCCCTAACACCACAATAACCAAAGGTTCAATCATAGCAGTAAGAGCTTCTACGGCGGCATCTACCTCTTCATCATAAAAGTCAGCCACCCTATTGAGCATTTCGCCTAATTTACCTGTGCGTTCCCCCACCGCCACCATCTGCACCACCATACCAGGAAAAATTCCCGAGTCTCGCATGGTATCAGAAATAAGCTTCCACCCCGCAATGGAATCTCGAATATTGCGAATAGCCTCTTCTATAACCACATTGCCTGCTGTGCGGGCTGTAACTTCTAAAGCATCAGTGATGGGAACCCCTACACTTAACAAGGTACCTAAAGTACGAGAAAATCGCGCCACAGAAGATTTAGTTTCCAAATCAGACACTTTGGGAATAGTAAGCTTAAGCTTATCAAAAGCATAACGCCCCTTGGGGATTTTCATCATATATTGAAAACCAAAAGCCAATAAAGCTCCCCCAATCACTATAAAAAGAAAGTTATCTGCTAAAAAGCCAGAAATATTCATTACCACTTGAGTTGGTCCAGGTAGTTCTCCCCCTGTTTGCGTAAATATTTCCGCAAACTTTGGTACCACCAAGGCTAAAAGCACAATTACCACCACCACCGCCACTATGGCTACAATAGCAGGATAGGTCATGGCGCCTTTAACTTTGCGTTTTAAGCGTTCTGCTTTTTCTTGATATTCCGCCAAACGCACTAAAACATCTTCCAGTACACCACCACTTTCCCCAGCAGCCACCATATTTACATATAAGTTATCAAAGACTTTGGGATGCATGGCCAAAGAAGCAGATAAGTTCATTCCCCCTGACACACTGGCGGAAACTTTACGCACCACATCGCGCAAAGAAGGATTTTCACTTTGTTCTTCTAAAATGTTTAAACAGTCACTGATGGGTAACCCAGAGGCATTCATCACTGCAAACTGCCTAGTAAAGCGCGCTAAATCTTCAGAAGGTATTCCAGTTCCTATCTTAAATCCTTGACCTGGTGCTTTTTTGATGCGAATATCGGTTAAGCGCTTACGACGCACCAGAAACAAAGCATCATCTTTGGTATTTGCACTAACTTGCCCTTCTTCGACTTTCCCTTGAAGAGTGGTTCCTTTGTATTGCCACAATGCCATTAGATACCTCTTTGTTGAAAGAGTTTAGCCAATTGTTCAGGGTTAGGAGATTTTGCTAAAGCATCCATACGCTCCACTTTATTTTCTTCTACCAAGTCAGCCAAACGCATATTCATAGTATTCATGCCTTGGGCTTGGCTAATTTCTATTTGGCTCTCAATTTGATGCATTTTGTCTTCACGAATTTGCGCCCTAATGGCAGGAGTTACATTCATTATTTCGTAACACATTATGCGACCACCGCCGATTTTAGGCAAAAGCATTTGACACAGCACCCCTTGGAGCACAAAGGATAGCTGGGCGCGAATGGTTTGCTGTTCACCCCTAGGAAAAGCATCAATGATGCGGTTCATAGTTTGCACTGCCGAGTTAGTGTGTAAAGTGGCAAAAGTTAAGTGCCCCGTTTCCGCTATGGTCAAAGCCGCACGCATGGTTTCAAGGTCGCGCATTTCACCAATTAAAACCACATCAGGGTCTTGGCGCAAGGCCATTTTAAGCGCCTCGGAAAAAGAGTTGGTATCGGAGCCCACTTCGCGTTGATTTACCAAGCATTTTTGATGTTTATGCAGAAATTCAATGGGATCTTCAATGGTGAGTATATGTTCTTGGCGCTCTTTGTTGACTTTATCTATCATAGCTGCCAAGGTAGTGGATTTACCTGAACCCGTAGCTCCCGTCACCAACACTAATCCAGAAGGACGCTTAGTAAAGTCAGAGGCGATAGTAGGTAAGCCAAGATCTTTAAAAGTGCGTATTTCCAAAGGGATTATGCGTAAAGCTAGGCCCACACAACCTCGTTGTAAAAAAGCATTGGCTCTAAAACGCGCTAAATTGGTTACCCCAAAAGAAAAATCGCATTCTTTATTTTGTTCAAACTGCTTTTTTTGCGACTCGTTCATTAAACTGTAAGTCATGCGCATGGTTTCATTGGGATCCAATGCATCCACACCAATAGGCGTAAGTTTGCCGTTTAAGCGCAACAAAGGAGGGCTACCCGCTGTTAGGTGCAAATCTGATGCACCTCGAGAAACCATTTCTGACAAAAGTTCTTGAATATTATGAGCCATATAAAACCTAAATGTGTATTATATTGTAATTATATTATTTTCTTTTTAGTTTTGAGATAAAAATATGGATATTAAACAACTTCGCACACATAAAGTCATACTATTTAGCTTAATCTTAATGTTTTTCTCTAGTTCATGTAGTGAAGCCCAAGAGCAAGTAGTACAAAACAAAGCTTGGAATTTCACTTTAGCTCAAGCCCAAATTCCCCAGTCTCCCCAAGCCCCACAAGACTCCATGAAACTTTCAGATTTTGACGGCAAAGTGCGTTTGGTAAATTTTTGGGCCACTTGGTGCCCTCCGTGCATTATGGAAATCCCCGTGTTAAATCAATTGCAAAAAGATTTCTCTGCCGATGACTTTCAAATAATTAGTATAAGTATCGACAAAAGATACCGTCCCAATGTTCCAAACTTTATTAAAGAAAAAAATATCGCCTACCCCGTGCTTTATACCGATGACTTAACCGTGCAAAAATATGGCAACTTTAAGAACATTCCCACCACTTTTCTTATCAATCGCAAAGGCGAGTTTGTTGATGTTTTTACTGGTTTTGTACCTATTGAAATTTTAAAAGAAAAGGTTTCCGCAGTAATCAATTCCAAAAAATAAGACTTTAACCACTAGAGGTTGTTTTAAACTGCAAGTCCGAATAGTTCTTTTCGGCTAGATTTAAACGATATTCATTGGGAAATAAGCACACCAATTGCTCGCGCTTATCGTGCATACAATCAAATTCATGTTCTTTTATAAAGGCATCTTGTTGAGCTTTTTCACCTTGTACCCAACGAGCTCCAAAAGCCGCCATGCGTTCCAAAGTAACTTGCGCACCATATTCCGCCTCTAATCTATGGACAAGCACATCGAACTGTAACTCGCCCACCACCCCCACCACTGGAAAAGGACTTTTAAATGGTGAATACAGCTGAATAGCGCCTTCTTCTGAAAGTTGATTTAAACCTTTGTTCATCTGCTTACTTTTTAAGGGATTGCGCAATAACACTCGAGCAAAAAACTCGGG
>JAAZFC010000101.1 GCA_012511955.1 Fibrobacter sp. | reverse complement strand
TAATTCGACTATTTCATTATCAAAACTTACCTCTAATGCCCCCCGTTGAATATCCAAGGAGTTTTCCAAATCCACAGGAATGCCGAACTTTACCACTCCCATAAGCGGCACTAAAGCCAGGGTAATGGTATTCACCAACCCCACTTCTAGATCTGCAGTAATAGAACCCATAAGAATGGCATCTTTTTCATAAAAGACACGAGCTTCAATAAGCCTATTCGCTCCTGGATTGATCCCTGCCATTTTTAATACACTAGGTATTTCTGACCAGGATTTTTTCCAAGGCGACATATCTGCCCCTGAGATGGTGATTTGCAGAGAATCTGCTGGGAATAACTCTTGAGCTAAAACACTAAGCTCTAGGGTAGTGTTTAGCTCGCCAGTTTTATTGGTTACTTTATCGTGATTGCTACATGCAAAAATAATTAACGATAAAATTAGGAACTTACGCATAAATGACCTCCTTATTGCGGGTTCATTTATATAGACGAAAGTTGCTACTAATTTGTTACGCTTTTTTTTAAAAATTAATCATTACTATGCCACCACCTATGAGAGCAGCAGCCAAAACCAAGCCCAAATTGCGATTGCTTCCATGACCGAGCTTTTCTCTTTCTATGGTATCATAAGATTTACCCGGTTGTCCCGCATGCCAAGGAGTTATACCGTCACGAGTATCCAATGCTTTAAATACTTGGGGATTTTGTATAAAAAGTGGGTCCATGGCAAGTTCATTTAAAGCGGTATTCTTTCTATTATACTCCATGTGTTGTAAAATCCCATAAATAGTAGCTACCACCCCGATTCCGACAAATCCCATGCCAATTTTTTGCCCTGTTTCCATTTCACTTATACCCATGAAAGAACCTGTTTTTTTTGACGATTCTCTTGTAGGTACATCAGTATAATCGTCCTCAGCTTTATAATCATCATAATCTTCTACCTGACTATATTCTTTTGCTGGGGGAGGCGCTGGGCGCTTTTGCTTTTTTTGCGCACTTCTTTGCCGCTCTCTTTCTGCTGCACGGCGATCTCTTTCTTCTTTTTCTTTAGCTCTTTTTTGTTCCTCTGCTTTTTGTGCAGCTAAGATTCTCTCTTCTTCGGCCTTTTGTTGCGCCATACGCTTTTCTGCTTCGAGTTGTTCTGCTTCCATATATGATTTAGACCAAGGATCTGCAGAAGCGCGGATAATCGCAGAAGACTCTGCTGTAGGATTAGGCTCATATTCTTTAAGCAAATTAGGCACTGCAGCTAACAGGGTTTTGGCTTTTTTATCGTTACTGATTGGAGGTAGCAAGGTGATTTTTAGCTCAGTTATTTTGCACGATTCATCTTCAGCATAAAACAACAAATCATTTAAGCCTGTTTCCACCGCTTTGCCGTTAATTGTATGGCCTTGCTCAAAATACGATAACACCGCTACCACATCATCGAGCATTATGTCCAAATCATTAGTTAACATCCCAGCGTCTATCACACCTTTAGCTTCAAAATGGAAAGGACTTTGATTTACTCGCATAACGAACTCTCGCCCACTACCTTTGCGCCTACCAAAATCCACATATTCGCCATTAAAACCTTTAAATTTTAATGCGGGTTGGGCATAAGCCAAAACAGCCAATAACATTAATAGCATTGATTTTTTAAATTTGGAAAGCATATTTACTCCATTAGAGTTAAAGATCCACTAACTACGAAATACATATTATTTGCCAAAAAACAAGCTTTTGGCTGCTGCAAATAAATCATC
>JAAZFC010000100.1 GCA_012511955.1 Fibrobacter sp. | reverse complement strand
TTGGGTGCCAACTATTTCTCGGTAAAAATATTCGATAGTATAGGCAGAGTAGAGGCAGTGGGAGAGGTACAAGGCCAGTACAGCTTCACCAACCCCGATGCAGACATTCCTGGGAGCAATATTAAACTCCATGAGCGCTTTGTTTATGGCAAACCCACGCCGGAAAATTTAATGGAGTTGCTAAACGATAACACCCTTGCAGACAGCATTTTAGCCGCCATGGAAAACATTAAAGCCCTCGATGTGGGAGCGCACATCACCTACGGCGATGATGGAAATATGACCAGTGTAAGCATGGCTTCGTTTGACCGGATGGGGCAAAAAAACAAGCAATGGATGGTATATGGATTAGGTGGTTTGCCGGCTGTGCAACTATACTATAATTACAATGCCGCCGGTGAGCTAGTAAATAGCTCCTATTCACAATGGGAAAATGGCCACTGGCAAGCTAAATCCCAACGCAAACGCCAATATGACTCCCAAGGTCGCCTAACCCACACCTTCGAGGTGGTAAACGGAGCGGATAAGCTCATGGCGTCTTATGAATACACCGCTAACGGCAACACTAAAAACAAAAGCTACTACGACCAAGGTAGCGAAGTCTTTACCAAACAAATCCTCACCGACATTCACGGTCGCCCCACCCAGCTTAAATACACCAAGGGAAATGCCCCCCTATACACCCAGTCTCTAACCTATGAAAAACCCTGGGCTAGCCGTATGCAAGTTGTGAGCCACGATTACCATCAACTCAACCACAGTGGAGCCAGTGTCCTAAATTACCATTACAGTTATGACTATCTGGGGCGTTTGTCTGAGGTAAGTGGCCCCAAAAACGCTAACTATAGCTATGACAACTTGGGGCGTTTAACCTCCAAATTTGAGGATAATATAGGCGTGGGCTATGCTTATTCCCCCGATCGCTACAGACCTCAGTTTTATGGGGTAACTGGTCGGGCACCTAATGCCCACCAAGTAGCTTTTGACTATGACTCTTCGGGTAATGTGTGGTTCGATCAATACCGCTCCACGGCTTATAAACTCGATGCCGCCGGACTACCGCTAACCGCTTATAAACTAAAACACAATGCAACTTATAACCAAGTTACCAATGGAACGCTACCTGAATCCCATTACGGCGATAAGCTAGAAATGGCCTATTCTGGTGGTAATCGCCTATGGTATAGCTACCATAGTGATGATAATATGTCCTATACGGAAGCTACCTTTAGCGGGGTGGGGGTTTATAAATCCATTGATAGCAATGATTTTAGCCTACAGCGCTTAGACCTCATCGGTGGAGGCTACCGCGCTATGAATCAAAATGGTGAAAACCGAGCGTATTTTCCCATTACTGATGCCCAGGGCAATGTGCGTATGTATGCTAATCGCCAAGGGGTAGTTAGCGCTTATGATTATTTGCCGTATGGCATGACCATCACCCTCAAAGAAGATAGCGAGACCGACAGGAAGCGCTGGCAAAGCAAAGAATACGATGGGGAACATGACAAGTATTATTTTGGAGCGCGGTATTTTGACCCTTTATTTGGGCAATGGATGAGCCCCGACCCCGCCGGACAGTTTGCGAATCCGTATAGCTATGGCAATGACCCGATTAACTACATAGACCCCAATGGGGAAGCTGTACATATTGTTGCAGGGGCTGGAATAGGAGCAGTAAGTGGCTTAGTTCAGTGTATGGGGTCATCTGAGGTAAATTGTGTTAGGAGTGTAACAGTAGGTGTTGTTGCGGGAGGACTAACAGCTTTCATACCAGGCTTAGTAGGCGGCATAGGCAATGTTGTAGCTGGAGCTACTGGACTATCAACCGGCTCTGGACTTCTTGCTGCTGCAGCTGGTGAAGCTGCTAAAGGTGCAGCGATAGCCTCATTATCAGGGGGTGTTGCTTATACCGCCAACCAGATTGTTGAAAAAGAAAAATGGGACTTTTGGATTTTTTCGCAATTCATGTTAATTGGAGGCGTAAGCGGAGGATTGGCTGGTGGTTTAAAAGGTGCGGTACATTATGGGTTATCTGATAGGTTCAAGTGGCAAACACATCAAACAGTATTAGAATACGGCAATGAAAAAGCGCAAGGTGGTATAGGAGATTTTTCTTACATAGAAAAAATGGGGGAGTATGTAGCAAAGCGAGAAAATATCGATGTGCCAGTAATAAGATCTAATGACATAGAAGATGATGGAAAAACTAAATTTCGTATAATAGGTGGTAAGCCAGAGATTAATATAAGTTGGCAAACTGGTTATGAGGCAAGTGGAGAATTTTCAGCAAGTAACTTTTATACGGCAATAGTTCATGAGCACGGTCACATAAAAGATGCACAGGGTGATTTAACAGAGTTATATGGACCTTATAAAAAGATGTTACCTGCTAAGGAAGCTTCTAGTTTAAAAGCATTTCTAGAGGTTAGAGCAATTCAAAATGAAACGATAAATCGGTTCTACAAATATTACGACATAAATACAACGCAATGGGTTCAAAAAAGACATCGTCGCTTTTTGGAAGGAGCTAAATATTACATAGAAAACGCTAATTCTTCTGGACGTTACTAACATGAATAGTTATAGACATATGGTTATGTTGATTTTTGTGTCGATAGTTGTTTTATCTTGTTCCACAACTCCTCAAAAGCTATTGAAAGCAGATTTAGTTGATTTTTATGAGGTTGATAGCATGCGGATAGAAAGTGAAAAAGATGAAACTGGTATAATTACTCTTATGCCTCAACCTAAAGCAATTGTTTATTATTTTGATTCTACCAAATTTATTTATGAATCTGATTTTGACTATAGAAGATACTCTTATAGGCATGGGGTTGATCTTGATACTACTGAATTTGAAAATAATGTGAGAACGGTTGTATCGCGTTTAGCGCGTCCTTTTGTTATGGTTAAAAGGGGGGAGGAAAATGAGTTATCAGCGATTTTTTCGTATTGTGACGGGGCAGGTTATGGGATGATTGATTTGAAGGAAAGGAAAGAAAGGCACACCAATAAAAAAATATTCGATTTAGAGTTAAACGGATATTACCCCTCAAATGGATTTATAACATTTTACGTGCATAGAGTAATAGTTCGCAAAATTAAATTGAAGAAAAACTTAGGTGTTGACTTAATATTTTCAAAAGTACCATCAAAAGTCTGTGAACAATAGAAACCTTAACACAGTGGTACATCTGGAACTATATCACCCAACAATTACATATATTTCCCTTATGCGCAAAAAGAGTTTTAACGCACTAGGTGCCGCTTATGGAGGATCGTGGATTACAGGTGAGGATGTAGATGCAGCTGGTTTGTCGGGTTTAGCTTATGGAGCCACTTGACCTGCGCCAGGAAAACGGACAGTTATGCAGCCTCTTTTGTTAATTCAAAGCTAGATGGATAATGTAAATTTGTTTCTGTAATTTGCCCGCAAGATAAAAAAATGCGGGTACTCTTTAAACCTCTACCTACTAAAATAGGAGCTCAAAATGACCCGCATAAATAAAGATACAATTTCTTCTGAAGATTTGCTTAAACAAATTGTAGAAATGTTAATTAATCAAGGACCTGATGCTTTGATGGATATGTTTCAAATGCTTTTCAATTATTCCATGAGGTTAGAGCGCGATGCTTTCTTAAAAGCTAAGCCATGGCAACGCAATGATTAGCGCATAGGTTATGCCAATGGATACAAGCCTAAAACGCTTAAATTTCAGATGGGAGCAGTGCCTGTAAGCATTCTCCAAGTTCGAGGGCTAAAGTTCTATCCAAAGTCTTTAGAGCAAGGTAGTATGTCTGAAAAAGCACTTAAAGCAGCCATTGCACAGATGTATCTAAAAGGAGTTTCGACTCGCAAAGTGTCATCTATTGTAGAGGAATTGTGTGGTTTAGAGGTTAGTTCAACCCAGGTTTCTCGCTTAACAGCAGAGTTAGACGAGCAACTTGAACTTTTTAGAGAGCGAAAATTAAACGACTCCTATAAAAATATTTACTTGGACGCTATGTATGAAAAAGTTCGCCATAATGGTACTGTATGCAAGCTAGGGGTTTAAAAGGTGTAGAAATGATAGTGGCAGATAACCATACGGGCTTAAAAGCCGCTTGCGAGAACACAATGCCCTCAATTCCTATGCAACGATGCACATTTCATATTGCTAGAAATGCGCAAAGCTATTGCACTAAAATGGAATATAAAAAAGAAATAGGCCGAGATGTAGCGGATGTGTTTAAACAGATAAACTATAGCAATGCTATGCGCCGTAAAAATGAAGTATGTGAAAAATGGTCTAAAAAAGCCCCTGATTTCAGTCGCTGGTTTGATGAAGTTGCTGAGGAAGGCATGACCTTCTATATGTTTAAAGATCCAAGCGTGCATTCAAGGTTAAGAACGGTAAATATCTTAGAGCGAACCAATAGCGAAATACGGCGTAGGACTAGGGTTGCAAGATTATTCCCGAATGAGGCATCATGTTTGCGTTTAGTATCAGCTGTTTTAATGGAAATTCACGAAAACTGGATAACAAATAAAGTATATATTAACCAACAAAAGTTAGAGGTTGAAAGAAATTACAGAAAATATGTTGCATAATCGCTTTATAAGTCATTTGTAGTCATAATTATAACGGGTTGATTGATTAAACTTTGTATAAATCGAGTGGACTTAGCGTAAGGTGCGTACGCGATTCACCATTAACCATTAACCATTAATTAGTATATTTCCCCCATGCAACAATATTTAGATTTATTAAAAGATGTGATGGAAAACGGTGTGCGCAAAGATGATCGCACTGGTACTGGTACTTGGAGCGTGTTTGGCAGGCAAGTGCGCTACGATTTATCCGCGGGTTTTCCGGTGCTTACCACCAAAAAATTGCACCTCAAATCAATAATCGTCGAATTATTGTGGTTTTTGCGTGGCGACACCAATATTAAATACCTTAAAGATCACGGTGTGCGTATTTGGGACGAATGGGCCGATGCTAACGGTGATTTAGGTCCGGTTTATGGGGCCCAGTGGCGCAGTTGGCCCACCCCCGATGGCGGTCATATAGACCAAATTAGCGAACTTTTAGAGAGTCTCAAAAATAATCCCGATAGCCGTCGCCACTTGGTTTGCGCTTGGAATGTAGGTTTGGTGCCTCAAATGGCTTTGCCCCCGTGTCACTGCTTATTTCAGTTTTATGTGGTTAATGGTAAGTTAAGCTGCCAGCTCTATCAGCGCAGTGCGGATATATTTTTAGGTGTGCCTTTTAATATCGCCAGTTACGCTTTGCTAACCCTGATGCTTTGTCAAGTTTTGGGTTATGAACCCGGCGAATTTGTACATACTTTTGGGGATTTGCACCTTTACACCAATCATCGCGAACAAGCGGAGCTGCAATTGACACGCAGTCCTTTGGCTTTGCCCCAAATGTGGATTAATCCCGACAAAAAAGATCTGTTTAGCTTTGAATTTGCAGATTTTCGCTTAGAAAATTACGAAGCGCATCCCCATATCAAAGCGCCTGTTGCGGTATGATGATTTCTTTAATTGTGGCGGTGGCTAATAATGGAGTTATCGGCCACAATAACGATTTGCCTTGGCATATTTCTGCGGATTTGCAGAATTTTAAGCGCATTACCACCGGCCATTGCATGGTGCTAGGGCGCAAAAATTATGAAAGCATCGGGCGCGCTTTGCCCCAACGCACCAATATTGTGCTCACCCGGCAAAAAGATTTTATTGCGCCGGGGTGCGTGGTGCTCCACGATTTGCCCCAAGCTTTGGAATACGCCCGTGCCCAAGGGGAAAGCGAGGTGTTTATCATTGGCGGAGCCGAAATTTATCGCCAAGCTTGGCCTTTAATTCACAAGATTTACCTGACATGGGTGCATCGAGATTTTACCGGCGATGTGTTTTTCCCTTTTTGGGATAGCTCTGCCACCAGTAACACGCCTTTAGGCGAAGCTTGGAAAATCACCCATCGCGAGGACTTTCCCGCCGTGGAAGATATTCCCGCTTTTAGCTTTTTAGAGCTAGAAAAATAATTTAGTTTTAATTGTGTTATTTTTCGGGCTTATTTCTTTTCATCTTCGGGGCAACCCTTTTTGCATACATCTAGCTCCCAAACTTGGTCTTCGATGAGCATTCCATTGTCCCAGCGCCGTGAAACCCCATGCTTAGCACCTTTGAAATGCTCTACTTCGAGAATTTTGTTGCCGAGTTGATCAAAGGCGCGCATGGTTCCGTGCACCTGAGCGTGCTCAAAAGGCATTTCGGTTTTAAGCTTTCCATTGGGCCAATAAATCTTGTTTATACCGTGCAAATGCCCTTCATGATAGTTTAGTTCCCGCATTAAAACCGTATCTCTCCACACACGAGAAGTGCCGTGCAACCTTTTGTTGTGCCAGTTTTCTTCGCTTTCCTTTTGACCCAGGGCATTCCACAAAATCTTTTTTCCTTCAAATTCGCCGTCTTTAAAGTGACTTTCTGAGCGCTGCACGCCATTTTCATCCCATTCTGCACATAAACCATGCTCTAAACCCTTGCTAAAAGAGCATTTTTTCCATATTTTGCCATTTTCAAAAAAAGACTCCCACATAGCTTCTTGTTCGCCATTTTGGTAGCTTCCCTGGTGGGCTAGTTTACCCGAAGGGTAAAAAGATTGGTAAAAACCTTCGCGTACATTTGTACCAGCACGCACCGAATATTGAGTGGCGATTTGCTTTTTATCTTGCAAATAAGTAGTTATAGTATCTAGCTTAATGCTAGACTTATTGGTTTTAGCTGATTGCGCAGTAGCCAGCGTCAAAGAAAAAACAAGGATAAAGTAAAAAAATCGCATTTTAACCTCTAATAATACAGCTTTGTAACGAAAAGTCTGTCATTCATTATCTAAATTTAAGAAATTAGTATCTTCAATATAAATTTCACAGCACTAAATATGAAAATTTGTTTTTTAAATCCCCCATTTCACCCTATGTTCAGTAGGGAATCCCGTAGCCCCTCGGTTACTAAGTCCAGCACTTTGTATTGGCCCATGTTTTTAGCGTACGCTGCTGGTTGCACCGAAGCTGATGGCAACGAGATTCAGTTGCTCGATAGCCCTGCCATGGAACTAGATTTAGAACAAACTTTAGCCAAAATGGCGGAATTTGAACCCCAAGCGGTGGTGGTTAATGTCTCCACTCCCAGTATTTTAAATGACCTCGAAGTAGTGCATGCCATTAAACAAAGATTCGCTGTTCCCATCGCTATTATGGGCACCCATGCCACTGCTGAACCCTTAGAAAGCCTAGAAATGATGGAAAGTTTAGACTTCTGCATTATCGGCGAAGCGGATTTTACCGTTAGGGAACTTGTGCGCCATTGGCGTGGAGATGGCGTCAAACAATTAGATATGATTGCGGGCATAGCCTGGCGAGAAAATGGCCAGCCGCGTCGCACCGCCGAAGGGGCTAAAATCGAAAATTTAGATGAACTCCCTTGGGTTTCTAAGATTTACAAGGAGCATTTGTTTAGCTGCTACAAAAAGTATTTTTACGGTGCGAATATCAACCCCTTAATCGTCATTTTAAGCGGTAGGGGATGCCCCCATCGTTGCACTTATTGCGTAGTTCCTCAAACCATTACGGGGCATGTTTATCGCAAACGCAGTCCCAAAGATGTGGTGGATGAGTTAGAATACATTAAAGATAATTTCCCTGAATTGGGAGAAGTCTTTTTTGAAGATGACACTTTCACCGTGGATCCTCGCCATACCAGAGCGATTTGTGAGGAAATTTTACAACGCAAACTCAAAATTACTTGGTCTGCCAATGCCCGCGCCGATGTTTCTGGCGATTTGCTAAAACTTATGAAAAAAGCTGGAAACAGAGAGCTTTGTGTGGGATTCGAGTCCGCCAGCGCGGAAGTGTTAAAAAGCGTAAAAAAGGGCTTGAAATTGGATCGCGCTGAACAATTTATGAAGGATGCCCGGGCGGCGGGGATATTAATTCACGGTTGTTTTATGGTAGGAAACCCCAGCGATACTCCCGAAACTTTGCAAGAAACTTTGGATTATGCCCTTAAACTTAATCCCAATACCGCTCAATTTTACCCTATTATGGCTTATCCAGGGACTGAAGCTTATAACGAGGCTTTGGCTTCGGGAGCTTTAGCCAGTAGAGATTATTCCCAATGGTTAGATAAAGATGGCCATCATCGCACCACTATCAAAAGGCCTGGACTTTCTAGTCAGCAATTGGTGGATTTTTGCGATTTGGCTCGGCGCAAGTTCTATTTACGCCCCAGTTACATACTAAAACAAGGGTGGATGGCACTCATTGACAAACACGAACGCTATAGAGTATGGCGGGGTTTTAAAACTTTGGCCCAGCATTTATTTAAAAGGCATGGCGAACTAGAACATGGTCGCCAAGCTCCCACGGATAAGGGCTAATCGAGTTTTTCCATTAACTTATCTAAGTTTTCGTTAGCGCCTAAAAGATATAGGATATGAGTGTCCTGTAGGGCTTCTTCGGCGAGAGGTACCATGGTCACTTCATTGGTTAGAGCATCTTTGATGGCAATCACCTGTACCTTGAATTTTTGGTTTAAATTTAGTTGCGCCAAAGTGCTGCCAACGAGTTCGTCGGGACAAACCCATTCTACAATGCTGTGCCCATCCATAAAAGGAATATATTCTAACATTTGTGGACGATGCAAACGCTCTGCCACGGTAATAGCCATATCTTTTTGGGGGTGAAAAATTTCTGTTACCCCTAAACGTGCTAAAATAGCTGCATGGGACCCACTGGATGCTTTGGCCATAACATTTTTTACTCCAAGTTCTTTGAGGTTTAGTACAATGAGCAAAGAGTTTTCTAAGGCTTTGCCTACAGTGACGATTACGCTTTCACACTCTAAAACGGGCAAGGCTGCTACCATTTTACGCTTGGTGCAATCCGCCACCGCACTGCGACTTAGTTCTGAACTGATTTCTTGGATCCTTTCAGCATTACTGTCCACAGTCAATACATCGTAACCCAAAGCATTAAGATGTTTAGCTAAGTAATAACCAGTTTGCCCCATGCCTATGACTGTAAATTGCTTGCGCGCCATGTTAACCCACCATTATTTGCTCTTCTGCGTACCAAGGTTCTGCTTTAATGGTTTTACTGAGAGCAGAAAGTAAAACCAAAGGCCCTAAACGACCAATAAACATTAAAAGCATTAAAATACCTCTGCCATAATCCGAAATTAAAGAGCTTATTCCCAGAGATGCTCCGCAAGTGGCAAAGGCGCTAATAGCTTCAAAAGAAATTTTTAAAAACACTTCGTCTATGCCTGCTGTTTTTAGTGTTTTGGCTTCTAAAAAAAGCAGAATAAAAATAGCTCCAATTAAAATAAAAATAGCAAAAACAAAAGTTTTAAGAGCTTTTTGAACCACGCCATTGGGTATGGTGGCATGTGAAAATTGGGTGCGTTCGTGGCCTCGAATTTTATTGAGACCGTTTATAACAATAACTGCAGCGGTGGTGGTTTTGATGCCCCCCGCACAGGATCCTGGGCTACCCCCAATAAACATTAATGCCATTAATAGAAAAAGTGTAGGAAAAGCAAAAAGTTCTGAGTTTAAAGGACTAAATCCCGCTGTGCGACTAGCGAAAGCCTGGGTTAAAGTAGTAAGTAAAGGGGTTTTTTCTATGAATAAGATAGTTCCTAGGGCTATGAGCACAATTATTGCCGTACTAAGTAAGTTTAAACGAGAGTGCAGGCTTAAACGCTGCTTATTTTTACGATTAAATAGTTCAGAAAGAGTTATAAAACCAATGCTCCCAGCCCACATTAAAAAGATAAAGTTTAAGTTTATCAGCCAGCTGCTTTCAAAGTTAAAGCTGTGTTCGGGGGCAATGCTAAGGCCAACATTACAAAAGGCGCTAATGGTGTGAAACAAAGTTTGTACAATTTTATCTACACTAAAAACTGCGGGGTTGTAAAACCAAAAAACCGCAAAGCCTATGGTTTCTATGGTTAAAGTGAATTTAAGGACTTCCCGCAAAATTCTTGTGGTAGAAAAACTACCGTCCTCTAAGGTGAAATTTTCCAAAATAAGGTGATGTTGATCAAAGCCAGCTTTGGAACTTGCCGCTAATAGCAAAGATGTAGAAATAGTCATAATGCCTAAGCCACCTAATTGCATAAGTGCCGCTATAACTAACCACCCTGCTTGATTGAACTGCATAGTTAAATTGACCACGGATAGACCGGTAACACAAAGGGCTGAAGTGGCTGTAAATAAAGCATCCCAAAGTTTTAAAGGTTGAGTGTTAAAAAAAGGCAAATACAAAACAATGCTTCCTAATAGTATTAGCAGCAAATATGCTATCACCGGTTTGCGCATGGGATTGTGAGGTTTGGGAGGCTGAACCTTAAAAATAGTATTGCCAGTTAAACTAGACATAGTTCCCTAAAGATTAGCAACTTTGTGAGCTTTGTGTCATAGTCCAGAGAAAGAGAAATATTTTTTGCAAATAAGTCAAAGATTTTCCCAGAGTTTTTTATCTTTGCGTCAATTTGGACGCCCAATAAGGAAAAAAAAATGCCAAAACGCCAAGATATCCAAAAAATACTGATTATCGGAAGTGGACCCATTGTTATAGGACAAGCTTGTGAATTTGATTATTCAGGAACCCAAGCTTGCAAAGCCATTCGCTCTGAAGGTTATCAAGTAGTTTTGGTTAATTCCAATCCTGCCACCATCATGACTGACCCGGAAACAGCCGATGCGGTTTATATTGAACCCATTACCCCGGAAGTGGTGGAAAAAATCATTGAAAAAGAGCGTCCCGATGCGGTTTTGCCCACATTGGGAGGACAAACAGCATTAAATTGTGCTTTGGCTCTCCACGATCGCGGAGTTTTGGAAAAGTACAATGTGGAAATGATAGGGGTAGATGTCAAAGCCATTCGCAAAGCTGAGTCCCGTGAAGAGTTTCGTGCTGCCATGGAAAAAATTGGCTTAGAAAATGCCAAGTCGGTGATAGCACGCAATATGGAGCAAGCCAAAGAGGCCTTAACAGAGATAGGATTGCCCTTGGTTATACGCCCAGCTTACACTTTGGGTGGGGCAGGGGGCGGTTTTGCTTATACTGAAGAAGAATTTTTAGAGATTTCTCAACGGGGCTTGACTTTGAGCCCCACCAACGAAATTCTCATTGAAGAATCCATAATGGGGTGGAAAGAGTTCGAAATTGAGCTAATTCGCGATGCCAACGACACGGTACTTGTGGTATGTTCCATTGAAAACCTCGATGCCATGGGCATTCATACAGGGGACTCCATCACCGTGGCCCCGGCCCAAACCTTAACCCCCGCAGAATATCGCAATATGTGCGAAGCTTCCATTGCTGCCATCCGTGAAATTGGTGTGCGCACCGGGGGTTGTAATATACAATTCGCTCTAAATCCTGAAGATAGCCGTTTAATCGTGATAGAAATGAACCCTAGGGTTTCTCGCTCCTCTGCATTGGCATCTAAGGCCACGGGTTTTCCCATCGCTAAAATTGCAGCAAAATTAGCCATTGGCTACACCCTAGACGAATTAAAAAATGATTTGACCCAAAGCACTTTGTACAATATTGAGCCTAGCATTGATTATGTGGTAACCAAAGTGCCGCGCTTTACTTTTGAAAAGTTCCCCCAGGCAGAAAATGTCTTGGGCACGCAAATGAAGTCCGTAGGCGAAGCCATGTCCATTGGTAGGACTTTTAAAGAATCTCTACAAAAAGCTTTGCGCTCCATGGAAAATGGTCGCAGCGGTTTAGGTTCCGATGGCAAGCAAAAGATTGAAGAAAGCGAAATCCTAGCACAAATCGATATTAAGCGACCCAAAGCGGATCGCATTTTTTACATTAAAGCGGCTTTGGAGTACGGATGGAGTGTGGAAAAGCTCTATGAAGCATCAGGGGTGGATCCTTGGTTCTTAAATCACATCGCCGAATTGGTGCAGTTTGAAAAAGAAGAACTTAAAGGCAAAAATCTCGAAGAAATTAGCCCTGAAGTGTTGCGCCAAGCCAAAGAATGGGGTTATTCCGATGTTCAAATCGGATTTTTAACCCAAAGTGGCGAACATGCCGCCGAAGCCTATCGCAAATCTTTAAATATAAATGCGGTTTTTAAAACCGTAGATACTTGCGCCGCCGAATTTGATAGCACCGTTCCTTACCATTATTCTAGTTATGAAAATGAAAATGAATCCCAGCGTACGGATCGCAAAAAAGTAGTGATTCTGGGCGGTGGTCCCAATCGCATTGGTCAAGGAATTGAGTTTGATTATTGCTGCGTGCACGCTTCTTATGCCTTACAAGAAGAAGGCTACGAAGCGATTATGATCAATTCTAACCCCGAAACCGTTTCTACGGATTACGACACCTCGGATAAGCTTTATTTTGAGCCACTAACTCGGGAAGATGTGTTGGCGATTATTGACCACGAAAAACCCGATGGAGTGATTTTGCAATTTGGTGGACAAACTCCGCTTAAATTAGCCGCAGCTTTAGAAGAAGCTGGTGCGAAAATTATTGGGACTAGCCCTCACAGCATTGATTTGGCCGAAGATCGCGAGCTGTTTTCAGATTTATTAAATGAACTGGGTTTGCGCCAACCTGAAAACGGTTTGGCACGTAGTGTAGAAGAAGCGGTGGTGGCCGCCGATCGTATTGGCTACCCAGTATTGGTGCGTCCCAGTTTTGTGTTGGGCGGCCGCGCTATGATGATCGTGAACACCGAAGAAGAACTGCGTCGCTATATGAGCGATGCGGTGGAGGCCTCCGAAGAACGCCCGGTTTTGGTGGATAAGTTTTTGCAAGATGCGGTGGAAATGGATGTGGACTGCATTAGCGATGGCGAAACCGTAGTGGTGGCTGGGCTAATGCAACATATAGAAGAAGCGGGAATACATTCCGGGGATTCTGCCTGTGTTTTACCCCCGATTTCCATTAACGGCGAAGTTATAGAAGAAGTTAAATCCCAAGCTCGCAAGCTGGCCAAAGCTTTAAAAGTCATAGGCCTAATGAATATTCAGTTCGCCATTCAAAACGATGTGGTTTATATTCTCGAAGTAAACCCCCGGGCCTCGCGTACGGTGCCCTTTGTCTCCAAAGCCATTGGCGTACCTTTGGCTAAGCTAGCTACCAAGGTAATGGTGGGTAAAAAACTTAAAGATTTGGGCTTTACCAAAGAGATTATGCCCCGTTATGTGAGCGTAAAAGAATCTGTGCTTCCTTTTAGCAAGTTTCGCGGTGTAGATACGGTACTTAGCCCAGAAATGAAGTCCACCGGCGAAGTTATGGGCATAGATAAGTCATTTGGTATGGCTTTTGCCAAGTCCCAAATGGCCGCAGAAAGTCCTTTGCCCACCAGTGGCTCAGCTTTTGTGAGTGTAAATCCCCGCGATCGCGGACGCATGTATTCTGCCATTCGCAGACTGCATTCCCTGGGTTTTAAAATTTACGCCACCGAGGGCACGGCTGCGCATTTAGACGGTATGGGAATACCCGCCGAAGAAATCGCCAAACTTTCGGAGAAAAAATCGCCTAATGTGGTGGATTTAATGGAAGCGCAAAATGTGGATTTATTGATAAATACTCCCAAAGGGAGAGCGGCTCAGCTAGATGACGCATATATCAGAACCACTGCACTGTACAATTCCATAAGCTATACCACTACTTTACCCGCTGCTTTGGCTACTTCTGAGGCCATTGAAGCTCTGCAAAGTCAAAAACTGCAAGTTTTTTCTCTGCAAGAGTACCACAAAATGAACGAGATTTTCTAAAAACATAATTTTAAATGTCTTGGTTTAAATTTTGTATTTTAATAATGTGAAAAAGTTGCAGGGAATATTTTTGCTCTTGGGATTGTGGTGGCTACAAAGTTGCACCTGTTGCCCATATTTTAATCACATGTTCAATGCAGAACGCGCATGGAAAGAGGCTGAAGAACTGCGGCGAGCTCGTTTGGACTCCATGCCCACAGATACTACGGTGGCCCAGGGTTTAGAGAGGCAGAAATACGATAGAGTCATAGAAAAGTGCTCCCGAACATTGGAACGTTTTCCCGACGAAGTTAAGCAGAAGCCCCGTGCAGTGTTTTTAATTGCCGAATCTTTTCGCCAACAGGGGCAATACACTAAAGCGGTGCAAAAATACGATGAATTTGAAAGGTATTTTGCCGACCACGACTCCATGACAGCGGCGGAATACCAACGAGCTTGGTGTTTGTATAAAAATCGTGATTTTCCTTTGGCGCGCTTTGCGGTGGATAGGGTTATAGAGTCTGGAGAGGAACACCCATATTACTTTGATGGGCTAAATTTATTGGCATTATTAGAAGAACATGCAGAAATGCCTGATTTGGCTATTTCTGCCTTAGAAAAGATCTTGGCTTCCGAAAATGGCACACCTTTTTTGCGGGCAAAAATCCACATTCGTTTAGGTGATTTATACTTTAAAGAAGAAAAATGGGAGATGGCTTATAAGCATTATACCCACGAAGAAGTAAAACATTTAGAAGAAAAAGAGCAGATGTTGGCTCTGGCTCAAGGGGCAGAATGTCTATTTAACCTAAAACGCTATGCCCAAGCGGCTAAAGAGTATGAAAAAGTTATGCTTGCCCACGAAAGCCAATCGATTTTGTGGATGAAGCAAATTGTGCGCTGGGGTGAAATGCTTTATGCCGCAGATGATGTTGATCGCGCCGATAGTGCTTTGTACTTTTTGACCCAAGAAAAGCGCCGTAGCGTTTATGCCTCCAAAGCGTGGTTTGTCATGGGGGATTATGCCCAAATGCGACTCAAAAACTTCGCCATTGCGGTGGATCGCTATGATTCTTCTTGGACTACTGGCCCAGGCACCGAATGGGGGCGCGAAGCCAGTAGCCGTGCCATTGCTTTGCGGGAACTGCTGGCCTTGCGCACCGTAAAAGACACCACTGGCCAGGCTCGTGAGCGTACTTCTGAAGAAGAGTTTCAAATTGCCGAGCTGTTTTTGTTTAAGCTTTCGGAAATAGACAGCGCGTTGTTGGTGCTAGACAGACTTTTAGACAGCGGAGGCATTGCCGAGCAAGATTCCCCCATACTGCCCCGAGCCGCTTATGCCCGTGCTTTTCTGTACGATGAATATAAAGATGATGAACCGAAAGCAGATTCCCTTTACCGGGCTATTATAGCAAACTATCCTGGCACCGAATTTGCCCAGCGTTCCCAAGCTAATTTGGGGATGCGTATCACTGAGCTTACCCCAGAAGATTTGGCCCACCTAGCTTTTTTACAAGCGGAAAGCTTAATGACCGTGGTGACAGAAAAAATCCAAAAAGGCGAAATAATCATTGCCAAAAACCTGCCGGATTCCGCACAAACGGAGCCAATTGCGCAAGTTCCTTTGCCAGATTCTACCTCGATGGATTCCGCAAAAACAGATCTAAGCACCCAAACATCTCAAGATGATTCTATGCAAATAGCAGAAGAAAATGAAGGTTTTGCACCTCAACCTAGCTCTTCGCTCTTAGACCAAGCTTTGGCCGCCTACGATTCGGTGTGGAAAAGCTATCCTGAAACCGAGCGGGCGGTGCAAGCGCTGTACGCATTGGCTCATTATACGGAAAATTATACGGACAATGTCAATGAAGCCCGCCGTTTATATGCGATTTTGCGTGCAAAACACCGGGCTACTCCTTGGGGGGAGGCGGCGGATTATAAATTGAGTTCACGCTTGGTGCATTCCGATAAAGATATTGAGCGTTTACGTCGCCGAGTGGAGCAAAATAAAGAAAGCGCCGACCGTATGCGTAAGCAGTACGAAGAAGAACAAAAACGCATGCGAAGTGAGGAACGGGAAGCTGTGCAAATGCGCGAAGCCGCCGACGAAGTTTTGCAAGATGACTATAACACTATGTACGATTTTGAATGATGAAATTACCTTTAGTTATAGTTTTAGATTTGTTGGTGCTAATGGGATGCGCAGGTTTAAATAAAAAAATAAGTCAGCGACAAGGCTTTAATAGACCGCAAAACATGCAAAAGTTTTACAAGACAAAATCTGTAAAACCAGGGGAAGAATTTAAGGGCAAGGCTAGCTATTACGGACCGGGATTTCACGGCAAATTAACTGCCAGTGGAGAGGTTTACGACCAAAACGCTATGACTTGCGCTCATAAAACTCTCCCTTTTCAAACTAAACTACTAGTAACTAATTTAAGCAATCAAAAAAGCGTCGAAGTAGTGGTTACCGATCGAGGTCCATATAAAGATGATCGCATTTTAGATTTAAGCGTGGGTGCGGCCAAAAAAATAGGTTTAATTGAAGCTGGGGTGGCGAAAGTTAGTGCTAAAATTATTTCTGATAAGTAATTCAAGCATTATTAGCTAAGAATTTGTAAATTATTAGTTGACTAGAGGAGAAAAAATGAATTCTTTAAAAGAAGTTGCTCAAAAAAACATGGAAGCTTTGCAAAACAACCCATATCCAGGCCGAGGGATAGTTTTAGGCTGTTCTCCTGATGCCAATAATTTGGTACAAGTTTATTGGATTATGGGGCGATCAGAAAATAGTCGTAATCGCATATTTGAACTAGAAGATAATGGATTTGTGCGTACCAAAGCTTATGACGAATCTAAAGTAACGGATCCTTCCTTGATAATCTACCATCCGGCTAAGCACTTGGATCGTTGCCATATAATCTCTAATGGCGACCAGACTGATACTGTTTTTGAAGCTATGCAAAAAGGTAAAACCATGGAATTTGCCCTAGAGCTACGCGAGTTTGAACCCGATGCGCCCAACTATACCCCTCGTATTACGGGAATTATGGATATGATGGAAAATCATTCCATATACAGGCTTTCTATATTAAAGACCATGAATAATAATGGCACTTCAGGTTGTTTACGGCATACCTATAGCTACGAAAAACCCCTTCCTGGTTTGGGGCATTTAATCACTACTTATCAGGGCGATGGCGATCCTTTGCCTTCTTTTGAAGGTGAGCCTAAATTAGCTGTAATAAAATCTAATGCCTTAGACACTTTGGAGTATTATTGGGATTTGTTGAATCCAGACAATAAAATTTCATTAATGGTTAAGTGGATAAATCGCCTTACTTTTGAAGCGGAAACTTTGGTGATTAACAAACATCAATAAAAAGCTATAAATAATTTAATGCTCTTTGACAATGGTCTTTTAATTGTTGCTTTAGACTAAGCGGTTCTAAAACTTTAATGGCGGGCAATATTCCTACCAGCCATGAAATAAAATCGGGAGTTATATATAATTGTAACTCCACTTGAGGAGGATTTTGTCCTCTTTTCATCTTTGCTTTGGGATAAAAGTTGCTTTCGGCAAATAATTTTAAGACCCAGTCTTCGTTTAGCTCTAAAAGAATTTTTTCAGGTTTTTGAGAATTTCTGGGGACCCATTGGCCAAAGCAATATTTAAAATAAGAATCTAGGTTAAAAGGGGTTTCTTCAAAACTTTCGTTGGTAAACACAATTTTTTTGATACGAGGAATAATAAGATTAATAATGCTATTATCTTTTTCTTTATAACCCACTAAATAAAGCTTTCCTACCCGCAAGAAAACCCTATAAGGATGGAAAATAAAAGTTGAGAGTTTCCTTTTTTGGCTATGTTCAGTATAAGTGATTTTTAAAACTGAATTGTGTTGTATGGCTCCTAAAATTTTATCAATGGTTTTATGTAAAAAGTTGTCTTTGCCTATATGATGCGCCAAAGGACCGCTATCGAAGTAAAAATCTCTTTGCACTAAGTTGCTAACCATATCCTCTTTATGTTGGTTATCGTTTAAAGTGTTTTGGATTTGAGTTAATAAGTTGTGGTATTTCCGTAGCCCATTTTTAGTTAAATCTGTGTCCATTTCCTTGATGGCTTCTAGCAATTTGGGATTTACAGTTGTGTCTTGTAAAGAAATCCAATATTCTTTTATTCTTTGTTTTCTAATTCTGCTGCTAATGCTTATGCCATTTACTTCTAATCTTTGCAAATATCGGAACACAGATCTTTCGTCTATTTTAAGAGCTTTGGCAATTTCTTTGATGCTGAACTTTTGTCCAGATTTTAATAGCGTCTCTAGCCGTAAAAGTTTTTGGAAAGGCTTTTCTTTGTTTTTAACCGATATGTTATTCACTAAAAGTCCTAAAATATTGTTTCTAACAAGATATATTGTAAAAACTACAAAGCAAGTGTTTAGGCGACTTTTATATAAGCATTTCCTTGAATATGGTCTATTACTGAAATATTATTGATGATTTTTAGATTTTTATTCGACCATATAGCTGCCAGTGTTGCAGCTTGTTTTTGCGAAGCTGAGGTTACTAAACCCTCTAGTGTGGCTGTGTTATCTAAGTAAGCAATGCGTATTTGCGTGCCTTGCAGGGCTGGGTTTTTGCGTAAATTTTGAGCCATTTTCAAAGCTTTGTTGCGTTGTTCAAATTCATCTTCGCTTTTGATGCGCAAGTTAACGCTTAAAGTAATAAGCCCAGGAGTTTTTTCTAAGATGTCAGGCAGTTCCCTTCTGGTGGTTTCGTTTCGGCATAAAGCGTTTATTTCCACATTTCCATTTTCACACTTTAGTTTCACATTAAAAACCGAATTTTGATACGACCATATTAGCTTCTTTATTTGATTAGTTATAATTTCATCGCTGTATCTTTCAGGAGGTTGAACTACAATGTTATCCATTACGCCGCGAACGCCTGGGATTTGAGCTAGAATATTTTTTAATTTACTAATAGAACTAAGATATTTGCATGTTCCTTGGGCAACCAAAACACCTAAGTTAGCGCTTAGAGCAATACCATCCGCTTCGTCAGCTAATTGGGTCTTTAAAGCATGTTGAGCTTCTTCAATTAAGGTCTTGTTAGGAGCTATCTGCATGGCGGGGGGGAGCTCTAAAAGAATGATGCTATTATCGGCAAGTTGCACAGCTAACCTGTCGTTTTTCCCATAAATCAGACCCACAGCTTTGCCAAAAGTATTTCTATGAATATGAAAAATAGGATCGCCAATGCGCGTGCCATAAGTGTATGCTGGCAAAAGTCGGAAAAATAAATTTGCATGGGGGGCGTAATCTGTTATGACTGGTGTTGAATAAGATGTTTCACTGCCATCTTCGCGAATGATATTATAAACCTCTTTGTCTTTTAAGCGAAAACGGCTTTTAATTGTTCCCACAAAAGAATCTCCAGGCATATAAACCCAATCATTGACTTTTAACCTGCTAAAACCCACAATTTTGAAAATGGAATTGGGGCTATGAGGAGGGGAGAAACGAGTAAATTCTTGGGAAAAATAAATTTGTTTAAATTTGCATTTTGTGCAAATTGCTAATATAGGTTCTCCCTTAGGAGCTGTAGTACCCGCATAAATTCTAATGCGAGATTTTAAATGATGTTCACAAATAATTTTACATTGTCCGCAAAAAACATGGGAACTATTAAGGTTAAATATGAAGTGTTTAAGCATGGCTTATTGCATTAAAGGCTGAGCTTTTTTTATGCGCGCTATGACTTCTTTTTGCCCCACTAAGGATAGTAATTCAAATAAACCAGGACCCACACCAGTTCCAGAAACTGCTACGCGTATGGGATGCACCAATTGCCCCAATTTGCGATTGTGAGTTTCGCATACCTTTTTAAAGGCACCTTCTACAACTTCAGTTTCAAAACTGTCTAATTCTTCTAAAGCATTAATTATAAGTTCAGAAACTTCGAGGGAACCTTCTCTAAAAGCTCTTTTTGCAGCTTTTTCGTCGTATTCTTGGGGAGCTACAAAAAAGTACGCCGCCATGGGCGCTAAATCATTTAAAAAGTTGATGCGGCTTTTAAGAACTTGCACTATATGTAGTAATTTTGCATTAGAAACCCCTTCTAGGCTTTCTTCGGGTACAATTTCAGGCAAATCTTCTTTGAGCTTTTCCAAAAGCAGAGAGTCATCGCTCAAACGTATATGTTGCCCATTCATCCATAACAGCTTTTTCTCATCAAATGCCGCCGAAGTGGGGCTAATACGGTCAATGCTAAAGCATTCTATAAGCTCTTCTTTGGACATAACTTCTCTTTCATCGCCGGGATTCCACCCCAAAAGCGCCAAGAAGTTCACCAAAGTTTCGGGCAAATAACCCAAATCCCGGAAATCACCCACACTAGCAGCCCCGTGTCGCTTAGAAAGTTTGCCGCCTCCCGCCGCTAAAATCACCGGTAAATGGCAAAAAATAGGCGCTTCCCACCCCAAAGCATCGTAAAGTAAAACATGCTTGGGAGTAGAGCTAATCCACTCATCGCCCCGCATCACATGGCTGGTCTGCATATAATAATCATCTACTACGCTAGCCAAATGGTAGGTGGGGAATTTATCTCTTTTTAGAATAACTAAATCGTCTAACACTGTGTTTTGATAGACTATTTCACCGCGGATTTGATCGTGGAAAACTGTAGTACCGTCTAAAGGTACTTTTAAGCGCACCACGGATTTTTCACCGTTTTCCAAGCGCTGTTGGGCTTCAGATAAGCTAATGTTTCGGCAATGACGATCATATCCTGTTACTGCTTGCCCTGATTTTTCTTGGGCGGCGCGCACTTCAGCTAACCTTTCTTCGGAGCAAAAACAGTGATAAGCTTTGTCGTCTTCTAATAAACGCTTCACTTCTTCGGCATATATATTTAAGCGTTCAGATTGATAATAAGGGCCGAGTTCTCCACCTTGTTCAGCACCTTCGTCCCAATCTAGGCCTAACCAGCGTAAATCTCGGAACAGATCGCGCAGGGCATCTTCATTAAAGCGTTTACGGTCGGTATCTTCCACGCGCAAATAAAAAGTGCCGCCATTGGCTTTGGCAAAAAGGTAGTTATAAAGGGCTGTACGGGCACCTCCCACATGCAAATAACCAGTGGGAGAAGGGGCAAAACGAACTCGAATGGGGTTTTTTGAAGTATTCATACTTCTAATTTAAAAAAAGAAAAGGCGCTTTGCAAAAAACAAAACGCCTTTGTTACGGGAAGGGAGGGATTTGAACCCTCGATGGATTTCAGCCCATACGCCCTTAGCAGGGGCGCGCCTTCGACCGCTCGGCCACCTTCCCATAAGGAAACATCAATTTACAAAAATAAATTTGAAATTTCAAATGTTTCACCATAGTTTATGCATTCTTATGAAATTAAGGTCATATTTTGGGGATTATTTCTAATTTTTAGCCATGAAAAAAGATTCTTGGCTAAAAAAAATAGCCCGCAAATTGTTGTGGTTGTTCCTTTTGCTTTTTTTACTGGGATTTTTGATATGGTTTTGGGTTTTTAACATATTGCCCCAAAAAGACCCTTCCGCCGAGATGACTAGGGCAAATATTGAAAGCATTTTGACTGGAGAAACCAGGGTTTATTACCGGGATCAGCAAAATGTCATGGGAGCTTTTTTCGATGCCAATCATCGAGTTTATGTCAATTACCAGGATATGCCTCAAAACTTGGTAAATGCCCTAGTGGCCGCCGAAGATGCGCGGTTTTTAAAGCACCGCGGCTTTGATTGGCGCGGCTTTACAAGGGCTATGATCGCCAACTTAAAAGCGGGCAGAGTGGTGCAAGGGGGAAGCACAATCACCCAGCAAACTGCGAAAAACATTTTTGGGCGCGAAAGCCGCAGTTACGATGAAAAATGGAAGGAGTTGCTTTACGCTTTGCGTTTGGAACATTTTTTCAGTAAAGAAGAAATTTTAGAGTTTTATTTGAACCAATTTTATGTGTCAGGAACTGGGCGAGGACTTTCCATTGCCGCTTGGTATTTTTTCAGTAAAGACCCCGAAGACCTCAGCTTGGCAGAATGCGCTTTTAGCGCTGGATCGGTGAAAGGCCCTTCTCGCTACGACCCTTTTATTCAAAGAACGGTCAAAAATCGTGAATTAGCCATGGAAAGGGCTAAAAATCGCATGACTTATGTGTTAAATCGCATGTTAAGCGAAGATTATATAAATAAAGATGAATATGCTACCGCCACATCGGAACCTTTAAGATTCCGCATGGGACAATTCAGATATTCCATGATTAGTCCCATGGAGCGCATTGCCGAAAAACTCAGCGGGCCTTTTTATCAAAATTTGTTTGATTCTCTGGGCATAGATGCTTGGCAAAAATCCCAGCTAACTATCACCAGCACCTTAGATAAAGAAGCCCAAAGCAGTGCCACCCAAGCCATGCAAAACGCCCTTTCTGACCTGCAAATGCTCCTGGGAGGCTTTGTGATTCCCGAAAACATGTACGCCAATAGAGTGCATCGGGTGCGTTCGGGGGAATATTTGTTGGGAAAAGTCGATTCCGTAGTGCAAACAGCAAATTCCATTGGGGAAATACACCTGGATTTTGGTCAAATTAAAGGCGTGGTTAATCAAGCGGAGTTAGACACTTTTGCTCGCCGAGTACGCAGTACCGTAAAGCAAACCTTAGGGACCAATTTAACCAAAGGCTCAGTATTATTAGTAAAAGTTTTGGATACCGCAAAACATCAAGGCAAAGTTCTCTGTCGCATAGAGTCCGAACCCCAAACCCAGGGAGCTTTATTTGCCTTAGAACAGGGAAAAGTGCTAGCTTCCGTGGGAGGATTCCATAATACTGGCTACGATAGAGCCAATAAAGCGGTGCGCCAATTTGGTTCTTCATGGAAACCTTTGCTTTATGCCTTAGCTTTTCAGTTAGGTTGGCGTTATACCGACGAAATTGACAATAGCTGGGATATTTTTGAATATCAAAATCAAATTTACAAGCCTAGACCCGATCACAGCAATAAAGGCGACAAGGTAAGTATTGCTTGGGCGGGAACTCGCTCAGAAAATATTGCCACAGTTTGGCTGATGATGCACTTATTAGACAAATTGAGTTTAGAGGAATTTATGGAAGTAGCCGAGCGCAATGGATATTTGCAAAGAGACAACGAATCTACTGAAACTTGGAGAGTGCGCTTGCGGGATTCTTTGGGAATAGTTTTAAATGACAATGCCCGCACGGAAATTGAGTTTGAAAGAGCGAAGCTTGCCATAAGACAAGAATGGCTGATGTTGGGACGCGAAGATAAAGCCTGGGATTTGCAAAACATGAGCTATGGATTTTCAGCAACTCGAGAACTTAAAAAAGCCCGGGGCATATCTAAGGAACAACGCCAGCGCTTAAACTTCAATTTTATGCGTTTATATTCACTAATGCAAGACCGTTTTGCTATGGAAGCCAGGGGAGAGGATTTGCCCCCTGCAGATTTAGTGCAGATTTCTCAATCTATGACCTTATTAGATTTTATGAGCTTGGCTGCTCGGGTGGAAATGCCCATGCCCGGTAAAAATTATTTGTCCGAAGATTCCACCTTATATTTTTGGCCAGAATTTCGCCGTTCTTTGGCTTTAGCAGAGTTTAAACGCTTTTGCCAGGAAATAGGCATTCACCAATATTTGCAAAGTGTGCCTTCTATGCCTTTGGGAACTAACGCTATAACCATGTCAGAAATGGTAGTGGCTTACCAAAGTTTACTCAGCGGCTACCAAACTCGTTGTAGCGATGGCTATTGGGGTGAACCCTGTTGGATTCAAGAAATACGCGATCGCCATGGAGCGGTGATTTTCAGTAATGAAGTGCAAGAAAGGCGGGTTTTAGAAGATTCTGTGGCGGTGCAAATGGCGGTGATTTTGCGTAAAGTTATAGAATCCGGGACTGGAAGGCGGGCTTTAAACACCATAGCGCTAAAACACCCGGAAAAAGGCAATATCAGCTTTCCCGCCGTGGGAAAAACAGGAACCACCAACGATTATCGCAATGTGGCTTTTGTGGGGGCTTTACCCACTTGGGATAGCATAGCTCAAGATTACCGCTTTAGTTCTGGAGTTAATCTGGGAACTTATGTGGGCTATGATGATAACCGCGCCATGCGCAACAAAAACATTCGCGTGGCAGGATCATCTGGGGCTTTGCCACCGTGGATAAATTTTGCGCAAAGCTACCTTAAACAGCGCGGAGATGCAGATTTACACCCATATTGGCCCTCAGAAAAACTTGAGCAAGGAAAGTTACCCTTATATATACCAGGCTTGGCAGGGGAAATGGTGGTCGATGCCAGTGATGGCTTAAAACCCACGGATAGTAGTGGCAATGTGAGCACCATGCCTTGGTTAGACTTTGCTATAATTTACAACCAAGATAAAATTGTAAGTTCTGCGCCGCCCGAAGCAGAGGACTCCTGGGGTTTCGATGCTGAAGAATACTGGGATGACGAACCCTTGCCTGAATGGGGAGAACCCGAAGCAGAAATGCAGTGGTAAAGCACATATTTAAGGAAATTTAATGGAATTAGAGCTTTGGCATATTCCAATACTGTTTGTAATAGGATTTTTAGCCAGTTTTTTAAATAGTTTGGCGGGGGGAGGCTCCACCATCAGCTTGCCTATCTTAATACATCTGGGGATTCCCCCTTTATTGGCCAATGGAACCAATAGGTTTGCTATTTTGGCAGGAAACTTAGCCTCTGCGCTGTCATTGCGTTCGGCGGGGTTTTTTGAACGAGGGGTGATAAGTAAACTTTTTTTACCCGTGGTTTTAGGAGCAGTTTTAGGGGCGTATTTAGCCATAGGCCTGTCGGATTTAGTGTTTAGAATACTTTTGGCTGCAGCTTTGCTGTTTGTGGTGGTGGCTAGTAATTTACCTACTCCCAAGTTAAATGATAAAGATGAAAATCGTCCTAAACCTAAGGTGTGGCTAATGAGCTTGGCTTTCTTTTTTGTGGGCTTCTATGGTGGATTAATCCAAGTGGGAGTGGGCTTTTTCTTGATTTATTCATTAACCAAGTTTACCGGCTTCGATTTATTGCGAGTCAACGCCTTAAAAGCCATAGTTTCGGTGCTTTTTATATTTACTAGTACATTGATTTTTATTAAATCGGGTTTTGTGGTATGGGAGGCCGCTTTAGTGCAAGCAGCAGGGGGAATTGCGGGGGGATATATAGGCGGAAACTTCCAAATAAACAAAGGAGAAAAAATTATTAAGCGCGCCATACAATTAGATGCCTTGTTTATGGCAGGAAGATTAGTGTGGGATGTGTGGAAATCTTAAGTAATAGCCTTAACAAAACCAAAAACTTTTACTAAATATGCATTCATGCGGCGGTAGCTCAATGGTAGAGCTTTAGCCTTCCAAGCTAATGGTTGTCGGTTCGATCCCGATTCGCCGCTCTTTAAAGCCAAGATTAATGTCTTGGCTTTTTTTATTTCTCTAAATTTCAGATTAAGATAAAAACAAGCAGATAAATAAAAAGCGGCCATTCTTACGAAAAGCCGCTTTTGTGTTGATGGGTAGGGTATGCTTTGCAATATAACAAAGCTTTTATAAAAACCTACTGTTGTTTTAAAAAAGGTGTTGAACTTGAGTTCAACACCCTGGGAAAATGGTTGAATTTGCACCTACGGTCATGGGAAAAAGTAACCCTGTGTATGGCGGACTTCCGGACTTTCTATCAGCCAGCATTAGCGGGCTGATTAAAATCATCCAAGCATAGTCCAGAGAAGTAGTAAGTTAGAAGTTGTAAGTTTGTAGAAAGCTTGCTGCACCACCCTACTCAACCCCCGAAAATATAGATGACACCACCACAGCACTTTATTATTCTATCAAAAAAGGACTCCTTGGGGGCATAAATATGAAAAAAGCAGCTAAAACCTCAAAAATAAACCGCAGTTTGGGCGCAAAAGCGGTGTTGGCTTTGCTATTGGTGACGCTGTGGGGGTGTGATAGTAACAACAGATCTGTTACTTGGACTGACCGCAATTCGATATTAACAAGTATAATTAATGACTCTTTGGCTATTTACAAAAATTTTTACAATAAAGTTGTGTGTCATTCCCCCAAATTCAATATGACTGGTATTTCTGGTTGTGAGGCTATCCCTCAGAATCCTGGCTTGTATTTAGTTAATTACCGTAATAAGCAAGTGTATTGGGGGGGATACTTTAGATGAATATATTACAGTGTTTAAAGGGCATATCGATGATTCCACCGTATTAGTTGCTAGCAAGGATGCTAGTAAATATGGTTATTGGAAAATTGGAGAAAAACCTAAACTGGTGAATAAATTTATCTCTCCTAATGGTGGCGGCATTAATTGGAAAGCAGAAGCTAAGGTTTGGAAAAATGGCGGTTTTTTATTTTATAGATACATTTCCAGTGAACTTCACCATTGGCTATTAGATACCAAAACGGGCGAGGTCAGTAAATTTTCATTTACAGGGGAAGGTGCTTGGTTGGAGAGTTGTATAGACTTTGAATATCATGAGGGAGAGGTTTTTTGCGTGAAAATGGATAGCTCGTCAGGTAACTTAGATTTATGGGTAGATGGCATCGTTACCGATTCTTTATATTTAAACGATTGTGAACTATTAAGAACTTGACCTGAGCTAGCTTTACGGACACAGACAACTGGTGTATCTTTACCAGTATGAGGTGTTTAAAATGAATAAAAAAGGTCTAAGAGGACATACAGTCCAGAATACAAAGAAAATGCTGTGAAAAAAGCAAAGGAAAGTGGCAATATTTCAGCTGTTGCGCTTTGCTATTGAAGAAAAAAACGAACTAGCTAAGCTCAAAAAGCGAAATGCTGAGTTAGAGGAGGAACTAGCAATAATAAAAAAAGCGACGGCGTATTTCGCACAAGATCGGCTCAAGAGAAATACGCCTGGATCAAAAAAATGAGCTTTGAATTTAGGATTAAAAGCATGTGTAGAGTGCTAAAAGTAAGTAGGTCTGGCTATTATGACTGGCTGGGTACCTATGGATACCGTTCAATCAAAGAAGAATTAGCAAAAAATGGTGTTTTCGCAAGTCGAAACTCAGTAGTTAAAGCAATGAAAAGCAACAATTTGCGTGCTATTCCAATTCGTTCTAAGCCATATCCCAAGGCCAATGAGACACCAGAGCACAAAGTTTGTAAGAACCGTCTTAAGCGTAGGTTTTCTGCCACTAAAACTAATCGTTATTGGGTGGGAGATATTACCTATCTATGGACTAAAGAAGGTTGGCTTTATCTAGCAACGGTAATAGACTTGTTTTCTAGGAAAGTTGTGGGTTGGTCAATATCAAATAGAGCTGATACAAACCTTGCAATTAATGCGTTAAAAAATGCGTTAGCAAATCGCCCTTATCGTAGATGGAGGCTCATGTTTCATTCAGATCAAGGTTGTCAATACACATCTAATGAAATGCAACGATTTCTGCATGAAAGGGGTATTTTACAGTCTATGAGCAGGCGTGGTCAATGCTGGGACAATGCTGTTGTGGAAAGCTTTTTTGGTTCACTTAAGCAAGAAAGGTACAATACTCAACGAAGACATTCAAAGCTAGGTTATAACAGCCCATCTAGCTTTGAATTAACAAAAGAGGCTGCATAACTGTCCGTTTTCCTGGCGCAGGTCATTTTGAATGATATGACCACAGTTCGTTTTTGTGAGAAAATGGTTTATCATAATATTCAAACTCAATTATGCCTCGAGATTTTACAATAATTGACGGTTCTCTATTTATGTCTTTCGCAGGAATGTCTTGAAAATCAAAGAAAGCAACTGTTTTACCACCCGCAAAAATCTTCAAAGGGGCATTTACTTTATGCAACTCTTTCATTTGCCCTGCTGTAATTTTGGTTCCTTTTGTGCGAACAAGAACCTCCCCCAAGGTTTTCCACTCAACTTTTGCATTTTTTAGCAATTCTGTAATCATATCATTAACCATTAACCATTAGTCATTTACCATTATTTTCTTCCATCTCGATACATTTTTACTCCAGACTTTAACATATTCCTTCAGTAAAAACACTCGATGACCGTTTTCTGAAAAGCTTGTCGTAACCTACACAAATCCCATGGGGTCGATATCAAAGCGGATATTTAAGCCTTTTTGCATAGCTTCGGGGGTGGTTTTTTGCAGATTTTCGCTAATATGGCGCAATATTTGCGTATTATCGCCTTTCAGCAAAAAATGCCGGCGGTGCATACCTTTAATCACCGCAATAAAAGCTTCGGCGGGGCCCAAAGCTTCGATGTCTTTTTGCTTTGCTAAAACTTGTTGCCAATAACTGCAAAGCTTTTCCACTCGATCCAAGTTTTTCCCAGCAATCTCTATGGCCAAAAGCTTTTTAAAAGGCGGATACTGCAGTTCTTGGCGCAAAGGCAGCTCATAATTGGCAAAAGCGGGGTAATCGTGCTGCAAAGCGTATTGCAAAACGGGGTTTTGGGGATTGCGCGTCTGCAAAATCACCTCGCCGCCTTGTTGGGCGCGCCCCGCCCGGCCTGCCACCTGGGTCAACAACTGAAACAACCGCTCGCTGCTGCGGAAATCCGGCAGGGCGGCCCCCAGGTCTGCGGAAATCACTCCCACCAATTGCACCTGGGGAAAATCGTGGCCCTTGGCCACCATTTGCGTGCCCAGCAGCACATTGTATTCCCCCTGGCGAAAAGCATTGAGCAATTTTTCGCTGGCGCCAATCCTCGCCACCGTATCTCTATCCATGCGCAAAACCTTAGCTTGGGGAATCCATTGCCTTATTTCTTCTTCTACCTGCTCAATAGCCGCGCCCCCCATCTCAAATTCTTCGCAACCACAAGAGCAAGGATTTTCCAATTTATAAATGCGATTACAATAATGACACAGCAAACCGTGATGCTGTTTATGCCATACCACCGGCACCTGGCATTGCTCACATTGCAAAATCTCGCCACAATTTAAACATTGGCGCGAAGTGGCAAAACCCCGTCTATTATGCAAAATAATAGCCTGATTTCCTTGCAGCAAATGCTCAGTCAAAGTTTCTCGCAAAATAGGACTTAAAGTCAAATTTTTATCCTGTTTAGCTTGGGCCATCAAGTCCACCACCTGAATTTCGGGCAAAGGAGTGTTTAAAGCGCGTTTTTTTAGCTCCACCAAGTGCAATTGCCCCTGTTTTGCCAACTGATAACTCTCTAAAGAGGGAGTGGCTGACCCTAAAACCACCAAAGCCCCGTGCTTGTAAGCGTGATGAAAAGCCAACTCTCTGCAGTGATAACGCGGCGCAGGATCTTGTTGCTTATAAGAACCATCATGTTCTTCATCTATAATTATTAAAGAAGGATTTAAGTTCGGGGCAAAAATAGCGCTGCGAGTACCCAACACAATGCGCGCTTCATCTTTTAGCAAAGCCAGCCAAGTGGCTCTTTTTTCTGGCGCCGACAAATTAGAATGGTACAAATACACCGGCTCGCCTAAATAACGCTGAAAATTATCTCTAGTTTGAGGAGTAAGAGCAATTTCGGGCACTAAAATCAACACTTTGCCCTGTTGTTCCAAATGCTGGCGCACCAGCTCCACATAAACCCGAGTTTTGCCACTTCCCGTAACGCCATGGAGCAAAACCCCTCTAAAACCATCGCCAGCAAGTAGGGGAGAAATCTTTTCCACCGCAGCCTGCTGCTCTAAGTTCAACGGAGGCGGTGCTTGGGGATTATCACAATCGGGGCTAAAAGTGCGCAATTTCCGCTTTGGAGGATTGTATAAATGCTCTAAATAGCGAGGAAATTCCTTAGCCAAGGTTGATTGCAAAACAATTCCCGGGGGAGTGCAGTAATATTTTGCGGTCCATAAAAGATTTTCTAGACTCACGGGGCAAAGCTTAAAATTTGCCGGATGCGCCTCCACTCCTTTTACCTTAAAAGGAGGCTTTTTATCGTGTATATTAATAATTAATGCTAATTGTGGCTTAGCCCGTCGCCCCAATGACACCCAAACCCAGTGCCCCACTTCTAAGTTTTGCTCTTTTTTTAAGCCATAAGTTAAAATTTCGGGGAATCCGGAGTGGATTAAAAGCTCTACAAATAACGAGAAATCAGTTTTCACCGTAAAATAATAGCATTTTATGCGTGGTATTTATTAGATTATCTATACATAGTCCTTTTCTCTGAAGAGAAGAGGGTTTGTATTACATTGGAGTTTTATATGAGCCTACTTGATTTTTTTCGCCCGAAATGGAGACATTCTAATCCAACTATTCGCATAAATGCCATTCGCAATTTAGATGCCAGCCAACAAGAAATTTTCATAGAAGTAATAGAAAAAGATGCTGAAGTTGAAGTTCGCCGCGTAGCGGTGCAAAAACTTAATCGCATCGATGTGTTACGCAAGTTATTAAATGATGAAGATGCTGAAATCCGCGAAATAGCTTTGCAAAAAGTACAAGAAGAATATGCCAAGGTTTTGCGCAATTTTGAAGGGGAATTGTGTTCGGAATATCGCACCATGTTAGCTGATTTAGAAGGTGCTGTGCAATTGGACGATCTTTTGCGTAATGCCCGTTCCGAAGATCTGCGCCATGAGTTGTTGAAACTGTCTCCTAAAAACAGCACTTTGAGTTTTGTGGCCTTGCGCGATGAAAGTGAGACTGTGGCTTTGGCTGCAGTGGAAATGTTAGAGAGTTCCACAGCTTTACAAGAAGTTGCGGATAATTCTCGCCATGTAAAAGTGCGTCAATTTGCCCATAGCCAATTGAAGCCCGAAGTCGATGAAACCGAAGAAAATGAAGCGCTAGAATTACAGAAACAACAAGCGGTGATTTCCCATGCTCAACGTTTATTAGAAAAGAAATCCTTAGTTGATGTGCAAGAAGAATTTGCGGAAATGCAAAAAAATGCCACGGCTTTGGGAATGGGAGAATTACAAGGTGAATTTGATGATTTAGTGGGGCTATTTCAAGACCGTTTAGAAACTGAAATTGCCGAGCTAGCCCAAGAAGAAAAAAGACAAGCGGAAAAGGCTGAGCAACTAGCGGCTCAAAAAGACTTAGTTGAGAGCTTTAAAGGTATAGTTAGCGGTACTGTTTTAGGCCGTGAATCTGAAGTCAAAGATTTACAAACTCGCTGGGAAGAGCTTAAAGGGGCTGAAAATACCGCCTTGGCCAAAAAGTTCAATGAATATTTGCGTAATTATCATGAACAGATGGAAACCATGCGTGCAGCTCGCCAAAACGAAGAAAAAATGACGGAATGGCGTAGTCAAATTTTAACGCAAATGGAACAGCTGCAAAAATCCGAAGATTTGGAAGTTGCGGGTAAGCAAATTCAAAAATTAATAGCTGAGTGGGAAAAACTTCCTGTTTTAGAAGGCGAAGACCCCGAACAACAAAAATTCACCTCCCTACAAGATAGTGTACAAGAACTTTTGCAAAAATACGCCCAAGCTCGGGAACAAGAAATAGCAGAACAAAGCGCAAAATTACAAGATTTGATCTCCCAAGTAAAAGCCATAGATGAAAAACAAGATTTCAAAGAAATATCCATAAAATTACGGGAAATTTCCAATGAATGGCGCGATACTGTGGGCGAAGATAAGTTCGCTTTCCAAGATCTTTGGCATGAATATAGAGCAGCTACAGCTAAGTTCGAAGAAATGAAAGAATGGGAGTTTTGGCGTAATGAACAAGAGCGCGATACCATTATTGAATCTATCAAAGAACTGCTAAACTTAGAAGATGGTAGTGAAGCGGTGCCTAAATTGCGCAGTTTGCAACAAGCCTGGAGAGATGCAGGCTATATTTCCCAAAATAAATTACAAGATTATTGGGATCAATATAAAGATGCCTGTGACCAAGTTGCAGAAAAGTTTAAAGAGTATTTTGTGGAATTAGAAGTAGAACGCGAAGAAAACTTAGCTAAGAAAATAGCTCTTTGTGAACGAGTGGAAGCTATTAATAACGAAGAAGGCGAAGTTAATTGGCGGGAAAAATCCCGTGAGGTCCAAGCTTTACAAAAAGAGTGGAAAGAAATAGGCTCCGTGCCTCGAGAACAAAAACAAGAACTGTGGGGAAGGTTTCGCACAGCTTGCGATATATTCTTTAAAAATCATAAAGAATATTTGTCAGAAGAAGATGAAAGTCGCCAAGAAAATTTGACGGAAAAAATATCCCTATGCGAACAAGCCGAAGCCGTTCAAGACTCTGAAGATTGGAATGGAACTACAAGATTGTTGCGCAATTTACAAAAGAAATGGAAGGAAATTGGACCGGTTCCCCGGGCTAATTCCGAAGAGATTTGGACTCGCTTTCGCTCCGCTTGTGATAAGTTTTTTGATAACAAACGAGCTTATTATGAAACTTTAGACCAAGAAAAAGAAGAAAATCTGCTTAAAAAGCAAGAATTATGTGAAAAATTGGAGAATATGGATTTAGATGCTGCTAATCCCGAGGTGGTTGCTACTGTAGAAGCCATAGAAAATGAATGGAACGAAATAGGCATGGTTCCCAAAGATGATGTGGATTCTATCTGGGATAGATTTAGCAAAATCACCGATGATTTTTTACAAGCTCGCGCCGAATTAGATGAAGAATTAGCCACAGAACTTGAAAATCGCAGTTTGACTAAAAAAGCCATGATTGAAAAAGTCCGCGAATCCATAGATGATGCGGGGGCTAGCCAAACAGCGACTTTGGTGCGTAATTTGCAAGGCGAATGGAAAGATGTTGGCCGTTCAGGAGCCGGAGAGCAAGAGCTTTTCAAAGAATTTCGTGATGCTTGCGATGCTTTTTTCACTGCGCGCCGCGATCAACTGGACATCCAAGAGCAAGCCCGTCGCAACAATTTGCATCGCAAAGAGCTTTTGGTGGAGCAAGCGGAACGCATTTTGGCCTCCGATGACTTAAATGAAAGTTCCTTAGATGAAATCAAACATTTGCGTCGCTTGTGGCGCGAAGTGGGCTCTGTGCCACGCCGTCATTCTGACCGCGTGTGGAAGCGCTTTAATAAAGCCTGCGACGCCGCTTTTGCAGCCGTGCGGGGCGATAAAAACACTAAATCCAACGAGGGTGGGGAATAATTCTCCATTTGCGAATTAACCATGGCTAAAAAACTACCAGTTATACTATGCATATTGCTGGCTTTTAATCTGCTCTTTGCCGAAAATGAGGTCATAGAGGAGCTACTAATAGAAGAGAGCATTGAATCGCAAATTCTTAACTTCGAAGAAGTCAAACCCCCGCAGATATTTAAAGGGAGAAAGTTGCTCTTAGCCAAGTTTTTGGAGGGAGATTTGCAGGCGGTTAGGGAAGTTAAGGATTATTTGCTGGAATTAGAGGATAAACTGTACTTATCTTTTCATACTAATGAACTTCATCTATTGTGGCTTTGGACTGAGGAATACGAGCATTTGCTCCCTGCCTTACAAAAATATGATAATGAAGCAAATCGCCTAAAGTATTCGCTTTTTCAACATCCCTCCCAAGATTTACTGTACAATAATTTATTAAAATCCACTGAGGAAAGTAAAGAACAGTTACAAAAACAGATTCAAAGGTCGGCTTTGAATTTTGAAGAACAAACATTTTTGCTTTTATTTTTAGACTGGATTTTAGCTCCAAACAGGCCTGATCCTTATTTGCAGCAAACATTTAATGAGCGTGTGGATGAGTTTTTAAAAGAGTTTCCCCAGAGTAAATTCGAAACTTTTGTGCGCAGTCATATTAGAAATAAACAAGTGCCAGAAACTTGGGGGTGGGGCATGGGGCTCTTTAGTGGTGGTGGTATATTGACGGGGAATTTGCAGAAAGAATATACTAACCCTATACTTTTATTTGGGTTTGTTGCTGATGTTTATAGGAGAAATTTAGCGCTCTATTTGAGGCTTTTTACTAGCTATAATAGTAAAACTAAAAAAGCTAAGCCCTACGCTTTGGGGGTTTGGGAAAAGGGCTCAAAAAATAATGTGTCTCTTTTAGAAATGTCCTTAGGCTATACCTTATACGACGGCAATTGGTTTAAAATCACCCCTTTTGCGGGCATCGGTAGTCAAGAAATACTCCCAAATCCCATAAAGTCCGAATTAGAGGAGTTCGAACTAAGAGCGACCACTGCTTATATTTTGGGAGCTAATTTAGATATCAAGTTTAGATTTAAAAGCTCATTTAAGCATGAGCCTGTAACAAGCTTTAAGTTTTTACGCATTAGATATGGCTATAGTGTGCCACAATTTGCACCAAAATATCCCGGTATGTCGGGGAATATGCATTACATAAATGTGGGATCTGGGTTTGTAGTTCGTGACACTAAAAGGGAGTATTAAGCTCCCGTTAAGGGTATCTAGGGCCGTTAAGGCTCCAAAGTCTTGCCCCTAGTGCGCTTCCAGTAATCGCCAAGCCAGTTGGGGCGTAGCCAATTTCGAAATTCTGGGGCAGCTAATATGGGATTGTGCTTTCTTTTGCCCACAAAGCGGGGAAGCATTTTAATTTGATCACGGCGAGCCTGTATCCACCATTTAAAAGCTCCATTTTTAATGATTTTGAGCAGAGCCAAGCTAGCGGTAAAAATATGCCCAGGAGTGCAGCGCAATAAAACCGTCCAGGGGTAGTTTTTGACGCGCACCAAAAATTGATTGCGCACGGAATAATACACCGAAGTGCGAGTGTAGTGCCCAATGGTGGCAGAACCCTTGTGCAAAATTTGGGCGTGGGGAACAAGCATAATCTCATTGCCCTGGGCCCGTGCCCGCATACATAGGTCCATATCTTCGAAATTCAAAAATAAATCTTCGTCAAAGCCTTGCAAATGCTCAAATAAGCTTTTTTCAATGACCAAAGCGCCGCCACAGGCGGAAAAAACCGGGGAATCATTTGCAAAAGTAGGGTGTTGGGCAGAAATATTGCGCCGCGAAAAGCTAGGTCCGCTGCGGTAGAAATAATCCCCAGCGCTATCCACCAAGTTGCGGTCGTGGTAGTTTAGCATCATGCAGGCTAAAATATGCCCAGGGTAGCTCGCCACAGCTTTGCGCAATTCTGCCAAGCAATTCTCGGCTAAAACTGTGTCATTGTTTAGCAAAAACAGCCATTCTCCTGAGCAGAATTGCGCACCAAAATTGTTGCCTTCGGCAAAACCTAAATTTTGGTCGCTGGCTACGACTTTAACCTGGGGATAATGCTCGGCAGTCCAAGCTATGGATTCGTCTTGGGAGGCGTTGTCTATCATCACCACTTCTATGTCTGTAGCATCGCCAATTTGCGCAAAAATAGAGCCAAAACACTCTGCTAAATGCTCTAGTCCGTTATAATTTACCATTAAGATGGAAAGTTTCTTCATTTGTATCTCTAAGATATGTAATTTATAGCCATAAACTATAAATTTAAGTGGAAAGCAAGTGCCCAAAAGTAGTCATTCTTTACTATTAAACTTTATTCTCACCGCCTTGGCGCAAATTTTTGGCAAAGGTCTGCGCTATGTGGTGGCTTCTTTGGTGATTATGGATCTGGGAGCCGGGGCTTGGGGCGAAATCTCCTACGCCTTAACCGTGGTAACATATTTGCTTTTTATCATAGATTTTGGCATTGCGCCCCTCAGCACAGTTTATAAACCCAATTCCCAGATACAAGACCAGTATTTCTTTCATTTTTTAGTGCCCTGGCGCTTGTTTTTGTCGGTGGTCTTGGCGTTAGTGGTGGCCTTAGTTTTACGAGGTCAAAGCTCAGCAAATATGGTGTTAATCATCTATTTATTGGCCCTGCCCCTGCGTTCTTTGGCCATGGAATGGTGGTTTCAGCGCAAGGGGTTTCATGGCAAATACCAGATGATTACCATAGTGCGGCAAGCTTTGCTCACGGTTTTGCTACTTAGTGGGCTAATAAAGTCCGTGGAAGCTTTTGCCATTTACGATATGCTTGGCGAAGCAATAATCGCGATTTTAGCGTGGATTTTGGGTCCAAAAATATCTGCGGAACAGAAAAAAGTCCCCGCGGCTAAAATGCTGTGGCTCAAAACCGTGATTCAGCCTTCTTCATTGCTATTTGTCTCTACTTTTTTTATTATGATTCATCAAAATGTGGCCATTATAATTCTCAAAAAAATGACGGATTTTGTCCAAGTGGGCATCTACGATTACAGTGCCAAAATCGTGTTAGCGGTGATTATGTTGGGATCGGGATTTAGCATTCCTTTGCGTCGCCAAATGGGCATTTTATTGCGAGAATCTTCTGCGCGCATAGCCAAAACCATTGCCAGTGTGCAGGGAACTTTATTGGTTTTAAGCTTGCTTTTTGCCACTTTCAGCTTGTTTTTTGCGGAAAAGTTATTTGCCCTAATTATGCCCCTGGAAAATGCGCATTTATCTGCCCAAGTTTTAACAGTGCTGGCTGTGTATGTGAGTTTGGCGTTTTTATCAATTCCCTTGAGTGAATGGATTTTCGCCCAAAGCAGCAAATGGCCCTATTTTTGGCTGGCTATTATGGCGGGAACGGTGAATATCTTCGCAAATATCATATTGATTCCCCATATAGGGGTAGTGGGCTCTGCATGGGCCACCGTGGGCGCAGAATTTTGCATTTTAATCTATTTATCAGTTTTTGCCTTTAAAAGAATTTCTTATAGCAGTGCCAAACCCGCATTGTTTGTGGGGCTGGGCTTCGGTGCTTTGTGGTGGGCGCAAATTCAACAACTAAATGTGGCAGTGGTGCTATTGGGGCTGGGGGCTTATTTGGCTTTATTGGTTAAATTAAAGATATTTGACCTCAATGTGCTACGCCATCTGCGCCAATCTTAGTTCAGCAACTCGCCTTAGTCCAACTTAGCCAGACTATTGGTCTATGCTGATGTTTTGGCTTAATTCTTGGATTTGTTGCTCCGAAAGCGCTGTATTCCACCAACTTACACTGTTTATGGTGCCGCTAAAGTTAAAATCTTCGTCTAAAGCGTGTCGGCCTATGCTCAGTTGCTGACCTCTTTTATTGTAGGCAATGGCTTCGCTGGGCGTGGCTTGCACCATGATTTTACCGTTTAAATAAAGGCTAAAGTTTTCTTCTCCGGGATCCACCACTAGGGTTACATTGAGGGGAGTGCCTGGCATGTATGACATTTGTCCTCCCAAAATATGCCAAGCATTGGGGGCATCGTAGGAATAATAGGCGTAAAAACTGATGGTGCTGTCATTTACATCGCTGCGCAAGCCCACATTGTTGCCTAGGCTGGTTATTTCCATAGCTGTACCGATTTCGGCTGTTATGCTTGCATGTAAAGTTATGCTTTGAGGTTTATCCAGCAGGCTGGGAATATCTATTAAAATGCCTTCAGCGCTGTCAAAATCATGTTCTCCTTGCCAATGGGCTATCAAATTGCTGGGCATTTCTATGACTATGGTGTCTGGAGTTTCCGGGGTGATTTGCAAGGGTTCCCTGAGTAGATTTTGCATAGCTTGACTGTGGGGATAGCCATACAAAAGGCTTTCCCATGTTCCCAAGGGAATACCTTCTAAAATCACTTCACTTTGTTCCAAATTTGTGGAATCAATATCTTGCCAAATTTTAGTTCCAGGCAAACCTACCCGCATGCCATTTTCTATGGGTAAATCTTTGGTTTTGAGCAAAATTGTGGTGGTTTTATCCACGCTAATGTCAATATCTTGTATTTCTTCGGACACCGTAGGGTTAATTTGCCCTTTAAAGTCTTTATGAGTGGCTATTAAGCGGTATTTTCCTTGGGGAATTTGGGTAAATTCAAAATAACCTTCGCTATCGGTGGTGGTTTCCGCCCAGGCTACGCCAGAAAAGTCGTTGTCTGCAAAAATTTCCACATGAGCGTAGGCCACTGGAAGGGATGCGTGTTTGACAATGCCTGCAAAACCATTGGTGGTTTCCACAGTTCTCCCTGCGGTTTTTTCACCCTTTCCGCAGGACATGAGTAGCAAAAATAATACTAACAGCTTTTTCACTTTTTTGCTCCTTTAATGCTGGTGAGGGGAAAGGTTTGCACATTTATTTGCAAAATGCGATCGGGATTTTTGCATTGATTAGAAATCCTTTGTAAGTTTTTGCGATATTCGGCGGTGATAATGCGACATTCTTCTAAAACTGTGGCATCAGCCACCAAACTAATGGTAGAAATATCTCGTTGCTCTTTGGGAAACCTTTCCAAACTATCTACGCTTAGGCGCATAAGCTCTTTTTGGTATTCTTGTATGGCCAAAGAACGCCAGTTTTCGCCTGTGCTAAGGTTTAAATCCGTGGAGCGCCAAATTCCATCGTCGGTTTTCTCCACTAAGTGCAACCTTTGTAAAAGTTCTATGCCTTCTTGGGCTTCGGCAGCGCTAATGGCAGGCTGTAAAAAGTTTCCCAGCAAGCTAAAATCATCTTTAAATTCAAAAATATCTAAAGCACACCATATAGCTGTGTAGTACCATTTAGTGAAAAACATATACTGATCACGGCTAATTTCGGCAGTTTCTGTTTCGGTGAAGCCCAAAAGTTTTTCTAAATAAATTTTCTGCTCTTTTTCGTTGCGAGCTTTGTTGTAAAGCACTAATAGACGGAAATACGACTCTTGTTCTTCATTTAAATCGCATAATTTCACAAAATCATCGACTTTGGCGTCACTTAAATGCAACTGCCCATGGAATATTTTGACTATATGACTGGGATCCATGGATACTTTTGCGGCCATATAACGGTAACTCATAAATCCGTTGATTTGCTTTTGCGCTTCAAACCAGTCTTTGAGAAACTGTCTGTAATCAAAATATGTGCTAATGGGCTTCATGCTATTAAAATAATAGTAATGTCCTAGCTAAGTGAAAAAATATGCGCAAACTGTGGAAAATGCCTTCCACAAGATAAAAAAGCGGAAATTATCGCCTTTGGCCTAAAATATTGTACTGCGGTTTTTCTTTAGCAGAGTGTGGGCGAGCTTTTTTGATAATTGCAGTGGTGCTGCCCACCTTTTGCATACTGATATCGTCTAACCAAACATGTCCAGCATATTTTCCCAAGTCAAATTCCAAGCGGGCTTGAGTATCACTAGGGTGTTTCATGGTAAAAACATATTCATATTCTGTCATGGATGTGCTCAAATTCAATGTTTCACGATGGTAATTAGCAAAGGGGTCTTGGGCTTGATTGGCTGCCACTACTATGGTGCGCGGTAGGCTGGCGCGGGCTTTAAATTTGACTAAGTAGCTTTGGCCTTGTTCAAAATTCATGGCGTTTTGATTGAATTGTATATGCCAAATATCGGTACCCGGATTGTCGATGGTAATTTTTAATTCGCCGTTTTCCACCGCTCCCGAAGCCACGGCGCCTTCGTAAGCCCCCACTCCATCCCACTTGAATAAAGCTTCGGAAAAATCGCCATTCCACACCATTTCTCCGTCAATGGGACCAGAAGGCCCATGATTTTGGGTGGTGTCTTTTTGATAAACCCGTACATAGTCGATGAGCATTTGCTGGGGAAAATAGCTGTCGTCTATGCCTTTAGCTGCTCCCCAATCTCCTCCCACCGCAATGTTTAAAATAAGGTGAAAACGCTGGTCAAAAGGCCATTGGTTGAAATTTCCATGGCGGGCAAAGCTGAATACCAAAGTTTCATTCACAAAAAAAGATACCGTGTCCGCCGACCATTCCATGCTATAAATATGCCATTCATCCCAGGGGTTAGAGAGCTTAATAGAATTGCCTTTGTTGGTGCCAATGCTATGGTGATAAGCTTGAGTGTGAATATTACAGTGAATTTGCGTACTATCGTAGCCCACATTTTCCATAATATCCAGTTCGCCACTGGCCGGCCAAGTGCCGTAAATATTATCCGTGGGCAACATCCATATAGCCGGCCACATTCCCACACCTCGGGGCAATTTGGCTTTGACTTCTACTTTGCCGTACAGCCAATCCCCTTTGTGGCGGGTAACTAAGCGGGCTGAAGTGTAGTTTTTGCCTTGATAGCTCTCTTTGCGAGCGGTAATGGTTAAAATACCATCGTTTACCGATGAGTTTTCCAAGCGATTAGTATAAAATTGCAATTCATTGTTGCCCCAACCATGACCACCTATATCGTAGCCCCATTTGTTGGAATCAGGGCTGCCTGTATAGTCAAATTCATCGGACCAAGCTAGGGTCCACTGGGCGTTGCATATTCCAGGGACTGCAAAAATCACAGCATGAAAAACCATAAACCATAGTTGGCGCATGAATAACTCCTAGTTATAAGCAAAGCAGCCTTAACTTATTGTAGTAAAATCTTTTGTAAATCAGCTAAACTTTTTACCACAATATGTTTGTTATCCCATAAACTGCAAAAAGAGCGGCCATATTTTTCAGTGACAACTCGTTTGTCTAAGATCAAAACTATGCCTTTATCTTGGGAAAATTTAAGCATATTGTCCATGGCAAGGCGCATTTCATTAAGGGCGGTGGGCATAAAAACATCTCTAAAAGGGTTGCCATTGCGCTCTTTAATCGCTTCGCCCTGGGCTTGTACTAAAGCGTCACCAGGACTGGGGAAAGGGAGCTTGCTTAAAACCAGTAAATCTACAGCAATTTCTTGTTGAAAAATATGCTCTGCATAGCTTTGACTAGCCAGGAGACAAGCGCCTTTTTCTTTACGGAAAAGGTCTAGCAAATTGTTTAAAGTCCCATCGGTGCTTTGGGAAAGCAAGAGTTTTTGTTGTTCCGCAAAAATTTCTTCTAAAGCTTCATGGCTTTGTAGCAGGGAATATTGGCTGGTGTATAGGGCCAATGTGTTTAAATTGCTGGGATTTAAAATCTCAGTTAATAAGGCATCCATTTCTTTTTGGAAGTTTTTATCGCTGGGGTTAGGCAAAAAGTCTGCCACCACAACTTTGCGCATTTCCTCAACATTCCACGGATTAGCAACTTTACGGACAAAAGGCGTTTTGTTTTTAGGCAAGTTGCGAGATTTTAAGCCCATTCTCCAAGTGAAATAATCAAAATTGTTTTCCAAGCTTAGAGTATTAGAGGTGAACAAGGTTGACTGCACCCATTTATAATGTTTGTTTAACCATAAATTATGAATGCTAAGAGGTTGCGCTTGCATTACCAATGTATGGGGGTTGCCTGGTTCTTCTAACCAATAAACCCAATCTTCTTTGGAACCTACGCATACAAACTCTAGGTCTTTGCGGAATTTTTCACATTCACTTAAAATACCGGCAACATTTTTAACGAGAAACTTAATTTCAGGGTTTTCTTGTAAGGAGTCTATTAATTCTTGAGTTTGTTTTTCAAAAGATATTAATCCTTCTAATAGGTTTTTATTATCCGCTTCATACTCCGCTTGTATGCTATAAGAATATCGTAGATTAGGTTTAGAACCTTGTTTTTTAACGCTTTTACCAATGCGTATAAAAAAGCGATGTAATTGTTTTTCACACTCGCTAATAAGTTTTCTAATGCTTTGGCATTTTTCCTGTACTTCTGCACGATTGCTCTCTGCTACCTTCTGTTCTAGCACGGCTAAAAGCCCTTTCTCCATTTCTCTGGTGTGGGCGAGGATTTTAACTTGATTGCGTAGGTCAAAAAATCTGATGTTTTTACCCAAAATGCCATGGCTGAGTTGGGGCAATGTGTGGGCATCACAGAAAATGCTGTGTTCATAGCGGGGTAAAAGCGCTAAATCAGCATCTAAATTTTCAATAAATAGTTGATGTTGGGTGATTAATACATTGGCGGCCTCAGCTTTTTTGCGGGCTTTAAGGGCAAAGCACTGTTCCGCAAATTCACAGTCATTAGCTACACAAGAAGCGGCATCGCTTTGCAATTTATACCATAATTGCCAGTTGCGATTGAGATTAAAGCCATTGTTTTCAGAAGCATCTCCAGTTTGAGTGAATTCTATCCAAGGAATTAGGGGCATAATTTGCAGTTTTTCGTCGGAAGTGAGCAAAAGTTCATGATTTTGCAAATGCTCATTGAACTTGCGCAAACACAAATAGTGGTTACGCTTTTTGATGGTGGCGACTTTGATATGCGCGCCAAAAAGCGGGAGTAAAGCCGCGAGTTGGGTAGCCAAATTATCTAGACTGGCTTTGCTCCCCGTACTTATTACTAATCGCCCCTGGCTTTGTACTACTTTGAGTAAAGCGGGAACCAAAAAAGCCTGGGCGGTGTTTATGCCAGGGTTAGATTCTAAAACCGCCGTTCCTCCTCGAAACATATTGCGTTCCACAATGCCAGCGTAGTCATTTTGGGGGTTGCTATTGGTATAGTTCGCAAAGTTCTTGGCTAAAAGCCTTTCGGCGCCAAACCAGTCCCTAATGCGCACGGGAATATCTGGTTTTTCATCGTTGGGAGCATCTGCGGTGCTGGGGCAAGCGGTGATGGTGGTTTCGCTGGGAATATCGGTGAATTTGCCAAAAATATTTTCCCAAGGGCTGTTTTTGCTTAGTTGCGCCAAGTGATATTTGCTGAGATCGCTAAATTTCTGACATTTTTCCAAGGCGAGCAAAAACATCTCTCCGCAGGCTTGGGCATCGGGCAATGCGCGGTGGGATTGTTCCCGAACAAGTTTTAATTCGGTAATCAGAGTTTCTAAGCGATGGTTGGGCATTAAAGGCCAAGCGATGCGAGAAAGCAAAAGCGAGTCGTAAAAAATCGGCATTTTATAAGGAGCATCGACTTTCTTTAAAGCGGTTTTCAAAAATCTGCTATCAAAAATCGCATTATGAGCCACCATGGGCAAAGTTCCCATGAAATTAATAAGTTCTTCACTAATAGCCTTAAAGTCTGGTGCCGAGGCTAATTCTTCGTTATTAATCCCCGTTAACTTTAAAATAAAAGGGCGTACTTCCTGCTGGGGTTTTATCAGTGAACTAAAAGTTTTTTGCACTTGGGAATCTTTAAAGTGCACCATGGCAATTTCGATAATTTCATCTTTATCAGGATCCAATCCAGTACTTTCGATGTCTATGGCAATAAATTCATTTAAGTTCATAATATGCTCCTGATTTTAAAGAAGGGTAAGTGATAGAGTCGTTTTGAGTTTCCTTAGTAATAAAAATAGTATCGGCTACAAATCTCCAAACTTCGGCAACTCGATACGGGCTAACACTGCCAGCATAAGGTTTTTGGTCTTGGTTCGTAGCCGCAAAATAATCTAAGAAATACTTACCAACTAAAATATCGTTAAATATAAAATTTCCTTCACCGTCACAATGGCTTAAGTATTGTTGTTTGTTTTTAATAGAATATAGCCTTATAACGATGTTTTCGTCACATCCATTTATCTTTCCTGAATATTGAGTTAAATCTAATGGGTTTGCAGTTTCTATAAAACTCAAAGGTCGCCACGAAGTTTTAACCTCTACCGTGCTGTCTTTTTTTAAACTATCAATTTGTTCTAAAGCAATGCTAATTCTAGCATTCTTGGCTAAAACTTTGCTAGGGCGTGCTTCCCAAGAATTAGCGTAACGCTGTTTTCCCACTAATGGGATGGTGTCTTGATCGTAAATAGCTCGTAGTCTGGGCAAAATTGTATCGGCATTTATGGGGATATTGTATGTTCCCACTATTAGCGGAGTAGAATCCAATGCTGGATTGTGATCGGCTAACCATAGGCGCACAAAAGAGCTCTGAGCGGTGTCTTTGGGGTTTTGCCAGTTAAATTTATGTAAATCTTCGGTGTTACAACCAATATTATAGCTGCTATCTTCACTAAACTCATAATTGAAGGCCAAATTGATTTGTGAAGTGTCGCCCAAAGGCCACCAAGCATTGGCAGCTTGCTTTAAGGTAGAGTCTTTATTATAAACTCCACAATTAGAGGCAATGCTATCTAAGTTTTCTTTATTTATGGGCCGATTGAATTTTAAATTGATAAAAAATCCTAACTGTTGGCTAACTTCACTTAGGCTTAAACTAGCGGTGTCTTGGGAATCCATAAACAAAAATATTGAATCCAAAGAATGTCCTTTAACATGTATTTCGCCGCTTCCAACCCCTGCAATTTCTTGTTGTATATCTATGATATTGTTGCGGTTAGCGTCTATAAAGGCTGCTATTCGATATTCCCCCGGAGCTACACCAAAAAGCTCAAAACGCCCTGTGCTATCAGTTTGGGTAATTAACATAGCGGGCTCAAAGCCCATTTGAGGCACTAAACTGTCTTTGAGTGAGTCTTTATAGACTCTTTGCAAATAACTTTTGTTTTGCCTTTCTGTTCCCATGGGGTACAAGGCTACCACGGGAAAGTTTTTGCGCACTAAAGCGGTGTCAGGGATTTTAACCCAACCCGAAACTTCTAAGGTGTCAAGTTGGGGACCGGTGGAAAAAAGCAGGGTATAAGGCTGGCCCAAGGGATTGTTGCGCAAATCTTTGATAGCGTTAGAAATCACTGCAGTATAAGTGGTGGCTGAATCTAAATTTTCATTGGAACTTATATGTAACATATTGCCCTTAACTTCAGTTAAAACTCGGCCTGCCACTGGGGGAGATATACGCACGGCACCTTTGGGGACTGGATCGCTAATCCATTCGTCAAATTGTAACACGATTTTTAACTCTTCAGGATTATCCGTAGAGTTAGGAGGGGGATAGACCGCTAAAATGCGGGGCGGGCTTTTATCTTCGGGACCACCATCGGGGGGAACCACAGTGGCGCAGCTAAATATAAGCAGAGCGCTACTGCAAAAAGCTGCAATTTTTTTGAAGGTGGGCATTTTACTGATTAGGACGACCGATGTCTTGGATTAGTTTGCCAATTCTAGTCCAGCGGTATTTAAGGGGGTTAAAGCTTTCTGAAGAAAAGTAAATGATAAAAGCCTTGGCCTTGATGTTTCTTTCACTTACAAATCCCCAATAACGACTATCTTGGGAATTGTCGCGATTATCGCCCACCATAAAATAAACTTTTTGTTGCACTACATATTTGTTTATGGCTTTGCCTTGATGGTTAATTTGATAATTGAGGCGATATTGAGGTGCAGGTGGAACTGAATCAAGGTTTTCACCGTTGTCGGTATCAAGACTAGCTGCCAAGGCTGCAGCTTTGAGGTTTTCATTTAACAGCTGAACATTATGCTCCAGATCTTCAAACTGAGTGGGGTCAAAAAAGTCATAGGCCACGGTGCGGGCAAATTTGCCTGGGGGCGGGGTAGGGTGGCTGATAAAACCACTTTTAGCATAGTGACTAAAAAAGGAAAAAGGAACTTTGCCGCTAATGGTATCGCCCATAACCAAAGGAGCTTGGGCAAAAGGGGCGTTCTGTTCTAAAATAATATTGGCTAGCATGGCTTTGTGGTAAAAAAGTGGAACTTTAAAGTCGGGAAACACAAATTCAGATGCTTTTTTACCGTGGGGATCTATCAATTCCATTTGAATTTCAAACCTTTGTTGGGGGTTTTCTTGCATCATCAAAGAGCGGGCAAACCATAAATCCACAATGCCCATGGAATCTAAGTGTAGGGTGTCTCCAGGAGAGGGTATTTTGCGTTTGGAAAAAAAGTCTTTGGGGGTGGGTTCTCGGGGTTGGGGAGTGTAATATCCATAGCCAGGCACAGGTTTGATTTGTCCATCTACTTTTAACACACCATTATTGACTTCTACAGTTTGACCACTAAGCCCCACACAGCGTTTAATAAAATCTTTGGGTCCCGTGGGGAAGTGCACAAGCCTTGGCATTCCCGGTTTTGGTTGCTTATCCCAGTACAAGTTACCCAACATCAGCAGATTGGCGATGTGATTGTAGCGATCGGGCTCATAATCTGGATATTCTGGCTCTCCTGGAAAGCGAAATATCACAATATCACCCTCTTTAACTTCTTGCAAAGCGGGAAGCTTTTTGTCGGTAAAGGGAATGGGGGCCCCATAGACGAATTTTAGTCCCAATAAAAAATCTCCTACGAGCAGGGAATTTTCCATGGATCCGCTGGGAATTTTAAATGCTTGGATGGCAAAAAATATTACCACCAAGGCCAGGGAAATAGGGATGATGATTTCTTTGGTTAAAGTACGAAAAATTCGGTTCTTAACAGAAGGTTTTTTGTTTTTATCGTCTTGGGAATTAGCCATAATTTCAAAGTAGTTAAGTGAGAGGGTTTAAGAGTTTAACCAGTTAATGGTTTTTTCCACAATTTTGTCTAAATCGACTAGTTCAAAGTCTTTTTCGGAGCGCAGTTTCCACTCAGCTTGATTTTGGACCAAGTTTTTACCCCCCACAGCAATGCGCACAGGGATTCCCCATAAATCAGCATCTTTAAATTTTACTCCGGGTCTTTCTGCCCGGTCGTCGAAGAGCACCTCTACACCTTTTACTATTAATTCACGGTAGATTTTCTCCGCAGCTTCCATGGCTTCGGCGTTTTTGTTGATATTTAATATCAATACTTGAAATGGCGCAATATTTTTAGGCCAAATTGGACCCCAGTCATCGCTATGTTCTTCAATAACCGAAGCCATTAGGCGACCAACACCGATACCGTAGCAACCCATAATAGGGGATTGTTGGCGACCAGATTCGTCTAAATATTTGCAGTCCATACCGTCGCTAAAGGTAGTGCCCAATTTAAAAATATTGCCTAGTTCTATACCGCGTGTGCTGTGCAAAGGAGCTTGGCATTGAGGGCATAAACACCCTTCATCGGCTTGGGCAATATCCGCTAATTCATAGCCAGGAGAGAAATCTCGGGAAGGTATGCAATGTTTAAAATGATAGCCTTCTTCATTGGCTCCTACCACCAAATCTTGGGCTTTGTCCAAGTCTAAATCTAAAATCACTCGAGTTTTTACATTTATAGGTGCTGCGTAACCGGGTTCCATGCCTGCATTGCGAATCAACTGGTCCTCGGCGGGTGCAAGCTCTTGGGTTTTTAGGTAATTGCGCAATTTAGTTTCGGAAACTTCTAAGTGCCCAGGGAGAACCACCGTAATAAGTTCACCATCTACATCGTAAAACACGCATTTAGCAGTGCTTTCAGGGGAAACTTGCAAAAATTCTGAAACTTCGGCGATGGATTGCAAGTCGGGCGTGGCCACTTTGCTTAAAGGTAAATCTTCGCTTTTAAAAGGCTGGCGCACAAATTGAGCTATTTCTTGATTGGCTTGAAAACCACATTTTTCACATAAAATCAGATAATCTTCGCCATGGGGAGTGGCTAACATAAACTCATGGGCAATATCCCCTCCCATAATTCCCGTATCGGACTGTACCACCACTGGGTCTATGCCCATTTTTCGGAAGATTCGCAAATAGCTATCATAAACTTCTTGGTAATACGCGTCTAAATCTTTTTCGGTGCTATGAAAACTGTAAGCGTCTTTCATGGTAAACTCCCGAACTCGTATCAAACCGCCCCGGGCCCTCGCTTCGTCTCTATATTTCACTTTAAATTGGTAAAGCATAAATGGTAGCTGTTTATAGCTACTTAAAACCGCTCGCGCCATGTCCGTAACAGCCTCTTCGTGGGTCATGGCGAGCACCATAGAGTGATCTCCTCGGTCTCTGAAACGCAATAATTCTTCGCCAATAGCTTGGTAGCGACCAGATTCTGACCATAAATCAGCTGTTTGCACCAAGGGCAAATCCACTTCTAAACCACCAATTCGTTCCATTTCTTCGCGAATAATGTTCTCTATTTTGCGAATAACTCGTAAACCCATGGGTAAAATGGAATATATTCCGGCACTTAAAGCTTTGATATATCCGCCTCTTAATAGATATATATGTGATGCCAAAGTAGCGTCTGCAGGGGTCTCACGCAAGGTCTGGAAAAAGTATTTAGAAAGTTTCATAGCAACAAATCTATAAAAATCATTGGACTACTACGAGGAAATGACTAAATTGCTATTATGAGGAAATATTTACAACTATTTTTATTGATTTCTCCCTTAAGCTTATTTGCCGCCAGTGCTTTATCAGGGGGAGTAAATGGAAGCGGTACAGTTCAATCAGCTTTCCCTTTAGGAAAGAATGTATTGCAAGTAGATATAGGAGGAGCCTACTATCTCGGCGAAGATTTGCGTTTAGATGAGTTTTCTAAAGATGCTAGTCGCATGGATATAGTTACGGCCTTTAACTATGGTCTTTTTGATTATTTCGATATAGGTTTTTCCGTTCCATATTATAGAGATTATGACATTTTAGATAAAAGACATCAAGGTGTTGGTGATTTGCGCACTAGTTTTAAAATGAACTATCCACCTTATCCTCATCCAGCGGGTTTTGAAATTGCTTTGTTGGCACAATTCGATTGGCCCACAGCAAGTTCTGCAGGTAAAAAAGGGGGGTACAATCGCAATGTTTGGAACACCACCATAGCTGGTGATATGCAAACCCCGCAAACCAGAAATGCTTTTGGAGCTCGTGGCCCAGTTTTTGTTGCAAAAATGTTAGCCACCGCCAATTTAGGTGCTGCCGAAGATTTAATTCCCATTATGTTGCATTTCAATTGGGGAGCGGCTTTTTCTGGTGCGAGCAGTCAAAATGCTTTTTTAATAGGGGTTGGCGTAGAAATTACACCTGTTCCTCCCTTTACCGTGTTTTGGTCTTTTGAATCCGAAGTGCCTATCAATCAGGCATCTAAAGATATTCCCATATTTAGTTACCCCCTTAAATCATCCGCAGGTTTGCAGTTCAACATAGATGAAATTGGCATGCAAGTATATGGAGGTATTAATTTTGATCTAAATCCTCAAAAAGATATTCTTTATACACCTGGCATAGATGCAAGTTCAAAATTGCCCAATTATCAAAGGTTTCCCGCTTATGGCTATATGATAGGACTGTCTCAGTCCTTCGATTTTTCAAAGAATGCTTATCAAAGTGATCCTCAAGACTTAGAAGACGACTCTGAAGAAGTTCAAGAAGAGCTTAACAAAGCTCAAGAAGCCAAAGGGGCTCAAGAAGAACCTAGCAAAGCTCAGGAAGAACCTAACAAAGCTCAAGAAGCTAAAGAAGAGCCTAGTAAACAAGAGCATCCTAGCAAAGAACCAGTGGAGCCAGCAACTAGTCCAGAAGCAGAATCCATGGGTATTCAGCCTGCACCAAAATCAAAATCTGCAAATACTGAACTTAAAAATCCCCAAAATCAAGGATAGGTTGTTTAATTCTATAAAAGCTTATCTCAAATAATCTGAGGAAATTTAAAGTTTTTATAAATTTGGAGCGAATAAACATTAATTTAGGTGAAAATATAATGCCTCTTAAATTTAGTCACTCCGAATTTCCCGTAAGTGATGCACAAACTTTAATTCGTTTAGCCTTAAATGAAGATATTGGACCTGGGGATTTTACTTCTTTATGGACTATCCCTGCAACGCAAAAGCAAAAAGCCACTTTAATTGCTAAAGAACCGGGAATTGTTGCAGGTTTACCCATTGTAGAGCAAGTTTTTCAGATTCTTAATACTGGCGTGGAAATTGAAAACTTTTGCCAGGATGGAGATAGTGTTGATGTAGGTGATGAAATAGCAAGTATTTTTGGCCATACCCAAGCTTTACTCACAGGCGAAAGGGTGATATTAAATTTTTTACAGCAACTTTCTGGGGTGGCTAGTGTTACGGCTCAATATGTCAAAGCTTTGGGAAGTGCAAAAACTAAAGTTTTAGATACTCGCAAAACTTTGCCGGGTTTTAGACGCTTACAAAAGTACGCAGTGCGGGCAGGGGGTGGCTATAACCATCGCATGGGATTGCACGATATGATTTTAATAAAAGACAATCATATTAAAGCTAGCGGCGGAGTGCTCGAAGCTTTAGCCAGTGTGCGCGCTCAGAATAAAGCTGATTTAAAAGTGGAAATAGAGGTGGAAAACCTTGGAGATTTACAACTATTGTTGGGTAAGGGCGTAGATGTAATTATGCTTGACAATATGGATAATGAAACCATGGCCGAAGCGGTGAAAATGGTGCGTAAATCAGGTGATAGCGTAAAATTAGAAGCATCGGGAAACATGGATTTGGAGCGTTTGCAAACTTTAGGGACTTTGGGTTTAGATTTTGTGTCGGTGGGAGCTTTAACCCATAGTGTTAAAGCATTAGATATCTCTATGAGGATTGTTTGATGAGTACTGCCCCCGTAATTGTGGTGGTAGATGTGGGAAACTCCCATACCATTATTGGTGTTTTTAGAGGCGAAGAAATCATAGAATATTGGCGTTTAACTACCAGAACCCAAGCCACCGCCGATGAAGTTTTATTGCGTATAAGCGGCTTGTTAAATCAATCCAGTAAATTGCGTAACACCGAGGTTACTCACATAGGATTATCCACCGTGGTGCCCATGTTAGAACGCCCTTGGGCCAAAGCGTTGAATTATTTGTTTGAAAAACCCGTTAAAGTTGTATCTGCGCGAAATTGCTTGGGTTTAAGCATCGATTATCCGGTGCCAGACTTACTAGGTTCAGATCGTATCAGTAATGTGTTGGCCTTGCGCGAAAACGGTTATGAAACGGGAATAGTGGTAGATATGGGTACAGCTACCACCTTTGATGTAATGAAAGATGGTCGTTTTAAAGGTGGAATTATCGCTCCAGGAATTACCGTAGGCTTAGAAACGCTAATACAAAAAACGGCAAGACTAATGCCCGTAACTTTAGATTGGACTGATAAGTTTATCGCAAATAACACTGACGATGCTTTGAGAACAGGGGTGTTATATGGGTTTTTAGGGCAATTAGAGTATTTATTGAATGGTATTATAGCTGAATTAGATTTAGATAACCCCATAAAAGTCTTTTCCACCGGTGGTTGGTCTAATTTGCTAATGAAAAAAACTAATTTGGTGCATTTTTATGACCCCTATTTAACTTTGCGCGGTGTGCGCTTGGTAGCCTTGCAGGGAGAGGAACTATGAGAGTTTTAGTAACAGGCGGTGCAGGTTTTTTAGGGTCCCACTTATGTGACTTGTTAATTAAACAAGGGCACGAAGTAATATGTTTAGATAATTTTTTTACGGGGCAGCGCAGCAATGTAGAGCATTTGTTGGATTATAAACGCTTTGAATTGCTACGGCACGATATTACCGAGCCTATTTTGCTTGAAGTTGATAGAGTTTACAATCTTGCTTGCCCAGCATCTCCTATTCATTACCAACATAACCCAGTAAAAACCATTAAAACCAATGTGATGGGTGCAATAAATATGCTGGGCTTATGTCGGCGTACTAAAGCTCGTATTTTACAAGCTAGTACTAGCGAAGTTTACGGAGACCCCCAAGTACATCCTCAAAATGAAAGTTACTGGGGGCATGTCAATCCCATAGGTATTCGTTCTTGTTATGATGAAGGAAAGCGTGTGGCAGAAACTTTATTTATGGATTATCATCGTCAAAATGAAGTAGATATACGCATTGCGCGCATTTTTAACACCTATGGACCACGTATGCACCCCAGCGATGGGCGCGTGGTGTCAAATTTTATTGTGCAAGCCTTGCGCAACGAAGACATTAGCCTCTTTGGAGATGGTAAACAAACTCGTTCTTTTTGTTATGTGGACGATTTAATTAGAGCTTTAAATCTAATGATGGAGCAAGAACAGAGTATTGGCCCCGTTAATGTGGGCAATCCCATAGAGTTTTCTATTATGGAATTAGCAAACTTAGTGCTTGAAATCACTGGCAGTTCTTCAAAAATTGTCTTTATGCCAGTTCCAGAAGATGATCCCCAGCAAAGACAGCCAGATATAAGCTTGGCAAAAGATCTGCTCAAATGGAAGCCATGCACCCAATTACGCAAAGGTCTAGAGCAAACCGTGGCTTATTTTGAGCAATTATTAACAAAAAACTAAGAAAATTAAAAGCTAAATACTTGCAGTAAAGTTAAGTATTTAGCTGCTTAGCAAGGATTTGCTTAATTATCTACCGTAATGTTGTTGATATTCTTTAACAGCTTCATCTAGGCGTTGTTGCATGTCGGCAGATTTTACTCTGAGTTCCAACTCGTCATTGCCAGCACTAGCGTTATTAAGAGCTTCTTTAAACATTCCAGGATCTAAAACCATTAAGGTATAGATTTTATAGGAAGCTTTTTCTTCGTTATAAAGGGTGATAGACTTCATAGCTGTTGTACCGCGCAATAGTTCTGCAGTAACATGGTTGGTTTTTTCTTCCCAGATCTGTTTAGCTTCGCCGCTAACATTTTGCACATATTGCTCGGACAGCCTTTTTACTTGGTCGCCCATGGATACACCAATGGCAGCTCGTCCAGCATCTTGGGCTATGGTCATAGCAACCATTTCGTCTGTGGATTCTCCTATACCGATTTCAGCCATTACATTTTTTTTATTTAAGGCCTTTTTAATTGCATCTAATTCAGTAGTGGGAGTTTCTGCAACTTTGTAGCCAGCAACTTTATTAGGGTTGGAACTTGAACAGCCAAAAACTAAAGCTATTGCTATAAGTGAAATTAATATTCTTTTCATTTTATTCTCCTTAATCAGAATACTCATAAGATAACCAAATTGTCCTCAGGAAAAAAGGGTAGGTGTGAGTTAAGTCACATTTTTATGTTAATTCGAGTATTTAGCAATGATGTTATCGTAGTCAGAGCATTTTAAAGACTCTATGCGCGTACTACTGTGAGTGCGTTTGCGGTTATCTAACTTTACTTCGGGTATATTAAAGCAAAACTCATTAACTCCTCCAGCATCAAGGGGGATTGAGAGCTTAAAAATCTTGATGCGCTCCCGGTTAGATGTAAATAACTCTTTATAATCCATGGTGTTTTTTATCTGTTCTAATCTTTTTTCTTGACTAAATTCAATGGAGTTAGCTAATTCTTGAGGTAAAGGGATGGGTAAAATATTGGGTAATCGTAGTTCTAAGCTGTTTTGAGATTTAACGATGCTCGCTCCTTTAGGCATGATTAAATAGCGTTGGAGGGCAATGTTTTGATATGCTTGATAGCGCAAAGTTCTAACGCCACAAAGTTCTCGCATATCGGGTTGTGACACGAAATCTATACCTTTACATATTTCAGGGAGGTCTGTGGGAACATCTAAGACGACATTCTTGCTAGAGCTACAAGAGAATAAAAAAACAACAACTAGCACAGAAACAGATGAAAAAAATGTTTGTCGCATGGGCTTTCCTTTTTAAAGGTTATTCTTCAAATATAGTTGCGAAAACTAAAGATGAGTAATATTTATGTTTTTGTATTAGATTTGGTATAATTATATTAGGTAAAATATATGAATATTTATAGTTGGAATGTCAATGGCATTCGCGCATGTTATCGT
>JAAZFC010000099.1 GCA_012511955.1 Fibrobacter sp. | reverse complement strand
TTGCGTAAAATTCGCGCCACCGCATTCACACCATCGTACCATTCATTAGCTTGAATTATTTTTGGTAACCTATCGTTTACCATAACATCAAGACTGTCATCTATTTTTTGCACACTGTTTATGGCATAAGAGCCCACCAATGCCAAAATTAGCACTAAAAGCCCAAATCCTAGGCCCAAGCGCGCACCGATTCTCATATTTTTAAACATAATATATCCTCTGTATTATTAATTGCCTAGTTTATTTATTGATTCTAGTTCATCGTTACTTAGCACTCTATCTATATCCAAGAGTATTTTAACACTTTGCTCGAACTTTCCCATTCCTAAAATAAAGTCCGTGTCTATGCTGGCGCCAAATGATGGAGCTTCTTCGATGTTTTCCGCCTCAATGTCTAAGACTTCGCGTACTTCGTCTATGATTACTCCCATTATTACAGTTTCAGCTTTTTGTTGAATCTGCACCACTATAATGCAAGTTCTTTCCGTATCTTCCACCGTGGGAAGGTCAAATTTTTTGCGCAACTCCACCACGGGTATCACTTTGCCTCGCAAGTTGATCACGCCACGCACAAAATCAGGAGTACGGGGTACTCGAGTAATGGTTTGCATTTGGATAATTTCCTGCACCTTAAGAATCTTTAGTCCGTATTCTTCTTCGGCAAGGAAAAAGGTTAGATATTTGCCAGCCAAGGCTAAACCTACTTCGTTATCAGCCACGCTAGCGTTTTCGGTGTTTTCTGCCATAACATCTCCTCTGTTATTAAATTTGTCTCAATAGCATTGCCACATCTATAATAAGACTAACAGTGCCATCATTCATAATTGCACCCCCACTGATACCGGGGACTTCGACTATAGAACCTCCCATGTTTTTGATTACTACCTGCTGTTGTTCCAAAATTTCATCTACCAAAAGCCCCACTTTTTTCCCCGTAGAGTCGCTGAGAACCACTACCACGCCATTTTTTGAATTTTGCCAAGTAGTAGCTTCATTAAAAAGATGTTCTAAACGCACCAAGCGCACCAGTTCGCCCCGTAAAGTGATAACTTCGCCTTTACCGGCCACAGTGGAAATCATTCCAGATTCCAAAGCCACTGTAGTAACAATACTCAAAGTGGGAACTATATAGCGTTCACTATCTAAACTCACCACCATACCGTCAATAATGGCCAAAGTAAGGGGCAATGCGATGGTAAAAGTAGTGCCACGACCTAATTCAGAACTAATTTCTACGGAACCGCGCAGTTCTTCAATGTTTTTACGCACCACATCCATGCCCACCCCACGCCCAGAAATATTGGTAACTTCCGCTGCGGTGGAAAATCCAGGAGCAAAAATCAAATTGTAAATCTCGGTATCAGACAAGCTTTGCTTGCCATCTACAATACCTCGCTCTATGGCTTTATTTAAAATTTGAGCTTTATCTAAACCACGCCCATCATCTTTGATTTCTATATGCACATTGCCCGCACAGTGAAAAGCATGCAGCTTCAGCGTGCCTTGCTCGGGTTTATTATTAGCCAAACGCTCTTCCACAGTTTCCAAGCCATGATCCAAAGCGTTGCGCACCATGTGCACCAAGGGGTCGCCTATGTTTTCGATGACGGTTTTGTCTAATTCAGTGTTTTCTCCCTCTAAAATTAAATCCACTTTTTTACCAGTTTCCCGCGATAAATCTCGCACCAAGCGACCCATTTTTTGAAAAACACTCCTAATGGAAACCATGCGCAAAGACATGGAAAGTTCTTGGATTTGGCGCATGATAACTTCGGCTCGGGCTACCTTTAAGCGCAGTAATTCTCTATCTGCCCCACTGGCTTCAAAATTTTCATCATTAATTAAAGGATCCGCTGCAATCATGGATTGGGCAATTACCGCTTCGCCAATGGAGTCTATGAGATGATCCAAACGGCGTACTGGCACTCGCACGGATTCTTCTATTATTTCAGATGAGCGTTTAGAACGCCCTTCTTTTTGCGCGTGTAACACTTTTTCCACAGTTTGGGGAGTAATCACCGATTCTTCTACTAAAATCTCCCCCACTTTGCGTTTATCTCCCCTGACCTGCTTAACAATGGCTGTTTCCACTCTTTTTGGGTGAATGATACCCGCATCCACTAAAACTTCACCTAGCTTTTTGGTAGGATCCACTTTGAAATCACAATCGCTTCTATTTACATTAACTAAGCATTTAAGCACCTTAGCAAAGTTTGTAGGGCGCACCAATGTAACCCCCTCTAAACTAGCACGCACCACCTCAAATAAGTCCTTAAATAAATCCACGGCGGTAAAAAGCACATCCACATGGCAATGTTTAACTTCAAATTTACCCTCGCGCAATTCATCCACTAAAGTTTCTACAACATGGGCCAACTCTTGAATATCATCAAATCGTAAAAAACCCGCCAAACCTTTAATGGTATGACAAGCTCTAAAAAAGGTATGTAATCTTTCAATATTGTTTAGGTCATCGTCTAGTTGGAGCAAATTAGCTTCCATATCAGCTATATGCTCTAGGGACTCTTATATAAAATCTATGACAAAACTGGGATCATTGGCAAAATCTGTGTTAGTTTCCTCAGGATTTTCGGCCTTTTCTATTTTTTCTTCTGCGACTGCTAGTCCAAGCTCTATCAAATCCTTAGTTTCTATTTCAGCACTTTGCCCTTTGTACAGCAATGGCATTACATTACTTAAATAATCTTTTAGTCGTAAAAGATAATCGGCACTAAATTTATCTTGATCTAGGGCATCTTCTACTATATGGATTAAATTCGCCAGTTGAGGGTAATTTAAAACCCCAAACTCGCCTTTTAAAGTATGTAAATAACGCTTTATTTCAGGTAAAGCTTGGGCACAACCTTTTTCCCATTCTAAGGCGTATATCTCTAAGTCTTCTAAATGATTTTGTTGTTCATCACAGAATTTTCGCACTAAATCCAAATCAACTTCTACAGTAATTTCGCTTTTAGAGGACGGTTCTTTCTCTGGCAAAGACTTCATAGGTGAACTTTTCTTTTCTGCAACTACATTAGTAGAAGGGCTTAAACTAGATATAGCCGTAAAAAGTCCATGTTTAATTCTGGGCAACACACTCTCTAAAACTGTTTCACCCATTATAGCAGCTTCTATATCTTCTTTGATGCGACAAGTTTTAGCCACAAAAGCTGAAGGAATTTTATCGCAGCAATTAATTTTATCTATGATAGGAAAAAGATTTACCAAAGTGGGCAAATCATGAACATTCATCTGATTTACTAAAACTTCTAACTGTGAAAGTAAACTTAATATTTCGCTATCTGACCCATCATCAGTCATTATTTTCCTCCTTTCACAACAACTAACGCAAAAACCTCTCTTAATTTATTGTATCAAAGTTTTGTGTTTATGCAAGAAATATAATGGTTTTATAAGATTTCTCTATTTAATAAGCGCCCTTGCTCTAGGTTTAAACGGCGAAAAGTGCTGTTTAAATAGAAGTTTGGGTTGTGGGTGGCCATAAGCACCGCTGTGCCCCGAGCATTGATTTCTTTAAAGATTTCAAATACACCGTGGGCATTTTCGGGATCTAAATTTCCCGTGGGTTCATCGGCAAGTAAAATATAAGGATCATGCACCATGGCGCGAGCGATGGCCACTCGTTGTTGCTCTCCCCCGGACAAGGTGTAAGGCATAGCAAAACGCCGTTGACTAATCCCCACCAAAGTCATGGCTTCATAAACTTTGGGTTTAATTTGATGGTTAGGATAACCGGAAATTCGCAAAGCTAAGGCGATATTTTCAAAGACATTACGGTCATTTAATAGTTTAAAATCCTGAAAAACTATACCTAATTTGCGTCGCAAGGTCTGAATTTGGCTATCAGGGGTGTTTTTACTATCGAAACTCAATTATGGTGTCATTTGCACCAACACTTGCCCACCTCGTTCTTTATCAGGGCGCTCATCCATATAAATTAATCTTAATATAGTGGTCTTTCCCGCCCCCGAATGTCCTGTTAAAAATACAAACTCGCCCTTATTTATTTTAAAGCTAACATCATTTAAAGCTTTCCAACCCTGGGCATAGCTTTTAGTAACATGCATAAAATGAATCATGGTTTCACCGCCATAAAATGGATGCGTTCTGTATTATTTTTAGTGTTTCCTAGTTCAAAATCACCATATTTCGCTGCCACCTCAAATCCTTTATCACACAGCCAATCCTCCAACATTTCTTCGGAATAAACATATTGAACATGGTGCTCTTTTTGCTGGCGATAAATATCTTTTTCTTCCGTGGGCATGAAAAACGTGAAATTATTATGTTGTACAGCTAGATTAAAATCATAATTGCTTTCGCGGACAATGGTGGCCCCATCAATTTTTAAAACATCGCAATAATCGTCAAACCATTTAAGGGAATTGTATTCAGTGCTAACATCGAATATAAAAGCACCGCCTTTTTGCAAAACTCTACGCACTTCAGACAGAGCTTGGGAAGCTTGTTCTGGATTCAAATAATTAAAAGCGTCGTAGGTCATTAATACCATATTTACGCTATTATCGGCAAAAGGAATATGGCAAATGTCCACCACAGCTTTGGGAAAAGAATTTTTGCTTTGCTGCAACATGGGTAAAGACAAATCTGTGCAAATATACTGTTGGTATGCAATATTTTGCATACTTTCCACCAAACGACAAGTTCCCGCAGCTATTTCTAAAATAATTTCGGTTCTTAAATTATTTTTAGTTATCAAGTTTTCAATAAAATTCGCCCAAGAACTGTATGCCACATGATCCATAAAATGGTCGTAATATTTTGCGAGCAAGGAATAATTTTGCATAAACACCAAACTATTACTTTTTATTTCTCACTTCAATAAAGACTTCTTTGCGCCATTTTTCTACAAGAACTTGCATTTTTTCGGAACTGATTTTATTGATTACAATATCTTCTATCAAGTTATAGTCGTCTTCTAGGGTTAAAGAGCGTACTGCCATAGACTCATCTAACTTAAATATATGCCAATGATTTTCAATTTGTACAGGGTCACTAACTTCGCCATCTTCGAGATTGGCAATCTCTTGTTGATAAGCACTATCCAATTGATTGCGCTCCATCCACCCCAGAGACCCTCCACGCCAATTAGTTTCGGGATCTTGGCTATGGGTTTTTGCCATGGCAACGAAATCCGCTCCGCTTCGCGCTGCATTTACCAAAGAATCTAAACGCTGATGCAAAGCTATGGAATCAGCCACGCTAGGTTTAACTCGCAATAAAATTTGCGCCGTGCGCAGCTGTTCATCTTTTTTGGCTAGGATTTTTATAATATGCCAGCCCAAACGGGTTTTAACTGGTATTTCTGAATATTGCCCAATTTGCATGCGCCAAGCCACTCGCTCAAAGCTGGGTTCAAGAGAACCTTTACGCCAAAAGCCTAAATCACCCCCTTGGCGAGCAGAAGTATCTTGGGAATGGCGGGCCACTAAGCTTTCCCAGGCTATGCCCTGATCTAAGCTGTCGATGATTTGCACAGCTAAATTGCGCACTGAATCTACAATTTCGGTGGATGCTTCTAGGGGAAGCTGAATATGACTTACCTTTATGCTATTGTATTGTTTGGGTAAGGAATCTCGATATTCTTGGTAAAAAGCCTCCACATCTTTACGAGTGGGTTGCACTAAACCAATATATCTTTGTCTAATACGCGCCATTAAGTATTGATCGTAGAATTGTGCTGATAATTGCTCTCTATATTGGGCCATGGTCATGCCAAGTTGGGCTTGAATGGCCTGCTCCAAACGGTATTGATCTACCCCTTGACTTAGGGCAATGCTTTGCAAGTGCATATCTACCCTATTGCGAACTTCATCATCAGAAACCTCGATGGAATCCCGAGAAGCCCTAGACATAATCACTTTTTCATCTATTAAGCTTTCTAAAACCTTGGCTTTTTGCTCCTGGGGGCTTAAACCACCGAAACCAGGGGCACCTTGGCTTTGCTCCACAGCACTCATTAATTCGCTTTGCAAAATAACTTTGCCATCCACTAAAGCCACCACAGACTCTACTTTTTCTCTAGCAGCAAAACTCAGAGAAACTAAAACCAATAACAGTACTCTAATCATTTTCTTCCTTTACTATAAAATTCTCTTTCCAAGTAAAAACTGGATGGGTAATTTTTAAAGCCTTAGTAGCCGAATCTATCGCTGCTAAACGCTCTTTTCGACTCATTTGTGCCAAAGCCAAAGATCTAGCCTCTTCGTAAGTTTTACGCTCTCCTGCTTTCCGCACAGAATCTATACGCACTATAACCTGAAAATCTTGACATCTTTGGGGATAGCTTATGGCTCCGATTTTATCTTTTTGCAAATGAGACCACAAACATGAATCTACTCGATTTAAAGTGGTCCATTCTTGCACACTATCCCAACTCACTCTAGGAATCTGTTTGTAAACTTCCCAGGCTATTTTACCATTGGGAGAATTTATATAAGAATATTTATACAAAGACTCTTCTAAAGTATATTTATGAGAATTTGTGGCATAAAAAGCTTCTATTTGACCTTCGTCAGGCTCTTTAACTGTACTCGCCATACTATCTAAAAGAGCATAAATTAATACTTTCCGTTGGGCATCGTGCATAAGCCACGCCACTTGGGGATCTTTATGCAAATCCTGTTGCAGTGCTTCTTGGTATAGAACTTCGTGATCCACCCATTGATTGATAAAACTCATTTTAGCTTGACTATTTCCGTGTTCGGCACTGGGCAAACTTTGCTTGAGTTGAACTAAAGTCAAAACACTGTCTCCCACCTTAGCCACGGGCAAACTAGTGTGAAAAAACTTTTCACAAGAAACGAGCGTAAACAAAAGCATGAACATTAAAAAACGCATAACTGATAATTTAGTATTTACCACGGCTTTAGACTACTATATAATAAAAACCTTTCCTAAATCTCCCATAACTCCCACCCCTAGCTCCGCCCATTGGGTTTTAGCATGCTCGCCTGATTGGGGTGGCAATTCCACCACCATCTGCAGAGGAGTGTTAGATAAAAAGCGCAAAGGATAAGGGATTTTTTCTGCTCCAGCACTCATTTTTTGCAAATCGGGCACGGGATTTTCCAAAAAAGTCAAGATTAATAGACCATTTTTCACTTGCACCCGTTGAATGCCAACTATTTTCGCCCAAAAACCAGCTTTAGTAGTTAAAATTAAATTAGTAACTGCTTGGGGTAAGGGACCGTATCGATCTCGTAATTCTTGTTGCAATTCTCCAAATTCAGCCAGTTTTTCGATGCGCACCAAACGCTGATACAAAGCTACTCTTTGCACCCCATCTATAATCCAATTTTCGGGTAAATAAGCATCCACCCCCAATTCCACCTTGGGTTGTAAAACCGGAGTAGCAACCTTACCCTGAAGTTCTTCCACAGCTTCGCGCACCATGCGCACATAAGTGTCAAAACCCACTTCGGCAATAAAACCATGCTGTTCATCACCCAATAAATTCCCCGCACCGCGGATTTCTAAATCGCGCATAGCCAACTGATAGCCACTGCCCAAATCGGTGCAATGCTCCAAGGCTTCCAAGCGTTTTTGCGCCACGGGAGTAATAATACCACTGGCAGGCGTTACTAAATAAGCAAAAGCGTTAATATTGGACCGCCCCACCCTACCCCGCATTTGATAAAGTTGCGACATGCCAAAATTATGAGCATTAAGCACAATCATGGTATTGGCATTGGGCACATCCAAGCCATTTTCAATAATAGAAGTAGCCACTAAAATATCTACGGAACCACTGACAAAAGCGTTCATCACCGCTTCTAAGTCTTTTTCGTGCATTTGTCCATGGGCTACAGCCACTCTAGCTGGGGGCATCCAACCCTGGACTTTTTCCGCCACTTGGTCAATGTCTTTTACCCTATCGTAAACCACAAAGCTTTGTCCGCCCCGCTGAAATTCTGCCTCTAAGGCTTGGGTGAGGATTTTTTCATCGTACTGCACCACAGAAGTATCTATGGGTAAGCGATTGCGTGGCGGAGTATTGATCAAAGAAATATCTCGTACTCCCGTCATGGAAAGGTGCATAGTGCGAGGTATGGGCGTGGCACTCATAGCTAAAGTATCCACATTTTCGCGCAAAGCCCGCAAACGCTCTTTTTGTTTGACCCCAAAGCGTTGCTCTTCGTCTATGATTAACAAGCCTAAATCGTGGAATTCAATGGTGGCACTGAGCAAAGCGTGGGTTCCCACCACCACATCCACCTCTCCAGAAGCTAGTTTACCTAAAACCGCACGCTTTTCTTTAGGACTGCGATAACGGTTTAACAATTCCACTTGCACCGGCCAATCGGCAAAACGATTTCGCACACTTTCGTAATGTTGAGCGGCTAAAATGGTTGTGGGGACTAAAAAAGCCACTTGTTTGCGCTCTTGCACCACTTTAAACAAAGCGCGAAATGCGATTTCGGTTTTACCAAAGCCCACATCGCCACAAACCAGTCGATCCATGGGACGATTTAGTTCTAAATCTTTTTTGATTTCTTGGGTGGCACGGCTTTGGTCCGGGGTATCTTCGTGTTCAAAAGCCGCTTCAAACTCTTTTTGCGCAGGACCATCAGGGGGGAAAGCATGGCCAGGTATAACCTGGCGGCGAGCGTAAAGTTCTACCAGTTCTTTGGCGATTTTTACGATGCGTTTGCGCACGCGAGCTTTGGCATTTTCCCAGCGTTTAGAACCGAGTTTATGCAAAGCTGGGGTATAATCTTCGGAAACTTGTAAAGCTTCTATTTTGTATAAATCTTCCACCGGGAACTGCAGGGTGGCATTTTCGGCGTATTCTAAAATGACGCAGTCCACCCAAGCATCGGCCACTTGGATACGAGATAATCCTTTGAACTTGCCCACACCGTGATCTTGGTGCACCACCACATCACCCACATTTAGAGAATCCAGTTGTACTGCGCTTTGTACCGAACTGGACAAAGCCACTTTTTTGGGGCGGCGAGGCGGGCGATTAAAAATTTGATGGTCGGTTAAATAGGCCACGCCGAGGTCTTCGCACCAAAAACCTTCTTCTATATGCCCCACCAGCACGCCGGCGATGGGAAGCCCATCTAAAATCTGCTTGAGACGCTGGGCGTGGCCTTGATTGGGTGCCACCACCCAAACTTGAGCACCACGGGCATGAAATTCCTCTATATTTTTCCCTACCAAATCTAAATTACCGGAATTTCTGCCTTGCAAATCCATGGCGTATTGCTGAGCATGATTTTCTTCGAAAAGCACGCTAGAAAATCCTAAACGCTCACGGTTATTCCAATAAGCTTCTAATTGCTCCAAATTCAGCCAAAAATTCGCAGGTTCTAAGGAAGAATCTAAGCCTGAATCCGCATAAATTTGTTGCTGTTGGGCATTGAGCTGGGGAACTTGGGAAAAAATCTTTTCCACTTCGTCTAAAACGATGTTTTGTTGGGGAAGCCATTGGAAAATGTCGCTCGCCCGAGTGAGGGCGGATTTTGCGCTGAAAACCCCGTGGGATTCCCCATTTTCGTCAAAAGTAAATTCTCCCATGGGGAATATTTTGACCTGGCGTAGTTCTTCTACGGAGCGTTGGGAAAACAGGTCAAAAGTGCGTATAGATTCGATTTCATCGCCAAAAAGTTCTATACGCAGGGGGTTTTCTTGCAAAAAGGGATTTATGTCGAGAATACAGCCCCGCAGAGAAAAATCCCCGACATTTTCCACCATGCTTTGCTCCTCGTACCCAGACTGTATCAGCCATTGATAGACTTCGTCCAAATCTAGGACTTCGTTTACTGCAAAAGCTTGACCTTGTTGCTTAAAGCTTTGGGGAGAAGCCAATTTAAACATCACAGCTGCTAAAGGCGCCACTACCACCATGGGCCTTTGGGGCGCATGCACCAGGACTTCTAAGCGTTGTTCTAAAATTCTTCTAAAAGGAAGTTTGTCTTCGTAAGCCGAGATCCCCAAAGAAGGAAAATAAGCCACAGCTTGTTCCCCTAAAATACCACGCAAATTATCTTGCCATTTTCCGGCAGATTTTTCGTCGGCACAAACCACCATAATATTACGAGGATTGTGCAAAAAACTTTTGGCTAATAGTAATGCTCTAAAAGATAAGCTAGTACTGCGAATGGTGTTTAAAGTATGGCTTTGCCACGCTAAATTGGGCAAATTTTCATCAGCTAGAGTTAAGTGTGCGCTTAGTGTTTCGATCATAATGGCCCAATATAAAAAAACCGAGTTTCAATGAAACTCGGTCTTCTGAGCCAGGAAGGACTTGAACCTTCGACCCACGCCTTAAAAGGGCGTTGCTCTACCACTGAGCTACTGGCCCGAAAGCGTTGCTAATTATAGATTAATGTTTTCACTTATCAAGGGTAATTAGCAAGATTTTTTGCATTTTTTGTTTTTTTTCATGATTTAAGTTCTTTTCAAGCAAAATTACCCTACATTCCTATCAATTTTGTCTTTAATTTCATTCCTTTAGGGTTAGGTAAGGGTTTGACTACTTTTATTTCAGGATTATCTAATAAATTTATGCGTTCCAATGAATTGTCACTTAAAACTACAATTACTGGACGCGTATATTGTTCAGGATTGCTCGCCACCACTCTAGCTACGCGCCCGTCTTCTAATTGCACCAACGAACCAATAGGAAATAGTGATTGAACTTCTAAAAGCGCCCGCACTACTTGGGGGTCAAGTTTATTTTGACTGGTGAGATTTAGCAAGGCTTCAATGGCACTATAAGGCAAAAGAGCATCTCTGTATGGTCGGACAGCACACATGGCCACAAAAATATCGGATACGGCTATAATTTTGGAATATAAATGAATAATATGCCCCGATTTCCCTTTGGGATAGCCAGAACCATCACAGCGTTCATGACTTTGATATACCACCCAAGGAACTTGATAAGGTAAATCTTTTACTTTCAATAGCATTTCTAAGCCTATTTCTGTATGTTTCATAATGCGAGCGCGTTCATAGCTGTCTAAAGGACTGGGTTTAGAAACAATAGTCTTAGGTATGCGCAACATACCTACATCGGCTAATAAACCAGCGCAAGTCAATGTTTTTACCTGGGTTACTCCCAGCTCCATGCGCGTTCCTATTAGACAAGCTACGGTTCCCACCGCTAAAGAATGAGCTGTTAAATAATCCTCGCTATCTGATTGCACTGCGCTAAGCCCCATAATATCTTTATGCTCAATTACCCCAGCCATTATATTTGAAACCACCTCGTTAATCAACGACAAAGGCTCAGTAGAAGGTTGTTGTAGCATGGTTACTTTAGAAAACCAATTGTGTATTTGACGGCAGATGGATAAATTATCCAAGGTTAAATCAGATATAGTTTCTTTCAATTCCTCGCTAGCTGCAGAGTGTCGTCGATCTTTTACTACCTCGCTAAAAAGCGCACCCTCTGCTTTAACTTCAGTTATTTCTTCCTCTTCTAAAGCTTGTTTAAATTCTTCGGCATCCGTGGGGACTTCTTTACTATCCGTGTGCATTTCTAAGGACGAAAGAATATCTGCAGCTTCTTCTAAATCTAAATCAGAAGAAATAGATGCTTCTTTTAATGCGTCTTCTATTTCTTTACGCAAAGCTAAGCCATGGGTGGAAGTATAACTTTGCTTTTTTTTAACTAAAATTTGCTCTATATTGCGCTGTTCCAGTGTTTGTTTAAAAGCTTCTGTAATCACTGAACCTGCTGGTAGCAATAAAATATTTTCATCGTCAAATACTGCATGCTCCACCACCTGTCCCACTTCTAAAAGATTTAAATTTAAAACTTCAAACTGTAGCTTAAATATTACAGTATCAATACTTTCACCTTCATCTGGAATTATTATGTGAGGCAACTCGCCATTTTCTAAAATCGAAACCATTTGATCAGTGCAAAGTTCATGGGATTTTAGCAATATTACACCACTAGGATGAAAAACAGGTCCGGTTAATTTTTCCCCACGCAATTCACTTACTCGTACAATCTTCATGTATTTATTATACGCAAAAAACCCCTTAAAATGCAAGGGGTTTGTTTTCAGACAGGCTAGAAATTTAGATCAATGAAAAACTTTAGGAAGCATAATACTGCGCATTTGAGTTCCTTGGCGTACTCTCGCAATAATCATCCCATTTTCTGCATTAAGGGGAATCATATTTACCCCTGCATGACCATGCAAATTTTGATGGCTTATTACTTTACCTTTTAAATTGAGCAAGGTCAAGCTAAAATTGCCTGTTTGGGGTAAATCCACCGCCAACTGATTTTGCACCAACTGCAATTGCAAGCCTGTACGCAATTTGATGCCACTCTTTACCGGTACAGGAATTTTTACCACAGGGGGAGCTTTGGGGGCTTTGTAGTTGGGATCGTTGCCAAACTTTGCGGTAACGCTGGTGGCGGAGTGCATGGGTAAAGTTATGCTTAAATCTTTGCTAGAAATGCCGCCACTCCAACCTTCAAAAGGATGCCCATCCACCGGGGTAGCGGTTAAAACCACGGGTACATTTTGGAAGTAATCTCCAGACCAATTGCCTTTGACAAAAGCGTGACTGGTGAGTTTTACGGAGCCAGTACCTTCGGTTTTGATACCCAATTCTACCATGCTGCCCAAGCCAAACTTGGAGCGGAAGTGCCCCAACACATTGTCGGGTCTGTCTTCGGCAAAGCGCTTCATTTTTGAAATATTCGCATCTAAACCATAATGTTCATCATGCATGGAATATTTAGAACTCCATTGATAGCTTAAGAAAGGATCAATATCATTGCGCAAACTATCTATATGCTTTTTCACCACAGAAGTTTTTAGGTGGGTATTTAAAAAGTCGGTTAGGGTTACCACAAATAGATTCACAAATTCTTGATTAGCAATTAAAGCATTTAAAAGTAAGCGCGAAGGCGAGTTGTCAGATGTGCCAGTTAAGGCATGGTTTAAGGTGTTTATATGCGCCGGTGCTATTCCTTCCCAAATATCAAAGGTTTGATCCGTATCGTATAGTATCCAACGCCATTTATTGCCCTCAGCGCGGTGGCGCCAATATTTAATATTATTGCCAGGCCAATCCGCATTGGCAGCGTAAATTTCTACAACTTGATAGGCCGCATAATTGGCCACATCCATTTGCTCTTTCATCCATTCATAATGCGCGCTGCTTTTGAGATCATTCTTTTTAGCATAATCAATCATGGCCACATATTGGGAGTCACTACCTGCACGCACTTCATTGTGCTTAAACATTATATGCACATGATTGGGATTTAAATCGTAGTGATTGGCCAAATAATGCTCATTGACCTTCTCTCGCATATGGTACAAACCTAAATTTTCCCCATTTACCAATAATAGACAAGGTCTCCACGCCTGCACTTCAATATCCGCATTATGAGCCAAACCTGTAACCATGGGGTCGCGAATTATGCCTTCATAAGTGTCATTCCCACCGCTGCGAAGTAAGATGTTTTTATAAGATTTAAAAGGACGACTGGTAAACAATTTATAGTCCAAGCCCTCTTTACCATAGGATTTGCGGGAATGTACAGCCATGGATTTTTGTGAAAGCATGCGACTCCAACGGCCAAAAATTTTTAAACCAATTGCTTGGCTGACACCCTGGGTTCCATTAGCTTCAAAAAACTCAAAGTTGGCTGTTTTTTCCCAATTCTTCCAAAAATTTGCTTTATGATATGGTTCGCCTCCTGATTTTCCACCAGGACCTTCTACATAAATCCCGTTGTCAAAACCTTTAAAATCGTCGTTATCTATAATAATTGACACCACAGGAATTCCGTAAGGCTGATTAACAAAATAAGAGTTGCCCACCACTGGGCTGGGTAATTTATTGGAATTGAAAGCTCGAGCGCGAATAAAAGTGGTGTTTTCTATAAGAATGGGATTGGAATAACGGGAAGAGGACGAAGTGGGTATGGAACCATCGGTGGTGTAGCGGATTTCATCACCATCATCGGCACTAATTGTCAAATTTACAGGTCCACCGCTATTGGCATCGGCAAAAAAGTGCAAATCAAATAGCTTCACCACCATTTCACCCACAGTAGCTGCGCGAATTTTAAAACTTGTTATTCTATTAAGATCTAAAACTCCACTTGGATCCATTAAAGAAACAGCATATTTATCTTTTTCTTTGCCTGTGCCCTTAAGCAAAACTCGGTGGCGAGGCCTACCATCTAAATTATCTTGATGAAAACCTATATCCAAAAACTTCCCTTCGGGTATGGTGGCAATAAGTTCACACTTATGGGCGCCCACCAAGGATATATGGTCGGGAACAAACATTTCGTAACCTGAATAGTCATTGGGATCGTCGGTGCCTAAATTGTATTTAATATGGGAATAACCACCATCTTGATTCACATAATAACTAGACCCAGTGGCTGGCTCCACTGAAGAGACTCCATCTTTAGAATAGGGTTTGTGTTCAGCCTGATGATCCAAAGCGTGGGCACTCATACCATCAGAAGGGGGCAAAGACTCATAAAAACCACCTGGAGTACCAAAACGCGGAGCATTGGCAATGGTGGTGGCTTTAGTGCTTCTATTGCTTTCGCCTGGAGTGGGTCTATCACTGTAAAACCAAGTCCCTCCCCCATCGGGATAGCGTTGATAGGAGACATCGGCTAACAATTCGGGTACGACAATCATATCTGAGGGATTTCCATTGGCATCGGATAACACCACAGTTTCTCCTGCAGCAGAAAGCTTAAAGTTTGTGGTAAGCACTTTTACCTTAAGGCTGTCATCGTTGATGTCTTCCCCAGGAGCATAAACAATTAAATATTCGCCAGCGTTGATTTTTGCTGAGGGAAATTGCCACTTTTTAGGTCTATTGGGATTATCCGATAAATAATAACCAGTGAGATCCACCTCGCGACTGCCATTGTTATACAGTTCTATCCAATCGTAATAAACATCTCTATCGTACTTTCGAGAATAATTATATGCTGACAAACTCTTAGTGCTAAAATTTGAGCTTTGTACTTCGTTAATAAGCACAGCGCCAGCAGCCAAATTAACTGAGAGTAATATCAAAATAGCACTATAAGTAAAAAAACTTCGCATAACCGAACCTTATATCCAACACCGCAAAACTAGCCATATATGATACTAAAGATATAAGTAAATGCTTAAAAAGCAAGCAAAAAAAAACTCATGAATGGTTAAGCAAGTAAACAAGCTTTATAATTCTTTAGCCATATCTAAACCAAGCTGTATGCGATGGCGCACTGCACTTTTAAACTCGTCTAGATTCCACTTTTCTATTTGTTCAGTTTCGATAAGTGGATGGATGATAATCCGCGGTCTTTTAGGGAACAATTTAAAACCCTTTTTAGGTAAAATTTCGCCAGTTCCGTATATGGTTACAGGCAATACCGCCACAGGAGATTTCTGAATTATACGGAATATGCCGTTTTTAAAGGGTAAAAGTTCGCCGGTGGTGGAACGAGTACCTTCGGGATAAACACAATAATTAAAGCCCTTTTTGATATTTATTGCCATCCGCTCGGCTATGTGTACGTTGGCGCGTCGATCAGCTCTATCAATGGGTAAGGAACCGATAAAACGCAAGACAAAACCAAAAATCGGTATGCGAAAGAGCTCTTTTTTGGCTAAAAAAGCAATGGGATGAACTTCGTGAAGCAAAACCCCTATATCTAAAAAGCTTTGGTGGTTGGATAGCAACACAAAATTACGGCCTTTGGGAATGTTGTGCTTGCCTTCGACAATGGGATGAATGCCTAAAATGGGAAGCAAAGTCTTAAAAAAAGCACTACCTACAACTATAGCCTTGTTGCGCTGCATTGTGATGCCAAAAGCCAATATTAAAAAAGGAGCAACTATTACAAAAGAAATACTTATACTCGCAAAGAAAATAAGAGCCAACAAAAAATTCTTTAATCTCATGGATTATCCTTTTTTTGAAAATGATAAAACTGTATATAAAATGTAGTTCCTTTTCCAGGCATGCTTTCTACTAAAATTTTTCCGTCCATGTTTTCTACTATTCTTTTACAAATAGCCAAACCTACCCCTTGCCCTGCGGAGCGTTCTATTCCTGATGGTAAACGCTGGAATAAGTCGAAAATATACTCACCTTCACTGGCAGAAAATCCCATGCCATTGTCCGCCACACTAATTTGCACACAATCATTATTGGGGTAACTAAGCTCTATAACGATTTCGGGTTTCTTGTCTTTGGGAGCATATTTCAACGAGTTTTCCAATAAGTTTTGAAACAACTGCTGTAATTTTATGTCATCACCAAAAACATCCACAGCCAAGTCCTTTAAAAGCACTTGGGCCGAACTTTCTTCGATGGGCAAAGATAAATTAACAAGAACTTGGTTAATCACCTCTTCTAAATTAATCCATCTATGAATCTTATTTTGCATGGAAACCTGAGCGTAACTTAATAAGCCTTGCATCATATCCATAGATTTTTGCGCGCTGTCTTCAATGCGTTGCAAATATTCTTTTTCATTTTGGGGGAGTTTATCTTCCCAATAATCACTTAAAATTTCTGCAAAACTCTTTATTTTTCGCATTGGAGCTCGTAAATCATGGGAAACTGCATAAGAAAAATGGTTAAGCTCTTCGTTGCTGCGTTGCAACTCTTGGGTCATTTGATAATTTTGCTTATACAATTCATGTACTTGCAAAATCTTAGCGATGTTTAAATGTAAAATCTCAGAACTGAGCTCTTCTACCTGCAAACTAATTTGAGCTCCCTGATGCAACGCTTCTAGACTTTGCTGGAAGTCGTTACCGCTATGCAAATATATTATAGGGCAATAAAGCACCTCAGTTTCTTTGTCTTGAAGGTGTATTTTTTCTAAAAAAACATTAGTACCACCACCATCGCACTCCGCACCTATGAAAATCAAATCATAATCGTTTTTTAAACTTAACTTTACCGCAATACTTGCATTATTTTCAATAGTTAATGCATAATTGCGTTTTTGATCTTTAACCAAATAATGTTGTAAAATTCTTACAATCAAATGATTGGAACTCACAACTAAAGTTTTAACAAGGCTAGAACTTTTCACTTTCTTCATTGGAAACATTTTACCTTAAAAAAAAGGCAAATTCCACAAATATCCTAATTTATATTCTATTCGATTGTTTTTATCGCGTAAACCATGGACAACCCACATATATTGAAAGTGAAGATTCCTTATTCTTAAACCTAAAACTGGACCAAAATTTACGGTTTCCATATACTGATAGCCATACAAAACTCTTTGGCCAAAAAGCTCATTTATAGACTGGGCGATGGCATCCGGAGCTTGATACCAAGCATAACTTAAGCCTAGGCTAAGATTTATCACAGTCCTAGCTTTTTGGAAAACCACCATTCCCACGGCAAAGTCTCCCGAAGCCCACCATTGATCTTTTTTATACCAAAAACCACCAATACCGCCATTTAAAAACAGATGTTTATGTTTAAAAGCTGTATTAAAAGACCAAAATTGGGTATTTCCTATACTTAAGCCCATGGAAAAACCATCTTTAGTGTTGGGAGAACTCTGGGCAAAACTCCCACTAAAAAGCACACCGCAAAGGAATACACTGAGATAAAAGTTTTTAAGAACAAAAAAATGGCGCATACTATAAATTTACTAAAGATTTCTTATTTCTATCCTTATAATTATGGATTCAAAGTCCCGTAAAATTGCCCATATAGATATGGACTGCTTTTATGCTGCGGTAGAAGTGCGAGATAACCCTTTACTACATGGGCAAGCGGTGGCTATTGGAGGTCACAGAGGGCATCGCGGGGTGCTAAGTACCTGTAATTATGAAGCGCGCAAATTCGGTTTGCATTCTGCTATGCCCACGGCCCAAGCGGTGCAATTATGTCCGCAGTTGGTTTTAGTTTCCCCTAATATGGACAAATATCGCCGGGAATCTAAACATATTTTTGCAATTTTGCAACGATACACCGATAAAATCCAAACCATTGCCTTGGACGAAGCTTTTTTGGATTTAACCCACAATGATTTGCACCAAAATAGTGCCACGCTTACCACCCAGGAAATTCAACAGGTTATTTTACGAGAGCGCAAACTCAGTGCTTCGGCGGGAGTAGCTCCCAACAAGTTTTTAGCTAAAGTGGCATCGGACTGGCGCAAACCCGCAGGTTTTTTTGCCATTAATCCCTCTCAAGTACAAGAATTTGTAAAAGCACTCCCTGTAACAAAAATCCCTGGTGTGGGTAAAGTTTTAGCCCAAAAACTGCAACGCCTAAATTTGCACACTTGTCAAGATTTACAAAATTTTGGGCGTTTTCCTCTGATAAAAGAATTTGGAAATATGGGTCAAAAGCTTTATGACTTAGCTCACGGTCGCGACGATAGCCCCGTAGAAAACGAACGCATAGCTAAGTCGATTTCCGTGGAAGAAACTTTTGAACATGATGTTTGGGGAACAGAGCAATGTCTTCCCCATTTAGAAAAGCTCTATGAAAAACTTATGGGGCGATGGCGCCAAAGTTCAGAATATGTGTGGGCTAAGGGTTTGGGAGGATATACTCTCTTTGTAAAAATTAAATACAGCAATTTTCAACAAACCACCATTGAAAAAAAGATGCACGGTATAAAACTAGAGCATTTTGTGGAATTATTTATAGAGCGCTACGGTGCGAATCCTAAAGCCATCAGACTTTTGGGTATGGGCATTAGGCTGCCCGAAAAACATGAGCATTTACAGTTAAACTTTCTATAAAAAGGTGCCATTTAAAGTAAAAAAACAAAAGATTTGTAAAAAACTAAAATGATTTGCACCACGGTAAACATAAATTATTAATATATATGAATAATAACTTCGCTTTATTTATATTGAAGTTTCACAAACAACCTGAGGATTAACTATGACAAGACGCTTAGTCACCTCTGCCCTGGTGTTAATTTTAGGGCTAACCGCTTTTACCCATGCGCAACCACGTCCACCGCGCATCGTAATCGCTAAACTTTTTGATGACGCTTATAGACAAGGGGGATTTGATTACACTTATCCGCCTTCGGCTAAAATTGAAATCACCAAAACTGGTGGTTATCGCTCTCCTGCAGCGCTCAAAATTGATTTAGACAATAACGATTACTCTGGCGCATCAATTTGCCTTTATAACGAAGTTTTTGATCTTTCTAAAAACTTGTTAGACGGTGCCCTTGAATTCTATATCAAAGGTGCGAAAGGTGGCGAACAAATTAAAGTGGGATTGTTGGACGAAGAAATCTCCGACAACAAAAAGACCCAAGTTATTTTACCCTTAAACCCTTATGTGCAAATCACTAAAAAATGGCAAAAAGTTGTGATTCCTTTGGCTGACTTCCCCGAAAGAGGTCTATACTGGGATCAAGACAAAAAAGTTGAGCTTCCATCTTATATGGATTTTGACAAAGTTGCCGAAGTGCGTTTTTCCGCCGACAAAGGTGTAAACGCTGGTGGTGCTACTATTTGGGTGGACAACATTGAATTTGTTAAAGGAACTGTTAAGAAGTCTAAACCCAAACCCAAACAAACTTATTGGGATGAAAAAGTTGAAGTGGTTAACGGCCCTGCTAACCCCGAAAAACTCGATGGCATAGCCAAACCTTTAAGCACTATTTACGATAATGGTGTGAAAGGATTTAGTTATGTGTATGGTGGTAAAACCGCTGTGGTGGAGCAAAAATCTAAAACTGCTAACAACCCCAATGTCTTAGCTATGTATATAGATGACTCCGATTATTCCGGTGTTACTCTTTCCATTGGTCAAGATAAATTCTTACATCTTGCTAAATATCGCAATACTGGTGGTTTCTACTTTTGGATCAAAGGTGGCAAAGGCGGAGAATCCGTACTCTTTGGTATCTTAGATAACCAAGGTAATGACATTAAAAGCCAAACTAAAGTAAGCCTCAAAGATTGGGTGCAAATTTCCGATAAATGGCAATTGGTAAAAATCCCTCTCAAACGCTTTGCTGATGTAGGTAGAGCTTGGGATGCAACCAAACAAGCTGAAGTTGCTACAAAAGTGCAATGGAATAAAGTCCAAGAAGTGCGTTTTTCCGTAAATATGGGTGAAAATAAAAGAGAAGGTGATCCTGTTACTATTTATGTAGATCAACTTACTTTCACTGAAAACATCGACTGGGTTGACCCTGACCTCAAATGGGAAAGCTTTAATTCTAAAGCTGCCGATGTAGTGTTAATGGATTTTGAAAACAAGCCTGTTTGGGAACCTTCACACGGTCCTAAATCCAAATTGAAAATGAAAGTGGGTCCCACTAAAAATCTTGACAAAAACGCTCTTATCATCGAAGAATACTTGATGAATGACTGGGTGGATAATGTCTATGACTTTAAAAAGCAAAAATCCCCTGCTAAATTGCGTGACTGGAGTAAACATTGGGCAATTATGTTCGATATTTACACCGAAAAAGCCTGGCAAGGTATTACTGTGCAAGTGGGTGATAGCGGCGGCGAACTTTTTGTTGCCAATACCGGTGCTCCACGCGGACGACACACTGTGTTGATTCCTTTCCGTGATTTTGTAAAATTCCCCTATTACCAACCTCCCCATGCTAAACAAAATGGTGTTTTCGACTTAGATAATATCGAAGTGCTAGACTTTAAGCCTAGTGGAGAAGGTACTACTGGTTCCTTTGAAATTGATAATGTCAAGCTCACCAATATGCGTGAACTACCTAAGAAAAAGGTAGAAGCTGTGAAAAATGTTACCATCACTGGTGATATGAAAAAAGTAATCAACCCCGCTATTTCTGATGCCATTTATGGTATTAATGCCGCTCTTTGGGATGGTGACTTACTCAAGCCTGAAACCGAGAAATTGGTAAAACGCATTAATCACGGTATTATTCGCTATCCTGGTGGATTGCGTGCCGATGATGACCATTGGGAAGAAGTATTGCGCAACAAAGACTGGATGGTGGACACCGACGAATTCTTAGACTGGTGTAAACGCACTGAAACTTCTCCTATGTTTACCGTGAACTTCGGTTCTGGAACCGCAGAAGAAGCCGCTCGTTGGGTGCAACATACTAACATCAAACGCAAAGCTAATGTGCGCTACTGGGAAATCGGTAACGAACTCTATGGCGATTGGCACAACCACTACGAAAAATGGGGTAAAGACAACGGTATCACTTACGGTAAGCGCGCTCGCGACTTTATTGTGAAAATGAAAAAAGTTGATCCCACTATTAAAGTAGCTGTGGTTGGTGTGCTTGATGGCGAATGGAATGATAATGTGCTTAAAGCCACTCACGATGTAGCCGATGCTATTATTATTCACCACTATCCTCAACACTATGGCGAAGAAAACAACTACGCTCTCTTAGCTTCTCCGCAATCCCTCGAAGGTATTTTTGAAAGAATTAATGCCACTGCAGAGAAATACTCTAAAGACAAAAAATTAGAAGTATGGCTCACCGAATGGAATTCTGTGGACTTTAATCCTGGTCCGCAAACCCTATCTCTTGTGAACGGTATATTTGTAGCTGATTACTTAGGTATGTTGGCCAAAGTAGGTGCTGGTAGCGCCCAATACTGGGATATCCACAACGATATAACTCCAGAAGGTGGTGACTATGGATACTTAAGTCGTAGCTATGACGAACAAATTGGTGGCAACCAACCTCGTCCTTCTTACTACGGTTTCCAACTTGCAGCCGATGCTATCCGTGGAAAATTAGTGGAAAGCCAATCTGGCGAAGACAATCTTACCACTTATTTGTCAATCAATGGCAAACGCAAAGGTATGATGGTAATCAACAAAAATCCTGACACTGATTACAAAGCCACAATGAAAATTCCTGGTTTTAAAGGTAAAGCAAAAATGCAAACCATGCAAGCACCTAAAGGAGAAGATCCTGATAAAGTAATCAAAATCGCTGAACCTCCAGTGCAAAAAATCACCATTAAAGAAGGTCAAAGCATAACCTTCCCCAAATATTCTGTAACTATTATTATCATAGATTAATAACAGAATAAGATAAATTTCATAGCCACCTCCTTTAGGGGGTGGCTTTTTTTATTAAACTTTTGCTAATTTCTGCTTGACAAAAGCAGAAATATGATATACATTGAGATTGATTCTCAAAGAGGTTTTATGCGCCACAATTCTAACTTGACAAATATATCACAACTTAAAGTTGGTGATTATGCTTCTATTGCTAAATACGATATGACAGATCCCGCTTATAGGATGAAGTTATTAGCTCTGGGCCTCACTCGTAACACCACGTTTAGGATAGTGAAAAAAGCTCCTTTGGGCGACCCTGTAGAGATAGAACTCAGAGGTTACAGACTATCTTTGCGCAAACACGAAGCGAACTCTATTTTAGTGAAGAAAGCTTCTTAATAAACGCAGATATCGAGTAGTTAGCTTGTAGCATCACCTTAGTTAATAATTAAGTGCAGTCAAAACTTCTGTTTTTTGAGCATTTTTGAATACAACTCTATACACCCCAGGCCGCCAAGTCTGGGTGTTTACATTTTGATTCTCGCTTATAAATTCATTATACAACACCTTGCCGCGCATGTCAATGATTTTTACTTGAGCTCCTTCAACAAACTGAGAACCTAATTGTAAATCTATGCCCTGAGAATGGGTCAAAGTTTTGATCGGCACAATCACTTCTTATTTCGCCATATATACTGGATCTTCATTCTCTAGCTCTGCCAAATCTTTGATGATTTTCCAGTTTTGGTTCCAGGACCAAGCATCATCCCAATCCTGGATCACCGCCGAATCCCCTGCCAAGCGTAAATAGTGCCCACTATGCTGCATTTTTATACGCACCACTGTGCTTTCAAAATCTTTTTGGATGCGCAACTCCATGCGTTGATGATCTTTGCCATTCCAATCCCATAAGCCAGTGTTTGCCCCAGCATCTTTAGACTCATTGGGGATTTCCAAAACTTTTTCACCAAAATTTATGCGGTAAATTGAACCGCTCAAAGCTTCTAAATTAACTTCGGCGGCTTTATCCAAGCAATCCCCCATAACTATCTTCTTATCTTGGCCTAACATACATTTATCGTTGGCCACGGATTGCAAACGCACAATATCGGGAAGAGTCTTTTTGGGTTGCCACACGCGCACCCATTCAGCCTCATAATATGCGGGATTATTGGCAGTAACTTCGATGGTGTTCCCCGCCCAACCACCAATGGCTAAATTTACCAAAAGATATTGCTTATTTAACTGCCCCACTTCTCGAGGTCTGTGGTAAGAAGCTATGCGCTTATCGTCAAAATAAAAGTCTAAATTACCCTCGTACCAATCTACGCCATAATTATAAAAGCCTGCGGATTTATCGGGTCCGCTATGCACGCCCCCAAAAGAAGCTTCGTGATCCCATGCTTGTCCATGTTTGTCGTACCAATCGGGCTGAGTGAAATGTAAGTAATAGTGATGCTCTTTGCGATTGTGGGGTATTTCTAAAATATCAATTTCTGGGGGCCAACCATCTTGCAAAGTCCAAAAAGCTGGCCAAGTCCCCTGATGCTTGGGAGCTTTAAAACGCCCTTCTATATAACCGTACTTAACCTCAAACTTATTGCGCGTATCTATGGCCCCCGAAGTATAGTCTAGGGAATAAGTCTCTCCCCCATTAGATGCGGTGGGAGGAGCATCAGGATGGCGTTTAGCTTCTCCTTTAATACGCAGTTTACCATCCTCTACTAAGACATTTTCTGGCACGCAAAATGCCCGATGATTGTGAGTTTTTCCCCAGTTGTAAGTGGGGTTCCATTTGCTTAGATCTAAACTATTACCAGTAAATTGGTCCTCAAAAACTAATTCCCACCCCTCTAAACTCGGCGGGGGCGCTGCCCAAAGATTTGCAATCAAAAGCAAAGCTAAAAAAGCTAGTGTACTTCTCATTTCTACTCCTAACACATATTTTTTGCTCACCTTTAAAGAATTTAACTATAAGTAAAGAATTATAAGAGAAAAACTTTTTAAAATCTTGTATTTATGTTGACAATTTGAACGCCTATAACTAGATTGAGAATCGTTCTCAATCAAGGTGAAGGATGAGTTTAACCATAGCTATTGCAGGGAATCCCAACTCAGGGAAGAGCACTGTTTTCAATTTACTCACTGGTAGCAACCAAAAAGTAGGAAATTGGCCAGGTGTTACCGTAGATAAAAAAATTGGGACTATTTTTACCGATAATCAAAAAATTACTGTGGTAGATTTACCTGGTATATACTCACTTAACGCATGGAGCGAAGACGAACGTGTGGCAAGGGATTACCTCCTAGCCAACGAAGCCTCTTTAGTGGTACAAGTGGTGGACAGCACCAATTTAGAACGCAATCTCTATCTGAGTAAACAACTGCAAGAAATGGGTGTACCTTTGCTTTTAGTGCTCAATATGCAAGACTTAGCCGTTAAACAAGGTTTGCGTATTAGTGCTGCTAGACTCTCTAAAGCTTTAGATTTACCGGTGGTTTCTATTTCTGCACTGGCAAAAAATGCTAAAGCTAAGATAATCACTGCCGTAGAAAAATTTGCATCATCTGGGAAAACTCGCCCTACTTACGAAATGCAGCTGCCCCACGAGTTAAACGAAGAGGTGGATTTGCTCAGCTCAGTATTAGGGGATCTAGCACAAAAAAAATCTTGGAACCCCCAATGGTTGGCTTTAAAAATTATCGAGGGCGATCTTGAACTCGAAAATTTATGCGTTGAAAAAAACATTTTTGATGCCAACTTAATTGCTGAAACAAGAAACCGTATTTTACAACAGCAGGGAATTCATCCCGATGAGTGGATTGCCGAAATTCGCTATCAACAAATAGAAGCCTCATTACAACATAGCATCAAAGGCCACCATAGCACGCCTAAAGCAACTTTAACCGACAAGATTGATGGAGTAGTTTTAAATCGCTGGTGGGGATTGCCCATATTCTTGTTTATCATGTATATGGTTTTTTGGTTGACCATAAATGTTGGCGAAATATTCATTGAGTTTTTTGACCTTTCTTTTGGAGCAATTTTTGTTGATGGATTAGAAAGTTTGCTTAATTCATGGAATGCTCCTGACTTTTTCATTACCTTTTTTGCTCATGGTTTAGGCACAGGAATCCAAACCTTAGCCACTTTTATTCCCATTATATTCATTTTGTTTTTGGCAATCGCAGTGCTAGAAAGCTCTGGATATATGTCACGAGCGGCTTTTGTCATGGATAAATTTATGCGAGCCATAGGCTTGCCAGGCAAAGCGTTTATTCCCATGCTTGTAGGTTTTGGTTGTACTGTTCCTGCAATTATGGCCACTAGAGCCTTAGAAAACAAAAGGGATAGGATCTTAAGCGTATTTATAGTGCCTTTTATGTCTTGTGGGGCGCGCTTGCCCGTTTATGTGCTATTTGCCGCAGCGTTTTTCCCAGGCACTGGGCAAAATATCGTATTTGCTTTGTATTTAATTGGCGTAGTATTAGCTGTTATTACAGGGTTATTACTTAAAGGCACAGTCTATAAAGGTGAACTTTCCACTTTTATTATGGAACTCCCTCCCTATCATATTCCACAAGTTTCCGCTGTGCTAGGCAACGCTTGGTTTAGGGTGCGGTCTTTTATAAGAAATGGCGGTAAAATGCTTATTCCCATTATTGCAATTTTGGGAATTTTAAACAATGTGGGTACCAACGGCACTTTTGGGGTAGAAAGTCAGGATTCAGTATTGGCCGCAGTTGGTAAAACGGTAACACCTGTTTTTGCTCCCATGGGTATCAAAGAAGACAACTGGCCCGCAGCCATGGGACTTTTCACTGGATTGTTTGCCAAAGAAGTTATAGTAGGCACTCTTAATTCTCTATATGCTCAAGAAGCGAACACCAAAAAAGTCGAAGAGGAAGTTTTTTCCTTTAAAGAAGCCATGGGCGAAGCTTTTGCATCTATCCCTGAAAACACTTGGGCTCTAGGCAAGCGCTTAATTGACCCCTTGGGACTATCATTAAGTAGTGTAAAAGAATCTGCAGAGGGTGCTGAAGCCTTGGAAGTAGATGAAGGGATTTTTGCCGCCATGCGAGATAAATTTGATCATAGTAAAGCCGCCGCATTCGCATTTTTACTTTTTGTGCTGCTCTATGTACCTTGTATAGCCACAGTAGCAGTAGCAGTGAAAGAAATTGGTTCGGTGCTCACTATTTTACAAATACTATATGCCACGGTATTAGGATGGACTTTAGCTACTTTAACTTATCAAATATTTGAAGGACATTCCCTATTTTGGATAATAAGTTCCATTGTTATTCTAATGGTTACTGTGGGTGCAATTATTGGATACGCGAAAAAAACTGGGGAATTTGCTGAAACTTAACTTTCCGTCCTTTACATATAAATTTATTTAGCTATAATTTGAACTTAACATTAACTGGAGAAATATGGCAACAGTAATTCGCTTAACTCGCTTTGGCAAACGCCACTACCCCGTATATCGCGCTGTAGTAGTAGATAGCCGCAAATCTCGCGACGGTAAATTTATCGAGCAAGTGGGTTTTTATAACCCAAACACCAAAGTACCACAAATTAACTTTGATTACGAAAAAGTTTTAAAATGGCTGAACACTGGCGCTCAACCTTCTGATACTGTGCGTTCTTTATTACGCCAACAAGGAATAATGGATTTATTCCATGCGCAAAAAGCTGGTCAAGACATTACTGGCAGAGTTCCAGAACCTAAAGCAAAAGCAGAAAAAGGAACTAAACTAAGTAAAAAAGCTAAAGCCAAAGTGGAAGCTGAAAAGGCAGCTGAAGCAGAAAAAGCCGCAGCAGCTGAAGCTGAAAAAGCAGCAAAAGAAGAAGCCGAAAAGGCAGCAGCAGAAAAAACTGAAGAAACAGCTGAAGAGAAATAACTTCAATTTAAATAACTTTATACAAGAGCCTATCTAGGCTCTTTTTTTTAACCATTATGGAAAAAGACTGGGTTACAATAGCTAAAATCAGGAAAGCGGTAGGCATTAAAGGCGAATATCGTGCAGAAATTCTTTCTCATGACCTAAACAGGCATAAAAAAGTTAGAAGCGGTCGCTTGCGCTTTGGCTCTGGAAAGACTCTTAAGGTAGAAGTAGAGTCCGCTCGTACTAGTGGCAATTTTTGGCTTTTCAAATTTAAAGATATAGACTTAAATTCTGCCCCCAAAGAAATAAACAATAGCTTTTTAGAAGTGCCTTTTAGTGAAAGAGTGGCCCCTCCCCCTGATCAATATTACCCCGTGGATTTAGTCGGTTTTGATATACTAAACTTAAATGGGTTAAAAAAAGGAGTTTTAAAAGAAATTTTAGATACACCTGCAGTGGATACTTTGATTTTAAACATAGATAACAATGAAATTTTTGCTCCGTGGATAGATGAATGCGTGATAGAAATAAATGAAAAAAATAAATCTATAACCATTAACTTTGATTATCTAAAAGATGTTTATCCCCATTTAGAAGAAAACAATGATTAAAATCGATGCCATCACACTTTTTCCAGAAATGTTTAGTCCCATGGAAGTTTCCATTATGGGTAGAGCCCAAAAAGCTGGAATTTTAGATTTTAACACCGTGCAATTACGAGACTTTGCCATAAACGAATATGGCCAAGTGGATGATGCTCCCTATGGTGGCGAAGCGGGAATGGTTTTACGACCAGAGCCATTGGCCCAAGCTATTAAACATTGTCAAAAAACTAAAACTCAATCGACAGTTATACATTTATGCCCCGATGGCAAGACTTTTGATCAACAAATGGCCCAAGAATTAGCCCATAAAGAGCATCTAATTTTGGTATGCGGTCATTATAAGGGTATAGATCAGAGAATTAGAGACAAATATGTAGATATGGAAGTGTCTCTGGGAGATTTTGTGATTAGCGGTGGTGAATTAGCAGCTATGATGCTTAGCGATGCAGTGGTGAGATTAATCCCTGGGGTTTTGAATAGATTTGAAAGTGCAGAAACCGATAGTTTTTCTCAAAACATGCTAGCCTGGCCAATTTATACGCGCCCAGAAGAATTTGAGGGACTTAAAGTTCCCAAAGTACTACTTTCAGGCCATCATAAAAATATTAAGCAGTGGCAAAAAGCTCAAGCCTTGAAAATAACCCAAGAAAAAAGGCCTGATTTACTTAAAAAAACAGAATTAAGCGACGAAGACCTACGGTTATTGTAAAAATATTACTAAATTATGCACCATAAAATTGAGGTTATTATGTCTGTCAATATTGAAACATTGAATCAAGAAACTACCCGTGAACTTGTTCCTGTTCGTGCCGGGGACACCGTTACCGTCAACATAAAAGTTGTAGAAGGTAACAAAGAGCGTATCCAGCCCTTCAAAGGCGTGGTTATACAAAAAAAAGGAACAGGGTTAGGCTCTACACTTACTGTTCGTAAAATTTCCGGAAATGTAGCTGTAGAACGCATTTTTCCAATGCATTCCCCTCGCATTGAATCCATAGAAATTGATCACAAGGGTAAAGTTCGTCAAGCTCGAATTTATTATATGCGCAAATTACGCGGTAGAGCAGCTCGCATTAGCGAACGAACAAGATAATTAGCCTGCCTACATGAGCAGCGCTGCTAACAACTCTATGAACCAGCCTTTACAAAAACATATTAGGGCTGGTCATTTTGTATTTAAAGAGGGGGATAGTAGCCAGGAAGTTTATGTAATTAAACAAGGGCGAGTGGCAATTCTTAAAAAGAAAGCTAATGAACAAATCGAATTAGCACAACTTGGAGAACGAGCTGTATTTGGCGAAATGAGTTTAATAGACGGTAATCCACGCTCTGCTTCAGCTCAAGCCATAGAAGACACAATACTCCACAGTATTGCGCCCCATGCCTTTCACTTTCACATTAAGCAACTGCCTTCTTGGCTGCAAACCATTGTGCAAGTAGTATCTCAGCGCTTACGCAAATCCAACGACAAAAAACTTCTGGTTTCAGTTCAGCAAAACTTAGAAAGCCTTAAATTATTTTTATGGATTAAAAGTCAAAATGGAGCGCGCTCTTACAATTATAGTTGTGTTATAAAAGAGTTTAGTGCGGTTTCTCGCGCAACACCTAAAACAATTGAATTACATTTAGACGAATTATGTAAACAAAAAATCATAACTATTAGTTCACAATACGAAATAAAGCTCTTAGATATCCAAGCATTAAAACCCCATAGTTTAAAAGAAGGCGCTCAATGAGATATAAAGCCATGCAAACTATTTTTGATGAAGGGGAAATCGGTGATAAAATGTATGTCATTCAGAAAGGCCGTGTGGCTATTCTAAAAAAAACCGGTTCCACCATGAATATGGTTGCAGAGCTAGGACCAGGGGATATTCTAGGAGAAATGGCTTTAGTGGATAAAGCCCCACGCTCAGCCACTGCAAAAACCTTAGAAGATACTGTGCTAACAGTTATAGACCAAGAAATGTTTGAAGACACTTTGAATGTCTTGCCCCAATGGCTTTATGCCATAATACGCATTATGATTAGCAGATTGCGTAGGTCCACTTCTCTAAAACATTTTTATGAACTGCAAACAGCTTTACCTGCTGTGTTCCTATTACTACTCCAAAAAGAGGATACTCATAGTTTTGAAGATTTAAGCCAGCAAATAAACATTTTACATGGACTAAGTGCCAAAAAGCTGCAAGAACTGATGAAGATTTTGCAAAAATTAGAGCTATTAGAACATGACTCCAATCATGATGTTACGGTTAAAAACCCCGAAGAAATCGAATTTTTATACGAATATCTTATAGCCAATACTAATCTTAAAGAATCTTTATTAAAATCTGAAAAGCTACAAACCACACTAAACAAAGACCGTATGCGCAAATTAGCAGTATCACTAAGTGATAATTTTATAGATTTAGCTCTAAGCTTAGCTTAAATTAATCCTTAGTATTTACCACAAAGCATCTTCTTTTACCCACGCGCACCACCCAATTGCATTGAGCTTTTACATCTAGGCTTCCCACTGGATCGGCGATTTTCTCATCATTAAGTCGCACTCCACCATTTTGTACCATGCGGCGCGCTTCGCCTTTAGATTTAAAAGCACCAATATTCACTAAAAAATCTGCCACTTGGTACTCCCCTGGGTCTATTTCTAAATAAAGCGCATCGGAGGGTAGGGCTTGGCCTGTATGCACAGCTTTTTCTCGCTGAGCAGCTGCTTGAGCTTTTTCAATGTCGTAATATTGGCTAACCACATCTAAAGCCTAGCGATTTTTAGCATCTGATGGAGATAAAACCCCACTTTTAACATCGCCAATGATTTTATCAATTTCAGAATTAGGCAAGTCGGTAAGTAAAATAAACCAATCTTCCATGATTTCGTCAGGGATATTATAAATTTTATGAAACATCACATCAGGTGCTTCATTGATCCCGATATAATTCCCCACACTTTTGGACATTTTGATTTTACCGTCAGTTCCCAACAAAATTGGCATAAATAAGCCTATTTGCGGTTCTTGCCCTTCGTTAATCTGTATATCGCGACCGCGCAACACATTAAACTTCTGATCAGTACCGCCCAATTCCACATCGGAGTTGATTTTTAAAGAATCATAACCCTGCATCAGCGGATACAAAAACTCGTGCAAAGATATGGGATTACCCTGGCGATAGCGATTTTGAAAATCTTCGCGTTCTAACATTTGCGCCACGGTAATTTGCCCCATAAGTTGGGTAATTTGGTCAAAAGTCATGGTTTTAAACCAATCGCCGTTATAAACAATTTCTGTTTGCTCGCGATTTACCACTTTAAAAAACTGCTCTTGGTATGTTTTAGCATTTTCCAAAACTTCGGCGTGGGTTAAACGCGGGCGTGCACTGCTGCGGCCACTGGGATCTCCCACTGTTGCAGTATAATCACCCACAATAAGAATCACCTGGTGCCCAAGTTTTTGAAATTGGGCTAATTTACGCATAACTACGGTATGCCCCAAATGCACATCGGGTGCAGTGGGATCCACCCCCAATTTTATGCGTAAAGGTTGCTTTTTGGCAACACTGTTTTCTAACTTTTTAAGTAATTCTGCTTCGGGTACAACTTCAATGACACCGCGCATTAATATATCTAATTGTTCTTGGGCACTTAACATTTTATTCCTGGGGAGTATTTTCATCAAATTCATTTTCCAATGAATCCAAAGATTTTTGTACTTCTTTTTCCGTTTTTACTAAGATCTTTTTGCAATTTTTAAGTAATTCTGCAGCTTCTTGTACCTGCAGCGCCAATTCATCTATGGCAATATCACTATTATCTATGTTTTGTAAGATAAGTTCTAAACGCTCCATAGATTGCTGATAACTTTGATTTTGTGAACTAGACATAGAGCAAACTTAGCAAATTCACTGCACCTTAGATTTAATTTCACCCCAAAAATATCGAGTAATTAGTTCATCACCGACTTTAGCTTGATTGGCTTGGGGAATTTTACCATTAATGGTACTTAAGCTGTAACCTCGACGCAGCACTTCTTGGGGATCCAAAGACTTTAACTTTTGCTCTAAAAGCTTGAGTTTAAGATCTGTTTGGGCAAAGCTTCCTTTAACTAGATTGTGCAAACGAGATGGGTATGGTAATAATTGCATTTGATGCCATTCTAAAATCTTGCGAGAACCCTGTTTTAACCCCAGCACATTGCGCTCATAGTTTAAATGCTCTATGTGCAAGCGGCGAGGCAAAGTCGCGCTAAATTTAGCGATGATTTGTGCTAAAATATTGTGGGAAACTTGTAGTTTTTGTCGAGCGGAACTACCAATATCATCTATAATGCTCTCCAATGCCAACCAACTTTCGGTGCAGCGGCGTAGTAAAAGCTGGGCACACTCCGTGGGAGTTATGCAAGCTTGCCAAGCCACCAAATCGGCAATACTTTGATCTATTTCATGCCCAATCCCCGTCAAAACAGGTACTTTAGCCAAAGCTATGGCCCGAGCGATAGAGTCAGAGTCAAAATAATTTAAATCTGCTTTACTACCACCACCTCGTACTATGCAAATAACATCTAAATCGGCTATTTGCTGCAATTCTCCTAAAGCTTTAAGCACAGAATTTTCAGTTTCTTGACCTTGCATTTTAGCGCTGATAAAACTTATGTCAAATGCAAATTGAGACTTTTCTAAACTACTGACAAAATCATTGTAAGCAGCACTGCCCTCTGCTGAAATCAAACCCACGCGCATAGGCATTGCAGAAAAAGGCAGTGCTTTGTTGCGATTAATTAAATTTTCTGTTTGTAATTTTTTAATGATTTTTTGCCGAGTAAGAGCTAATTCTCCTAAGGTATAGTTAGGATCTATATCTATGATTCTAGCTTGAAAACGTCCCTGAGGAATATAAAACCCCGCCTGCAAAAGCAAAGAAACTTTTAAATCTTTGGCCAAAGTAAAAGGTTGGGCTAAAGATGCAAGTTTAGCATTTAAAAGACTAAGTTCTGAGGTGAAAATAAACAAAGAAAGCACAGCCACAGGCTTAACATCACCTTCTTCATATTCAGAAAGATCTATATAACATGCCCGTCCCCGTATATTTATTTGGGAAATCACTCCATGAACCCAAACTGGCGGAATTTTTTCTTGTACCAAGCGTTGTACACTGCTTAAATATTTGCTTAATGAATATGACTTAGGAGTGTTCATTCTAATTTTTAATCGCTATGGTATCTGATCAAATTGTACAAAAATATAGAGGCATCGCTACTTAGTTGCTTAAATTCTAAACCAATACACCACTGATCCACTTTAATTTGACTAACTCTTTTAACCTCAGCCAAAACTTCCTCATTTTTTAACTCGGCATGGACATCTTTTATGGCTAAGCGTATTTTAACTTCACTACCCAAAGCAAAATTGTGGTTACTGCATATTTGTACGCCACTCATACTTAAATCTTTGCTATTGTGCGCTTTAAACCAGCCATCAGCGTTTCCCACTTCGAACTCCACTTCCATGTTAGTGCGTGGGCGCTTTCTTCGTTCTTCCATTAGTGCCTTCTCCTATAGTAAAAACAGCCGGGAAAATCTTTTTCTAAAGAATAGAGATCATCACAGTCACGCACTTGCTCAGTGGCCCCCACAATCAATACTCCATTGGGTACTAACCTTTCTCCCAAGGATCTAAAAAGAACTTCTCGTTCTTTAGCTCCAAAATATATACTCACATTACGGCAAAAAATCACATCGTAACGCACAGGCGAAGGTGCTAAACGCAACAAGTTTGCCTTATTAAAACGACACATGGCACGGATATTATCATTGATTTTATATCCCTGGGAATGAGGAGTAAAATATTTACTCAGATGAGTAGCATTAAGCCCCCTATTAACTTCAAACTGACTGTAAACCCCCATGCTAGCTTTAGCTAAAATTTGCTCACTTATATCGGTGCCATCTAAAGAAATATATTGGGTAGCCAAATCACCAATGAATTCCATGGCACTAATAGCTATGGAGTACATTTCTTGTCCCGAAGAACAAGCCGCACTCCATATACGCATAGAATCACGCCTTTTACCTTCAGTAATAGAGTCTAAAATTGGCGGCATTAAACGCCGACGCAACAAGTCGATGGCACAAGGTTCTCTAAAGAAAAATGTCTCATTGGTGGTAATAGCATCTATGACCAACTCTTTGAAAAAAGCATTAGTGGGCAAACGAATTTTTTGTAATAATTCGCCATAAGACCCTAAACCTTGCTCTTGGATTATAGGACCAATACGCGTTTCAATAAGATACTTTTTGGAATTATCAAGAATAATTCCTGTTAGATCGTACACTAATTGTACAAATTCTGCGTATTCTGTATCAGAAATAGACTTTAAGGCCATATATTACATCGCATTAAGATAATATAGTCTCAAGATTTAGCAAAGCTACCAAATCTTCTTCTTGTTTACAAATTCCTGCAACAAATTTTTCGTCTATATTGGATAAATGCCCTGGCTGAGAAATATCCGCTGAATTTACTGATAGCACATCGTCTATTTCATCTACTAACAAACCTTGAAATTCTCCACCTCGCACTTTTAATACTATCACTTGAGAATCCTCAGTTATGCCTTTACTGGGGAGATCTAAACGCGAAGACAAATCAAACACTGTGGCGATTTCTCCACGCAAATTCATTATCCCCGTAACATAGCTAGGGGCTAAGGGTACAGGTGTAATTTCAAAGTCTTTGCGAACTTCTTGGATATCTAAAACATCTATGCCACATAAAACTTTTGCCGATTTAAAAAGCAAAATATTTTTTAAACCTGAGTTTATATTGTCTAAAGTATCTATGACTTTCATTTCACCCCCACACTGTGGTAATGGTTTAAAGTGTTTACAATTTGCTCTCTATCAAGCTTAACTAGATATTGATCGACCCCTGCCTGATAACCTCTTTCCTCTGCCTCACTACCCATTAGTGAAGTAATGGCTACCACAGGTATGTTTTTGAACTTCTCGTGCCCCTTGATAAGCCTAGTAAACTCTAAACCATCCATGATGGGCATTTCTATATCTGTAAGCACTAAAGTAAAATTATGCTCTTCCATAAGCGGCCAAGCCGTTGCACCATCGTCGGCCACCACAGCTTTATAACCCGCTTCTTCCACAAATTTCTGTATTTGTGTACGGAAAAATATAGAATCATCTACCACTAAAACTAATTTTTCTTCAGAGCCTTCGTCTTGCCCCAAAGCCTTGCTTTGCACAGCTAGTTCCGGCATTTTTTTAATGGCAATTCCATATAAATCCAAGATAAAAGTAGTGCGCCCTTCTATGATAGAGGAACCCATTATCCCGGGTTGGCTATAAGCTTCTTGGTCAATATAAGCATCTGTTTCTACCGCATCAATGATTTCGGAAACTATCAAACCAACACTTTTATTTTGCACTTCAAATACCACAATATTGTAAGTGCTTTGCTCAGCTAGAGGCTCTACTCCAGCCACATTATCCAAAGTAAATAGCTGTAAAATTTCATTGCGGTAATGGATATGCAACTTGTCGGCAACTTTTTCTATTTCTGAAGCTGCCACTTCTTCGATGCGAGTAATTAATCCCAAAGGAGCACCGTAATATTGATTACCACCTCCTTTCATTAAAATTAACGACTGCTTTTCATTATCGGCCTGAATGTCATTTTGGATTATACTTTCTCGCACTTCATCCACAGCTTGTAAATCTAACCACTTTTCTGCCATTCCTCCCACATCAAAAATCAAAGCGGGATTGCCATCACCTAAAATAGTAGCACCAGAATAAAAACGACATTTTTGTAAATGAGACCCCAAGGGTTTCAACACGACTTCTTCGGTATCTTGGAAACCATCTACCACCACGCCAAAAGAAGCACTTCCCGTGGTAACCACAGCAATTTTAATGGAACCGCTTAAACGATTACGACGATCTTGCTCTTGCTTTCTATTATCGTCATTCAAATCCACATCGTCTAGTTGACGGCGATCCCAAAACTGTTCCCTTTGGCTTTCCTGTACAGCACCAGTTTCAGGATGTACAAAAGTGCTTTTTATCTCTAGAATTTCGTTTAGGGATAATAGTGGGATAAGTTCTTCGCGCAGGCGTAAAAACACAGAGTCCCCTACCTTATTGATGCGGCGCTTTATTTGGTCGGGAGCTATGCGCACCAACTCTTGTAAATTTACTTGGGGAATGGCAAAAACTTGGGCTCCCACTTGTACCATTAAAGCGGGGATTATAGCCAAAGTTAGAGGTAAGCGAACTTGCAAAGTAGTGCCCTGCCCCAGAGTAGAAGAAATATCTACGCTGCCGCCTAAACGAGCAAAAGATGTGCGCACCACATCCATCCCCACGCCTCGTCCGGAAATGTCGGTAACTTCAGCTGCGGTGGAAAATCCAGGAGCAAAAATGAGATTTAGCACCTCTTTTTCACTTAATCTTTCTACATCACTGGCAGCTATAAGCTTTTTTTCTATGGCTTTTTCAGTGATTTTAGCTGGATCTATGCCCGCCCCATCATCTACAATTTCTATAACCACCATGCCCGCTTCATGACGCGCTTTCAAACTGATTTGCGCAGTACCATTTTTACCAGCAGCTTCGCGTATATGGGGAACTTCTACACCATGATCCATGGAGTTGCGCACTATATGAGTCAAAGGATCCCCAATGGCATCTATGATACTGCGGTCGAGTTCAACATCTTCACCGGTAATTTCCAGGTTAACTTTTTTGCCTAATCTCTGCGACATATCGCGCACAATACGGCGAAAACGGCTAAAAACATTTCCAATAGGCTGCATGCGCGTAGCCATAATAGCCATTTGTAATTCTGAAGTGATAAAATTCAATTGTCGAGAATTACTTTCAATGGTTTCTAGATTTTTGCTGGCTACACTTTGCACCAATTGGTTGCGCGCCAACACTAGTTCCCCCGCTAAAGTCATTAATTTATCTAATACAGATAAATTTACTCGAATTTTCTCAGAAGCCTCAGGAGAATTTGTTATCACAGACACACTAGCATCCCCTATGGGAGAAGCTTGGGTATCACTTTTGCTAACAACTTGTTTTTCCACTTTTGTAGCCACAGGTTGAGCCGCTGGCTCTGCGGATTGAGACTCTGACAATTTATCTTGATTGACAATAATTATAACTTCTTCAGCAGACAATTTTAGCATTTGGTAAAGCAATGCAGGCTCTAATATAGTAGCGTAAGCCAGCTCCCAAATGCCATCAGGAGCATCTTGAAATTCTGGACTATTAGAAGCAAGTATAGTTCCTGTTTTATCCAATACAGAAATCAAGCTTTCAAAATTGTCATATCCGTATTGTTTAGGCTTTTTAACATTAAAAGTAAATTGATATACCCAAGACCCCCGTTTAGTAAAATCTTCCAAAACATCGCTGGAAATTAGGGCGACTAAGGAACCTGTGCTAATATCTGTCATATTACCATCCATGGCTGATGTTTCTGAGGAGTATTTTTTTAAAATATTATTTAAAGTTTCTAATTCACTACTTACATCGGTGCTAGCTTCTGTGCTTATATCTTCTAACATCAATTGCACCGTATCTATACTAACCAACAACGCGTTTGTAATTTCGCTATCCGGTACTATTACTCCGTTGCGAACTAAATTCAAGATGCTTTCTTGGGCGTGACATACCACTGATATGTTTTGCAAATTTAAAAAACCTGCCCCGCCTTTAATGGTATGAACAGCTCTAAAAACTTTATTTACTAGCTCATCATCTGTGTTTGAACCGTCTTCTTCTATTTTTAAAATAGAGTCTTCTATTCCTTCGAGATGCTCTAAGGATTCAGATAAATATTCTTGCAATAGGGATTCATCATTGTCTATCATAGGTTTTACCTTTTTCCTATTATTTTAACACAAAAAAACTTGCAAAACAATATTAATTCTTTATATATATTTATTATGAGAAAAAAACATGAAACCTGACTTTTATCCATGGCTTTTTGACTGCCACACTGCTTGGAGTAAAGCAGTGTCTGATCCGCGTTGGAATTACAGTTTGCCAATTTCAAGTTTTATGGCTATTTACAACGAGTATCGCGCCAAGGATGCAGGACTTAGCATCCCTAGTACCCACAATATAGACAGTATTTTGACCGAAGCAAACCCTAGTGGAACTGAAGCTAAAAGCGAAGCAGGGCAAATACTCGATCAAAATGAAATTGATAACTTATTGAGTTCTTTAAAGTAATTATAAAAGTTGTTTTAAATATTCTTCCACGGTAACAGTAATAGGCATCAAATATATATGCTGTCCAGCTTCAGCAGCTAATTTCATTAGTTTTTGCTGTTCTAAACAATTTTCTTTGAGATCTATGGAGAATTCCGGTGGAAAAACCACATGATTAGTGTTTTCCCAATATTTTTTAAACGAGGGCGTAGTTACTGGGCTTAAGCCCACCCAAAATTCCGTATTATGCAACTGCTCTAACCATAAGGAAAGCAAATGTGGCGAAAAGAAAGGTTGGGAGAAAAAACCATCGGCTCCAGCAGCTAGTTTTTCTTGGCAATATTTGAATTCAGTGATAAACGACTGCCTATAGGGATCCAAACCCACATATATTTTTAATTGGGGAAAGCGCTCTTTAAGCTGAGGAATTGCTTGTACAGGGGTTAGTTTCGCAGCTTCATTGGGATTATCTTTAGGGGGATCACCGGTAATAAGCAACACTTTATTCAAACCTAAAGCAATCAAAGGGCTTATAAGCTCGGCAAGTTCGTCAATGGTGCGTTCACGAGTGCGGAAATGTGGAATTGCATCAAAACCATTTTTTAAAAATAAATCTGCAGCATGATGAGCCTTGATTTCTTTGGACATCATTTCTGGAATATTTATGCATTGCACCTTTTGGGTAACTTTTTGGGATATTTGCGCTTCGTCCAACAAAGTTTCAAAACTATTAGGAACTAACTCTAAAGCTATTTTTTGAGAGAAATTGTTCATCTGCACTCCTTATGCACTAATTCACATATACGCATAATATAGTATTCTTTTGTCAAATTCACAATATTATTAATATCCATGGGTTCTGCGCAAATTTTCTAGCTCATCGTAACCCACACGCACTTCGCGCTGTTTAGAGCCCCGCGCAGGTCCAATAAAGCCTTCACTATACAGTTCATCAATAATGCGACCAGCCCGAGCATAGCCCACTCTCAACCTTCGTTGTAACATAGAAGTTGAAGCCCCACCATTGTTAATAATAGCCTCTAAAGCATCTAAAAACAATGGGTCTTTATCTTCATTTCCACCAAAATCACCATCTTCTTCTGTTTCTACACTAAACGAATCTAGTTGAGGATAGAATACATTTTGTTCAGAACAACTCAAAGCCACATTTTCCGCATCATCGTCAGACAAGAAGGCGCCATGCACCCGCACAGCTTCGGGGTCGTCAATGGAGCGGAAAAGCATATCTCCCCTGCCCAACAGTTTTTCGGCACCGGCATGATCTAAAACCGTACGAGCATCTATATGCGAAGCCACTTTAAATGAAATTCGACTGGGCAAGTTGGCTTTAATTACCCCAGTAATAACATTTGTAGAAGGTCTTTGAGTAGCTAAGACTAAATGGATACCACAAGCCCGAGCTTTTTGCGCCAACCTAATAACAGGATCTTCAAATTCTTTTTTGGCTTGCATAATAACATCGGCAAATTCATCTACTATAATCACAATAAAAGGCATGCGTTCGGCATCTTCACCACTAAGTTCATCACCTATTTCATCGTTTTCTATCTTTTGATTAAAACCACTTATATTGCGCACCCGAGCTTTGGCTAACAAATCATAGCGCCTATCCATTTCCCAACAAGCCCATTCCAAAGCCTGCACAGCAGTTTCGGGGTCGGTGATTACGGGATGCAATAAATGAGGAATGTTTTCATAAGATTTTAGTTCCACCACCTTGGGATCCACCAAAATCATCCGCAGTTCGTCGGGGGTTTTAGAAAACAGCAACGAAGCCATAAGCGCATTGATGCAAACGGACTTTCCCGAACCTGTTTGCCCCGCTATAAGCAAATGAGGCGCACGAGCCAAATCCATGACAAAAGCATTGCCCACTATATCTTTACCCAAAGCTATTTGCAGGGTGTATGGATCTGGCATAAAACGCGAGGATTCAATGATTTCACGACAATAGACTATTTGCGCTTGGCGATTGGGAATTTCTATACCCACCACTGGCATTCCAGGAATAGGAGCTAAAACTCTGATGGAATTAGCTTTTAGAGCCAAGGCTAAATCATCAGCGATGCTGGTAAAGCGCGCCACTTTTACCCCAGGGCTGGGTTCTATTTCGAAACGAGTAATCACCGGACCTGCCACCACCCCAGTAACTTTGCCCTTAATTTTAAAATTGCTTAACTGCTGTTCCAGCTGGGCGCTCATTTCTTTGAGTTCAGCTTCGGAGTAATCCACTGGCTGTTCAGGCACAGAGTCTAAAACCGCATTGACTTTAGGGATTTTATACTCTTGGGCCACCCGCAAAGGGATTTTAGTAATATCATCTATGGGAGTTTCGCCATCTAAATCTGGATATTCTGTGTCTGCTCTTTTTATGGTGGGATTAGGCAAAGTGGGGTCTGCAGAAATGTCTGCCACCTGAGTTTTAGTGGAATCTTGATCAGATTTGACTATGCCCTTAATCTCTATGTTATCCGAACGATTAACTTCCCATTGGTTTTCTGCATCGGCGCGGCGTAAATCTTCTAACTCTTTGCGCAAAGCCCTAACCTTACGAGGGTCCATACTAGCAGCATGTTTAAGCTGTTCCTCTATTTCGGCCATGGCAGCCAAACGCAAATTAACTGTGGGTTCATGGGTCAAAGGCACCTGAGTGGTAACAAAATCTTGGGATTGAGTAGAAAATTGAGTCATGGTGCCAGAAGAAGGCATAAGCGCTTCGGCATTTATGGGTTCAACTTTACCCCGGCGCAATACTGGAAAATCAGAAGTTTCGCGCAATGGTGGCAAATCAGCTTTGGGGGCAGCCATATTTTGCACCAAACCAAGAATAAAATTTTTAAACTGCTTTAAACGACTCCATATTGCCTTAGCGAGACCCACAAAACTAAAGCCAAAGCCCCAAAATACCGCAAAAACCATTAAAATTATGAGTATTATATATGGCGCTAACATGGCTTGATGAAAAAGAGGCTTTACTAAGTGTTCTAAAAAGAAAATCCCTATGATCCCCCCGTAATTTTCGAAATGCAACTTAGAAAAAGCACTGACTGGGGCTAAGCTTAAGGACAAAAGTATTTGCAGGGACAAAGCTAACACCCAAAAAGCACAAGCTAACTTAAAAAAGCGTCGAGGTATTTGAGGGATAATCAGCCAAACCCCTGTAAAAAACAGGGCGGCGATGTATAGTAATAAAGGCATTTTCCCCAACAACAGCGACAAATTTACTGCTAAGGCATGCCCCAAATAAGGCCCGAGAACATTCTGCTCAGGGGAACCATAACTACGCGAAACAGAAGCCACCAAAGCAATTAAACTGAAAATAATGGTTCCCCAAGCAAAAACATCTTTGAAAAGCGCACCCCACCATTGGTAATCTCTGGCAGGAGTAGCCTTTTTAGCAACTCTTGTCTTAGACTTTTTGGCACTACGCTTTCTTTTGTTCATATTATTTTCCCGCTACATAAAATCTGCGACTGGCTACCATAAACTTAAATGCTTTGTTGCGCACTTGCACGCTTAATTCAGTACCCATATCTGCATTTTTCATATCTATCATTGCCAAAGCAATGCCTTTTTTAAGCACAGGGGAAAGTCCTCCCGAAGTAATATAGCCCACATCTACCCCGTCTGCATTTAACACCCTTTGTTCGGCACGGGGCAAGGCTCTTTCTTGAGCGACCATACCCACTAATTTCCGCTGAGCACCTTGAGTACGCACAGTTTCTAGGGCTTTTTTACCGATAAAATCTTCTTTATCCCAACCCACAATCCAACTAAGGCCTGCTTCTACTAGATTAATTTCATCGCTAATTTCATGACCATAAAGCGAAAGTCCCGCCTCTAGGCGCAAAGTATCGCGACATCCCAAACCGCAAGGCTTGGCTCCAGCTTCTAGCAATAACTCCCATACTTTCACTAAATTAGCTTCAGAAGGGAAAAACTCAAAACCATCTTCGCCAGTATAACCCGTGCGGCTCACCAAAAAACTTTCCCCTTGCCAATCTATGTATTTACATTGATTGCGTTTGAGTTCGAGCATGGGTTCTAAACCTAATTTTTGCAATAAACTCACAGTTTCTGGCCCTTGCAACGCTAAAACACCCACGGCTAACATGGAGATTTCCACAGCATAGTCTTTTTGGTTTTTTTGCAACCAAGCCATATCTTTTTGTTTATTGGAAGCATTGGCCACAATTTGGTATTCAAGATCGGCCACGCGGGACACAAAAACATCCTCTATGCAAGTACCATCGGGATTACAAAGGGCGGTATATTGGCATTGTCCTATAGATAGTTTTGCCAAGTCGTTGCTACACATATATTGTAGAAAGTCTAGGGCTTGTATGCCTTCTACGCTAATTACTCCCATGTGCGAAGCGTCGAATACGCCGACTTTTTCGCGCACGGCAAAATGTTCTAATTGAATGCCGTCATAAAATACAGGCATGGAATAACCCGCAAAAGGCACCATTTTAGCTCCTAAGGCGGTATGACTTTCAAATAATGGAGTTTTTAAAATTTTTGACATGAAACAAATATAAGTTTTACTTGCAGCATTTAACACTAATGACTAATTTCCTTACATGGTAAAAAGAAATATCAAAAAGTTTTACAAAATTTTTATTGCTTCGGCAGCAGGAATAATCACAGCGCTGTCCCTTTATTTACTTTCATTTTACGGTGGTGCTTTTTCTAAATATATAGAACAATTAGAAAGGGTTTTTTACGATTTAACTTATAAAATAAAATATGTATATATCGAAAATTTTGGTTCTAGCAAAGAGATAAGTTTTGAAAAAGACTCTACTTTAGAGCAAAGAATTTGGATTGCCGACATAGATGAAAGATCCCTGGCACGCTTAGGAGCATACAACACTTGGCCGCGAACTTATCACG
>JAAZFC010000010.1 GCA_012511955.1 Fibrobacter sp. | reverse complement strand
TTTTTCCTCTTAATCTCTTGAAAAACCGTATTTATCAAGTAAACCAAGTTGTTTTTAGTCTCTTCTGTCCCAAAAACTCGATGAAATACACAGTCATTGTAAAGCGGATATTTTTTCTTGCTCATATTAGCCTCCATTGAACAAAGTTCGCGCTATACTACTATAGACGACAAAAGGAGGAGTTTTGTTACGAAAAAGTGAAAATATTTTAAAATAAAGATTAAAACCACTCATTACTCTCTTCTATGATCGTAGCGCTCGCTTACTTCGAAATCTCCAAGAATAGTTCTTCGGAGCGAGCAGGATGCAGGTGCAACGAGCTTGGCGGGGGATTGAGTTGGTGATGTAACCAGATTTTCGGACAGTAGGAAGTTGGGAGGCGCGAAAAGCTTGGCGGAAAGTAGTAAGTTGTAACCAGATTTTTGTAATAAAACTGCATCAAAATTCGCAGAAAAGAAGTAAGAACGACGATTTCTGCAAACTTACTACTCTCCTCTATGATTGTAGAAACAAAAGCATAGCGCCTGCCGAAGCGGTGCGCTCGCTTACTTCGAAAGCTCTGAAAATAGTTCTTCGAAGTTAGCGTGATGCAATACGAGGCGCACCAGGTGAAAACTATGAGACATACATACAATATTTTGAGTAGTTTTCATCCGCAGTGCAACGAAGTACCACGCAGGCACGGATGCCGGAGGGGGACTCTCGCAGGGAGCCCAGCGGGCACTGAACACGATGTTCAGTGTCAGTGCGCTCGCTTACTTCAAAAACTCTGAAAATAGTTCTTCGAAGTTAGCGTGATGCAATACGAGGCGCACAAGAAAAATAACACGAGGAATACACCTAGTATTTGGAGAGTTATTTTATCGCAGTGCAACGAAGTAGTGCGCTCGCTTACTTCGAAGAAAGGTTGTAGAATAACTGCGCCCACCCACTCCCCCACCCATCCGGACTCCAGCTGTGCTGTTCTTTGCGCACCAGGCGTTCGGGATGATGAATCATGATTTGCACGCGACCGTCGGCATTGCGTAAGCCAGCGATGGCAGCGGCAGAACCACTGGGATTGGCGGGATAATCTTGGGTGTTTTCGCCGTAATTATCCACAAAATACTGGGTTACCAAGTTTTGCTCTAGGCATTGACTTTGCTGTTCGGGAGAACTAAAGCTAGCCCGAGCGGCACTACTTCCGATGGCAGCTAATAGTATAGAATCATCCATTTTTTCCCAAATTGCGCTTGCGGAATCGGCGATTTTCACCGTTACCAAGCGACCTTCGAAACTTCCGGATTCATTGGCGCAAAAATAGCGCCAAAGCTCGGTGCCGGGAACAATACTGCGCAAGTGGCTAAGCATTTGTGCACCGTTGCCCACACCTAAAGTTCTAGTCTCGGGGCGGGCGAAAAACTCGGCGAATTGTTGGCGTAAATCTTCATTGCAAAGTATGCTTTGCGCCCAAGCGCGACCGGCGCCCAAAACATCGCCAAAACTGGAGCTTCCCCCCACTACTAGGGTATCAAATTCCTGCAAATTTGCCCTTCCGCTTTGCAAATCGCTGATATGCACATCTACGCAAATAAAGCCCGCCAAATCCAAGGCGGCGGCGAGTTCGGCATGGCCGTGGGAGCCTTGTTCTCTCAACACAGCCACTTGAGGGCGTTCGCTCAGAGTTGGAGCCTGGGGAACGAAGTTCATCACTGGGCTTAAACCCGGATTTTGCACATCTTGTTTGAGAGCATATTCTTGCTCCGCACCACGGGGATTATCCCGCAATTTATGCATGGCATAGCTAGTGCTAGACCACCAAAAACGCAACTGCGAAAGATCGGCGCTATAAACTTCACGATTTTCCTGATTTACCACTACTTTATGACTGTCATTTAATGTCGCGATGGGCTGCACTAACTTTTCTAAACCCACCTGGGCAAAAACCGCCAAAACATCTTCTAAATCAGACTCTGCAACCTGCAACACCGCACCCAGTTCTTCACTAAATAACTGAGCTAAGAGGTCCCCTGCGGGGAGATTAATGTCCAAGCCCACATTACCTGCAAAAGCCATCTCGGTTAAAGTGGCAAATAAACCACCATCGGAGCGGTCGTGATAGGCGAGGATTTTTTGCTCAGCGCCTAATCTTTGTAAAATCAAGAGCAAAGTTTTAAGATCTTCGGGGCTATCCACATCGGGGCTTTCATTGCCCACTTGATTGTAAACTTGAGCTAAAATCGAGCCTCCCAAGCGGTTTTTCCCTGCACCTAAGTCCACCAAAAGTAAAGAAGTATTAACTTCGTTTTGTAATTGCGGAGTCAAACTTAAGCGAATATCATTTACGGGCGCAAAAGCAGAAATCACCAAAGATACTGGGGATATTTGCTTAACTTCTTCGCCATTTTGCTCCCATTTGGTGGTCATGCTCAGAGAATCTTTACCCACGGGAACCACCACGCCCAGCTGCGGACAAAGCTCTTCGCCCACGGCGCGCACGGCGGCATAAAGTTCTGCGCCCTCCCCCACTTCGTTGGGAGAAGCCATCCAGTTGGCCGAAAGGCTCACTCTTTCTAAATCGCCAATTTGCGCTGCACTCAAGTTTAACAGAGCCTCGGCCACCGCCAAGCGCGCCGATGCGGCGGCGTCGATAATCGCCACCGGACTGCGCTCCCCCATGGCCATAGCTTCGCCGGTATGCCCCACATAAGTGGATGCAGAAACCGCGCAGTCAGCCACGGGTACTTGCCAAGGTCCCACCATCTGATCGCGCACCACCAAACCCGTGGCCGTGCGATCGCCAATATTGATTAAAAACGATTTATCGCCCACGGTGGGATTACGCAACACGCGTTCCACCGCCGCCGCAACTTCTACCCCTTGTAAATCCAGAGCATCTAGGCTTTTAGGCACAGATTCTTCGTTTCTTTCCATGCGGGGAGCTTTTCCTAAAAGCACATTTAAGGGCAAATCTATAGGACGATTGTTAAACAAAGGATCTTCTAAAATCAAGCGTCTTTCCGTAGTAACCTTCCCCACCAAAGCATAAATCGCCCGCTCTCTTTGGCAAATTGCTTCAAATTCATCGATGCGTTCCGCCGGAACCGCCAAAACATAGCGTTCTTGGGACTCATTACACCAAATTTCCATGGGACTCATGCTGGGATCATCGTTGGGAATTGCCCGCAAATTGATGATTCCCCCATGACCGCCATCATCCACCAATTCAGGCATGGCATTAGAAAGCCCACCAGCACCCACATCGTGAATAAAAGCGATGGGATTGTCTTCGCCCATGGCCCAACAGGAATCTATTACCTCTTGACAACGCCTTTCCACTTCGGCATTGCCCCGCTGGACACTGGCAAAATCCAACTGTTCGTCGTCGGTGCTGGCCACGGAACTCGCCGCTCCACCACCCAAACCAATCAACATAGAAGGACCACCTAAAACCACCAAGTGATCGCCTTCTTTCATCTGTCCTTTCTGCACATGTTCCGAGCGAATATTTCCCAAACCTCCGGCCAACATAATGGGTTTGTGATAACCGTACATTTGCCCTTGTACTTCTTGCTCAAAACTGCGGAAATATCCCAAAATATTGGGACGACCAAATTCATTGTTAAAACTCGCTCCCCCCAAAGGACCTTCAGTCATTATATTTAAAGCCGAAACCATACGCTGGGGCCTACCGTAATCAATTTCCCAGGGTTGTTCCGCTCCCGGCAAGCGCAAATTTGAAACCGTATAACCGCTTAAACCCACCTTGGGTTTACCGCCTATTCCCGTGGCTCCTTCGTCGCGAATTTCTCCCCCCGAACCCGTAGAAGCACCCGGAAATGGTGCAATGGCGGTGGGGTGATTGTGAGTTTCCACTTTCATAAGGATATTAATAGCTTCTACACTCCAAGCGTATTGGCGATTTTTGGGATCCACAAAAAATCTATGCCCCACTGGACCGCTAATCACCGCGGAATTGTCTTTATAGGCCGAAAGCACTCCCACAGAATGGAGCGCATGGGTGTTTTTGATCATCTGAAACAGCGATTTATCTTGATCTTGGCCATCAATTTCCCAAGAAGCGTTAAAAATCTTGTGACGGCAGTGTTCGGAGTTGGCCTGGGCGAACATCATCAATTCCACATCGGTGGGATCCCGCTCTAAACGCTGAAAATTTTCCACTAAATAATCAATTTCATCTTCGGCCAGCGCCAAAGTCAGCTCTTCGTTGGCTTTTTCTAAAGCAGCTTTACCTTCGGCTATAACAGGTACAGAACTAAAAACTTTGGCTTCGCCACGCACAAATAGCTCCTCGGCAGCTTCCACTTTTTGCAACACAGTTTGCGACATACGATCGTGTATAACAGCTTGCACCGCCGATAAATCACCTGCAAAATCAATTTGATAAGCCACTCCACGCTCAATGCGTTCCACGGCGTTTAAACCGCAGATTCCCGCAATAGTAGTAGCCCGAGAACTCCAAGGGGTGATGGTTCCCATACGAGGCGCCACCCAAAATTGTGCTTGAAAATCTTCGGGGGCTGGTTCTCCGCCATAAGTGAGTAAAACTTGTAAATTATCTTTTTCTGCGGTGCTTAATTCCCCCTTAATCTTGACCCAATGTACCCAATGGGCACGCAATTGCGAAACTTGCACACCTGCTTGTTGTAATTGAGAGATTAAGCGTTCTTTTTGCCAGGAATTTAATGCGGAAGAGCCATATAGTGTAATCATAGCACAAATTTAACAAGATTTGTGTAGAAGTAACGGTCATCGAGTGATTTTAATCCGCTAAGTTAATTTTCAAAATGTGATTAAAATAGTATCGAGATGGGATTAAGCTGGGCGTTTCAACCAGCTTTACGGGGAGTAGTTAGCTGCACCAAGATTTTCGCAAAGTTGTAAGTAGTAAGTTGTAAGCTTCGACAAGATTTTCGGAGCGAGCAGGATGCTAGACCAGGAAGACAAGGAAAATAATGCGAGGAATACTGTAGTATTTTGAGCGTTATTTTACCGCAGTCTGACGATGTATAGCGCCTGCGTAGCCCGAAAAAAATTACCCTAGTGCAAATATCCTCCCCTCCCCCAAAATCACTTCGGCGGTTTCGGCGTAAAACCCCATATATAAACCATCATATTTATCATCCACTAAGGCGAGTTTAACTTCGCCATCTATGGAAAGCTCGATGTAATCGTCGTAACGAATCAGCGAAAAACGGTGGCGTTGCTCTTTATTGGTTTTAAAATTGTTGGTTTGTATGTTTTCGTAGTGATAATCCTTATAAATATCGTCGGGATTAGATCCCCAAGAGCGCACTTGCACAAATCCTTGTAACAAATCCAGGGAAATATAATATCCATTGCCTTTGTGATCGCAGTTGAAAACTAAACCGCATTTACCCACTCCAGCCTTTTTTATTTCTCCTTCCCAAATCCAATTTTCGCTAATTTGCGGCATGGCTTGCACCTCGTAACCCGACACGCTGCGCAAACGAAATTCATCTTTTTCTCGCACAAATTCAGCGGTGGGATTGTTGAGCAAAGGCACAAATCCAGGAAATTTCTCAGCACTTAAAGTATCGCAAATCATGGTACGCCAGCGCCAAAAGCTTTTAAGCACCAAACAACCGTCCTCTCCCACCACCAGCTCTTTGGGAGGAGGCAAAGTGCGTTTCGCCAATTCGGGATTTTCCGCATGGCTCACATAAAAAGCATAGAGCAACAAATGTTCGCCATCTTCGCACACTCGGGCGGCATAATTCCCCTCAGGCATCAACACATTGTTGCTAAAAGACTGGTAAGGACCCACAAAATTATCGCTGTGCCAATAATGCACTTTAACATCTTCTCTAATGGATCCCAACAGATAAAACTGCCCATCTTTATTAAAAAGGCATGGACATTCCACATCGTCATATACATAAGGGATAAACAATGGTGGCAAAAGTTCACAACTATCCTCGTGAATTTGCGCCACTCCCACACAGCCCCGCCGCGATATGCTTCCCGTGGCAATGCGAGCGCAAAAAAGCAGATATTCCGCTCCCTCGTGCTGCACATAATAGGGATCTCTAAAACTCACCCATTGCCGCACATTGTGTTCCGGCGATTCATAGTGTGGCCCCGCTGCTTCTAGGGGAAATTTACCATGATTTTGCTTTTCCCACTGGTATAAATCCGGAGAAGTCGCCAAACCAATGCGCTGATAAAATCCTTTTTCTGATTGAGAAAGCCCCGTGTAATACATGGCATATTCATCGCCCTGGGAAACCAAGTGCATGGTCCACAACATATCATCATCCCAAGAGCCGGGATCCCCCACAAAAAGCGCATTGCGAGTGCGCTCCCAGTTGATACCATCTTGCGAAGTAGCATGGGCAATATAGTCATGATTGGGTAAAATCAAATGAAATAAATGATAAACACCATCTTTGATAATAACATCTATATCGCCGATTTCCGACTCTCTAAATCCACGCCCCGAATACAACATAATTCACCTATTTAAAATTAAAATGTTCAAAACCTTCTAAAACACCTGCGGCCCCTGGTTCTGTGGCAAAAAACACTTTTCTGCGCCTACGCACCACTTTCAACTCTGGGCTGTGATTGCTCACTATTATTCCCTTATTACTACCCGAAAACAAGTCTAAATCGTTGCCGGTATCCCCCGCCGCCACAGATTTATTCAAAAACAAGTTCCATTTAAAAGCCAAATAACGCATGGCCCTGCCCTTGGAAGCGCGTCGGGGCAAAATATCCAAAAAACTCCCGCAAGACCATATTATATTCACATTATTGCGTCTTCGGCCCAAAGCATTTTCAATTTCTTCAATATCAAAAGCTTTTGCGTCGGTACAGTTAAATGATATTTTATGGGGATTTTGGTTGCTTTTTGCTTGTAGTTTCAGATATGGTATTTGTTCCAATGATCTTAATATTTCTTCTCTATTAAAGCGATAATTTATGTATTCGCTCCAACCTGAATCCACAATGGAGTTATCTAAACCGTAGTAAATTTGACTCCCCACCGAAGATATTATCACATCGGGTTCAGGAATATCATGTTCTTTTAGCACTTCGCGTATCAACTCCAAGTTGCGCCCGGTGGCCACGGCAAAAACCCAGTCATCTTTGCGGTTTTCCAAGCGTTTTTTAAGTTCCGCCAAACCTTTAAATTCTGAATCAGGGTCAATTAGGGTGCCATCTATATCGGTGACAAACATCCTTTCTGCCGCAGCCAAACGCTCAAAAATTCCCCGACGGCGCTGCATATTTTTACGCCCAAAACCGGTGGAAAGCTGCAGATTTTCTTGAATGCGCTCCAAAAGCACCTTGGTGTGTTGACTCCAAGTGTATTTTTCCCGCACATTTTTCATGCTATTTTCTGAACACAACTGCCAAAGTTCATCATTGACAAAAAGCTTGCGCAAGGCCCGCACAAAGCTTTGGGGTTCCAAGGGATCACAGGCAAAACCATTGCGACAATTTTCCACAATTTCCGCCGGTCCCCCCGCATTAGTTACCACCACTGGACATCCGCTGGCCGAAGCTTCTAAAGCGGTGAGCCCAAAGTTTTCCATCAGCGCCGCATTGACAAAAACGCCCTTCATTTGCGCACAGTATCTATAAGCAGCGGGAATATCTATTTCGGCTTCATGCTTTTTGGGTATAGCGAGTTTGCCATACAGGTTGTATTTATCCATAAGGAGTAATATCTTAGTAAGCACCTCTTTTTCAGCGGGAGCCATGGTTTCAATATCTTCGCGCACTCCCGGAAATATCACCAAATTCGCCAAAGCTTGGAGTTCTTTAGATGTACCGTACAATTTTAGAACTCCTTCTAAGTTTTTGGTTTGAGTGGGGCGACAAACCACCAAAATCATGGGTTTTTCGGGATTGGCCAAAAACTGCTCCACTTTTTCTTTTATGCGCTGTTGAGCCATTTTTTCTTCGATTTTCACATGGGGCAAATCCAAGCTAATGTCTAAATATGGGTAAAAGCGTTCTAAATTGGAACCCGGGGGGATAATGCTAAACTCCACCAAAGCGTGATTGCGGTAGTTTTCCCAAAATCCTATCTCAAAATTCGTAGAAGTTACCACAAATTCTGCGTTGGCAATGGCGGTTTCTTCGGCTTCGATGCGCCTGGTGATATGATAGCGTTTTTCCACCTCGTCGGCGGGCATTCCCCCGGCTATAAGGTTATCTTTTTTGGCTCTGCCCAAACTATGCCCCGCAAAGGCAAAAGGCGTGTTCAAATATATAGAAAGCTGGGTAGATAAATAGCCCGCATCGGCGTAATGCCCATAGACAAAATCGAATTTAAGCTTCTCTTTTTTCACCAATTTCAGAGTATTGGTAACAAAATCATCTAAATGCGGCCACAACTGCTCTTTAAGCAAGTATTTACGCGGTCCGGCCGCCACTCGCCTGATTTCCAGCTTAGGAGAAATCACCTCTAATTCTTTTTTATAAATATCATCATAGTCCGGATCGTCAATGCGCCGGGTCAAAAGAACTACTTTTTTTACACTAGATTGCTGAGAAAGTTTTTTCGCCAGCTCCATTACATAAACAATTTGCCCACCGTTATCGGCATCTCTGCCTATTTCCCAATCTTTTTCTCTGATTAAGCCGTGGACATTAATCAATAACAAATTCAAAACAAGGGTATCCGTTGTATATTCAACTTACAGATAAGATACTATTTTAGTTCTATATTGCAAACTGTTTCATTATGACACACCGCTTCAGAACACAAAACGTTTCAAAAAGAAACACAATCTGAAACAAGCCTTTAGTTTCACCATAAAAATCGCTAAGATATGCGGTTTTTTAGTTTTGGCACGGTTTTAGCTACTATTCCAACATCGAATATTTCAACTCTAACCAAAGAGGATTATTATATGCCAATTAAACCCTTAGCAGATAGAATACTTATTGAACCTGCCGAAGCTGAAGTACAAACCAGCAGTGGTATTTACATTCCTGACAACGCCAAAGAAAAGCCCCAAGAAGGTAAAGTTGTGGCCGCGGGTCCAGGCGCTAAAAACGACAAAGGCGAAGCTATTGCCCTTGAAGTAAAAGTAGGTGACAAAGTTCTATACGGTAAATACAGTGGCACCGAAGTTACTGTAGATGGCAAAGAATATTTAATCGTAAGAGAAAGCGATATACTCGCTATTCTTTAATTTTAGGAGATACTATATATGGCTAAACAATTAAAATTTGATACAGATGCTCGCGAAGTTATGATGAAAGGCGTGGACAAATTGGCCAACGCTGTGAAAGTAACCTTAGGTCCCAAAGGTCGCAATGTAATGCTAGACAAAAGCTTTGGAGCTCCCAATGTTACCAAAGATGGTGTTACTGTGGCTAAAGACATTGAATTAGAAGATCCATTCGAAAATATGGGTGCCCAAATGGCCCGGGAAGTGGCTTCTAAAACCGCAGACTCCACTGGTGATGGCACTACCACTGCCACGGTTCTTGCCCAAGCAATTTCCCGCGAAGGGCTAAAAAATGTCGCTGCTGGCGCAAACCCCATGGATATTAAAAGAGGAATTGATGCCGCTGTAGATAAAGTGGTGGAAAACATCTCTAAAATTGCTGTGGAAGTGAACGGAAAAGAGCATATTGCTCAAATCGCTTCAATTTCTGCCAATAATGACACCGAAATTGGTGATCTTTTGGCCGATGCCATGGAAAAAGTTGGCAATGATGGCGTAATCACCATTGAAGAATCCAAAACTGCTGAAACTGAACTCGATGTAGTAGAAGGAATGCAATTCGATCGCGGTTACTTGTCACCTTATTTTGTAACTAACACAGAATCCATGGAGGTTTCCTTGGAAGATCCTTTGATTTTGCTTTACGACAAAAAAATCAGCACCATGAAGGATCTGTTGCCTATTTTGGAACACACCGCAAAAGCTGGTCGCTCCTTGCTTATTATCGCCGAAGATGTAGATGGCGAAGCTTTGGCAACCTTAGTGGTTAACAAAATCCGCGGAACTCTTAAAGTTTGCGCAGTAAAAGCTCCTGGTTTTGGCGATCGTCGTAAAGCCATGCTCGAAGACATCGCTGTACTCACTGGTGGTATGTTAGTTTCTGAAGAAACTGGTGCTCGCTTAGAAGACGCTCCCATCGATGTTTTGGGAACCGCCAAACAAGTTACCATCGACAAAGACAACACTGTTATTGTTGAAGGTGCTGGTTCTTCCGAAAATATTGAAGCTCGTGCGGGTCAAATCAAACGCCAAATCGAAGATTCTACCTCCGATTATGACAAAGAAAAATTACAAGAGCGCTTGGCCAAACTTTCTGGTGGCGTAGCTGTAATTAGCGTTGGTGCCCCCACCGAAGTGGAAATGAAAGAAAAGAAAGATCGTGTTGATGATGCTCTTCACGCCACTCGCGCCGCTGTAGAAGAAGGCGTAGTTGCTGGTGGTGGAGTTGCTTTAATTCGCTCCATTGCAGTTTTAGACGAGCTAAAACTAGAAAACGACGATCAATATACCGGTGCAAATATCATTAAAAGAGCCATCGAAGAACCCATGCGTCAAATCGTAGAAAACGCTGGTTTGGAAGGTTCCGTAGAGGTAAACAAAGTCCTAGAATCCGAAGGTGCTTTTGGCTATAACGCTAAAGACGACACTTACGAAGACTTGTTAAAAGCTGGTGTAATTGACCCCGCTAAAGTAACCAAAACCGCATTGATCAATGCAGCCTCCATCGCTTCTATGATCCTCACCACTGACTGTGTAATCACAGACATCAAAGAGGACAAGGCTGGAGTTCCTGACATGGGCGCCATGGGCGGCATGGGTGGAATGGGCGGCATGGGCGGAATGATGTAATAACGAAAAGCTATTTGAAGCCGATCTATTCAGGTCGGCTTTATTTTTTTGTTTCAAAATAGAGCAAAGTTTAATGGCACAATTTTCGCTTGTATTATTACAAATTAGAATAAGGAATAGTGACTTCAGCTATGAATAAAAAAGAAAATAAAATTAATAATGAAGAAACCGTGGAAGAAGCCAAAGATAGTGCTGCGGAAACGGATTCCCAGGGCTCGGTAGAAAAAGAAGAGCAAAGCGCCGATGATTCTGCAGAAAGTTCAAAATCGGATTTGCAAAAATCTTTGGAAGCCGCCGAAGAGACAATTAAAAGTTTAGAAGATAGGCAACTGCGTTTACACGCTGAATTTGAGAATTATCGCCGTCGCACTGCGCGGGAGCAGCTAGATATTATAGAAACCGCCAATGCTAAGCTTTTAGAAAAGCTTTCTGAAGTATTGGACAACTTTGAAAGAGCTTTTTCTGAGGAAAATAAGACTTCTAATCACGAAGCTTTTGAAAAAGGCATGCAGTTAATCCACGAGCAATTCCAAAAGGTACTCACCGATGCTGGACTAGAAGCCATTAATCCGGTGGGAGAAGAATTTGACCCCAATAGCCAAGAAGCTTTTATGAAGCAACCCTCAGATTCTGTACCCGAAAATCATGTGCTTTCGGTGTTTCAGAAAGGATATCGCATTAAACACAAAATTATTAAGACCGCTAAAGTTATAGTTAGCGCTGGAAGTTAATTTTTTAATCAGGAGTAATATTATGTCAAAAATCATAGGAATAGACTTAGGAACCACCAACTCATGCGTATCGGTAATGGAAGGTGGAAAACCCGTTGTAATTGAAAATGCCGAAGGTTTTCGCACCACGCCTTCTATCGTAGCATTTGGTAAAGATGGCGAAAGATTAGTGGGTCATGTGGCCAAAAGGCAAGCCATTACCAACCCCGAAAAGACCATTTATTCTATTAAACGCTTTATGGGTCGTCGCCAACATGAGTGCACCGACGCTGAGCGCAATATGCCTTACGAATTAGTAGGTGGTAGCGATGAATTGGTACGGGTAAAAATCGACGATAAAGAATACGCTCCCCCCGAAATTTCTGCCATGACTTTACAAGCCATGAAAAAAGTTGCCGAAGATCACTTAGGCCACGAAGTTAATCAAGCAGTTATTACTGTACCTGCATATTTTAACGATGCCCAACGCCAAGCTACTCAAGATGCTGGAACCATTGCAGGTTTAGAAGTTTTGCGCATTGTAAACGAACCCACCGCCGCGGCTTTGGCCTACGGTTTGGAATCTAAAAAGAATGAAAAAATCGCCGTTTATGACTTAGGCGGTGGTACTTTCGATATTTCTATTTTAGAAATTGGCGATGGTGTTTTCGAAGTTAAAGCCACCAATGGTGATACCATGCTCGGCGGTGATAACTTTGACGAAGTTATAATAGACTGGATTAATGAGGAATTCCGCAAGGATAACCCTGGAATTGATCTAAAACAAGACAAAATGGCCTTACAACGCCTTAAAGACGCAGCAGAAAAAGCCAAAATTGACCTTTCTGCCACGGCAACAACCAATATTAACCTGCCTTTTATCACTGCCGATGCCAGTGGTCCTAAACACTTGGATTTAACTTTGACCAAAGCTAAATTCGACCAGCTCACCAGCCATTTGGTAGAAGCTACTTTAGAGCCCTGTCGCAAGTGCTTAAGCGATGCAGGCATGGAGGCTTCCGAAATAGATCAAGTGATCTTGGTGGGTGGTTCCATTCGTATTCCCGCCATTCAAGAAGCGGTGAAAAACTTCTTTGGTAGAGACCCTCACAAAGGTGTAAACCCCGACGAAGTTGTGGCCATTGGTGCTGCAGTACAAGGTGGCGTACTCGCCGGTGACTCTTCGGTAAAAGATGTGTTGTTGCTCGATGTAACTCCCCTATCTTTGGGTATTGAAACTTTAGGTGGTGTAATGACCAACCTCATTGAACGCAATACCACCGTGCCCACTCGCAAATCCCAAGTGTTTTCCACTGCTGAAGACAATCAAAGCGCAGTAACCATTCATGTGTTACAAGGCGAAAGAGAATTTGCTAGGGACAACCGCACTCTCGGTCGTTTTGATCTCACTGGTATTCCGGCTAAACCCCGTGGTTTACCTCAAATTGAAGTAACCTTTGACATTGATGCCAACGGTATTGTGCATGTGAGCGCCAAAGACAAAGAAACTGGTAAAGAGCAATCTGTAAAAATCCAATCTTCCTCTGGCTTAGCCGAAGAAGAAATAGATCAGATGATTAAAGAGGCCGAAGCCAACGCCGAAGCCGATAAAAAACAAAGAGAACTGGTGGAAATCAAAAACCAAGCCGAACAGTTAATTTATCAAGCGGAAAAGAGCATTGAAGAACTTGGCGACCAAGCTCCTGCAGAACTAAAGTCCAAAATTCAAGATCCCATTGAGGAATTGAAAAAAGTGAAGGATTCCGACAACAAAGACGAAATTCAAGCTGCCATGGACAAAGTTCAAGCGGTATTAGGTGAAATAGCTCAAGCTGCTCAAGCGGCTCAAGGTGCTGCCGATCCTGGTCAAGCTCAACCTGAAACACCCAACGAAGCTCCTAGCGACGACTCTGATAAAGATGATGGCGCTGTGGATGCCGATTACGAAGTAGTAGATGACGATTAATAAAAAAAGGATAGATATTTATGGCTAAAAAGAGAGATTATTACGAAGTTCTAGAAGTTTCTAAAACAGCTTCGGCTGATGAAATTAGAAGGGCGTACAAAAAATTAGCCATAAAATATCATCCCGATAAAAATCCTGGTGATAAAGAGGCTGAAGAGAAGTTTAAAGAAGCCGCAGAAGCCTACGAAGTGCTTTCTGACGACAAAAAACGCTCCCAATACGACCAATTTGGACATGAAGCTCCGGGCGGTTTTGGTGGCGGGCAAGGTTTTAGCTCCTTTGAAGATATTTTCAGCCATTTTGGTGATATTTTTGGCGATTTTGGTTTTGGCGGGGGGCGTGCCCGCAGTCGCGGACGACCCAGCCCTCCCCGAGGCAATGATTTACAAGTACGAGTAACGCTATCTCTCAAAGAAATAGCTACTGGTACCACCAAAAAAATCAAAATCAAGCGACAAGCCCATTGTGGAACTTGTTCTGGTAAAGGCGGAACCGGTGTAGCCACTTGTAACACCTGTCAAGGCTCTGGTCAAGTGCGCCAAGTGTCCCAATCGTTGTTTGGGCAAATGGTAAATGTGAGCACTTGTCCAGAATGTGGTGGTACGGGGCAAAGCATTTCTAACCGTTGCAACCAGTGCACGGGTTCCGGCTTGGAGCGCAAAGAGGACACCATTGAGATTAAAATCCCCGCTGGAGTGGCCGAGGGTAATTACCTGAAATTGCGTGGCGAAGGCGATGCTGGTTCGCGCGGTGGCCCCCACGGCGATATTATCGTGCTAATTTCCGAAAAGAAAGATGAGTTTTTCACTAGAAAAGATGCCGATTTAGAATGCACTTTAGATGTTCCTATTACCAGATTGGTTTTGGGAGGTACGGTTCGTGTTCCCACCATAGAAAACGAAGTGAAAATCAAAATTGCAGCGGGAACCCAACCTGGGCGCAAGTTTAGACTGCGCGACAAAGGCCTTCCCCACTTAAATAGTAGCGGAAGGGGCGATATTTATGTTACCGTAAATGCCCGTATTCCCACTAATTTAAGCTCTAAAGAAAAATCTCTTTACGAAGAATTGGCAAAATTGCAAAGCACCCAAGAAGCGGAGCGTGAGGAGTCTTTTTTGAAAAGAATTCGTAGTTTCTTTAATTAGTAACTAACAAAACTTATTTTAAGTAAATAATATGAATGTACTTTTAGCAGATCCCGATAAAAACTTTGTGGAAAAGGTCTTGGATTCCTGGTCTTTAACGGACTCTCCCCTAGCGGCAGTAACCAAGGCCTCAGATTTAATTTCTTGGATTAAAGAGGAAGAAGTTGGGCTCTGCTTTTTAAGCACTGAGTTTTTTACTGTACACGATTTAGATGTCATATCTTTTCTCAAAGAACATCAACCCGGCGTAGATGTGGTGGTGTTATGCAATTCCAAAAACATACAGATCGCCGAAAATGCGCTTTCCCGCGGAGCTAGTTCCTATTTACTCAACCCTTTATCTCCCAGTGTGCTGGAGCATTCAGCGCGGAAAATTCAGCAAAAGCAAAGCAATCGCAAAAGCTATAGGCTTATGGAAGACCATGTGCTAGAAGATCTGCTGGGCAATACCCCCGCCATGAAAAAGATTTTGCGCACGCTCTACAAAGTTGCCCCCACCAGCTCCACGATTTTGGTAACGGGCGAATCGGGTACGGGTAAAGAGTTTGTATCAAATATTATCCACCGCTTGTCCAAACGCGCCGATGAGCCTTTTGTGACGGTGAACTGTGGAGCAATTCCCGAAAACATCGTAGAATCCGAGCTTTTTGGAGTGCGCAAAGGAGCATTTACCGGAGCTATTGCCAATAAGAAAGGTCTTTTTGAAGAAGCCGAAGGCGGAACTCTGTTTCTGGATGAAATTGGCGAACTTTCATTGTCCACCCAAGTAAAAATCCTGCGCTTTTTGCAAGAAAAAGAGATCCGCCGCGTGGGAGAAACCGAAAATCGCTATTTAGATGTACGCATCATAGCCGCCACCAATAAAAACCTGGAACAGGCTATTATCGATGGCGAATTTAGGGAAGATTTATACTACCGGCTTAACACCTTTCAATTTACCCTGCCTCCCCTACGGGAACGCCGTAAAACCATCCCTAAATTAGTGAAGTTTTTCATTTTAAAATACCAAAAAGAGACGGGAAGAATAATTTCCCAAATAACCCCCTCAGCACAAATTGCGCTCAGCACTTGGGATTATCCTGGAAATATTCGCGAACTGGAAAACATCATTGAACACGCGGTGGTTTTGGCTGACGATGAAACCATCAGAGTAGAAGACTTCCCCGATTATATGCAAGAAGTGATAGCTCCCAAAGCTTTGTTGCCTTCAAAAATCGAAACCTTAGCCATTAGCCAAGACGCGGATAAAGTTGACGATTGCTGCACAGATTTTGCCATAAATGAAGAAAGCATAGCGCAGCAAGAAAAGCAAAGATCGCCAATTTATCAGCAAGCCAATGCCGAGCTTTTATCCCTACAAGAGCTAGAAAAGCTGCATATTATATACGCCTTAGAAGCTTTGGAGTACAATCAAACCGAAGTGGCCAAAAAGCTAGGCATAAGCCGCTCTACTTTGTGGCGCAAGTTGCAAGAACATAAGATTAAAATCGACAACTAGGAAGAGCCCCGAGCTTCACTTGAAAGGCTGTTTATTAAGCGTTTATTTAAAAGCAAAAACAACAGCAATACTGGAATAGTGGCCACAGTGGTAGCAGCCATCAACAAATCATAGCGATTTTGGAACTGCCCCGCAGTTAATCTTACTCCCACAGGTATAGTAGCTGAATTAAGGTCTGTGCTGAGCACCCACGCAAACATAAGTTCATCCCAAGCCAAGAGGAAAATATAGCCCCCTGCGGCGATAATACTGGGCAAAGCCACGGGCAAAGCTATTTTAAGAAAAGCTTCAAAAGCTGAGCAACCATCGAGCAGCGCTGCCTCTTCTAATTCCTTGGGGATGCTGGCAAAAACTGATTGTAAAATCCACAAAGCCATGGGAATAAAAAAGGCAGAATAGACAATAATCATCCCCGACCAGCTATTAATAAAGTTTATGGCTAAATATTGTTGCAAAGCGGTAAAAGTCAAAAATATGGGGATTAAATACAAAATATTGGGAATTATTTGCGTGGAAAGAATCCCATTGGATAAGAACTTTTTACCAGGAAAATCAAAACGAGCTATGGCATAACCGCCAAAAGTAGCCACCAACATAGAAATAAGCATTACCGATATGCAAACCACCAGAGAATTACGTAAAAACACTCCAAAAGGCACAGACTTCCACAGATCTTGATAGTTTTGCCAGTTTAAATCTGGCATTCCTTGGGGAAACTCTTGCCTTAGCCACACTTGGCCTGTTTTGGGTTCTAAAACCACTAAATGCCCCATAGCCCCTAAAATAGCGGTATTGTCACCTATTTCCTGAAGTTCATGCACCACCAAGTCCAAAGCTCTGTTTGTTGTAACATCTATAAAAAGCTCGTCAATATGTTGCACAGTACCAAAATTCTTGTCTGTAATAATAACCCCTTCGGAAGTTCCTAAATAAACTCGTTCAGTTGTTATATGTAAAGAAGTAACACCAGAAATAAGCCCTTCAAGCCCTTTGAATTGAATGTTTTCAGCTTCTCCTAAACTAAAATTGAACTTCAGTAAATCTTGCCCATAAGCAATAAGTACATTATCGTCATCCAGCAATTCACAATATATTTCGCTTCTATCTAAATATGGTAGCCCTGCTTCCCCAAATAAAAAGACTTTTTCTAAATCTTTTTCCACCAAATCTATTAATAATAAACCTTCGTCTGAAACAGCTAAAAGCTTTTCTTTATTTATGGGTAGTAAGTGTTGTATAGCCGTGGTGGGCAGGCCATGCCTTAAAGTAATCCATTCAGTTTTTTCATTGACAATATCATAGAAAGCAATACCGGGAAAGTCATCCCACCAAAGAGCCAAGCACAGTGTATTGTCTCCGCAAAATTTTATGGAAGTACCGTGACCAGAACTAGGGATTTTACTTACCCAAACATTATTCCAAAACATTTGCTGATGTCTGATAAGCTTCACAGGAAACCTTTCCGCCAAACACCACCTAAACAATTCCCTAGCCTCTTGGTCGTTTAAATCTTTGCGAGCAAAAAGGTTAATTATCATGGGATTAACCCATTCATTATATTCTTGCCATACCTCTAAAACTTTTTCTACCATTTCTGGGTAAGATATAACCTTATTTAAAGAATCCACCACCGAAGAATCAGCGGGAAAAACCACCCCCGTGACTTTTGCTAATGATGGTCGCCAGGCTCCGGGAATCAACGAATAATGATTTAACATTTCTGCCAGTTGGCCGTGCATATTTTCATGCTCAAACAAAGACTGCAATACTTTCTGTTTAGTAAAATACGAGTGGTCTATTTCATTGAAATCATTTTTAAACCAGCTCCATTTTTGTTTTTTTATTACCGACATTTTTTCCAAGGAAACCAGCATTAAGCCTTTATTGGCTGAAAACACCCACAAAGAATCCCCTTTAGCCAAATAAGAAGCCGCTGTGGTATTTAAATTAAGCTTTTTATACTTTCCTGTCTGAATATTGTAGCGCACCAAACCACCGTTTCTATCGCCGATTATATAATCCCCGGAATCGTGCGCATCTGCAAAAATCAAATCATTGCTTTTAGGCGCAGGCACAAGCTTTCCCTGCATAAGCTCATTGTTGCCCATTAAAGAAGCCCACACCATCCAAGCAATGGGAGCTATATGCACTATAACAATTAGCCAAGTCAAAACAGTCCACAAAGGGCTTAAGTTTTTGAAATGCTTTTTAATCATTACTTAAATCCTCTTTAAACTTATGCAGCCAAGCCAAAGAAAATATAGCCATGGCACCCATTAATAAAACAGACATGGCAGCCCCCATACCAAAATCCCAAACACCAAAAACATTACGGAAAATATTAGGTAAAATAAGGTCGCCGTAGCGCCCAGGTAGCCCTGCCCCATTTCCAAACATCATAGTGATAATATTGAAGGAATAAACATTGCTTATGACCCCATAAAGCACAACTAAGGCGATAATAGGACGCAACAAAGGCAAGGTAATGTGAAAAAAACGCTCTATTTTAGTGGAACCATCAATTTCTGCGGCTTCGTAAATTTCTTTAGGGATAGATTTAAGAGCGTAATAAAACAGCAGCATAGCAAAGGGCCACAAACGCCATATACTAGGTATAATAATTGCCCATATTGTGTTTTCACCCGTAAGCCAACGGGGTTTCAACAACTCTCCTAGCTGATTATATTCCCAATGCACTCCAAACCAACTGCTCCACACATCTAAGTGTACAATATCAAAAAGAAAAATATTGATTATTCCCTCTTCTTGTTGCCACATAAAGCCCCACCACATGCCCACCACATAAGAAGGCACCACCCAAGAAAGCATAATCAAGGAGCGAGCTAAAGCATTACCTTTAAACTTTCGATTTATGAGCAGTGCTCCACCTAAACCAAAAACAACTGTCCCAACAATCACAAAAAAGGTATAAATTACCGTGTTGCGAATGGCATCCCAAAGCCCTTGATGCACAGCGCTGCTTTTAGAAAAAGCCACTTCTATATAGTTGCGCATACCTATAAAAGGTGAGCTTAAAAACTGGTCTAAAGTAGATTTATTAAGGTCTAACAAACTAATCCATATAGCTTGCAAAAGAGGCACCAAAAGCAAGAAAAACAAAGCTAACAAAGCAGGCGCCAAAAAAAGTATAGCCATGCGATGTTTTTTCCATAAGTTCTGTTTTTTTCCCTTAACTTCAGCCATTATATGCCTTTTAAAGAGTCGTAATACTGAGGTTTAAAATTTTCTAATCTATTTTTTAAGCCAGGTTTTGCATCTAACTGTTTTTTTATATAATGATTAACTTCTTGGTCTATTTTTTCAATTTCATCCATGATCTTTTCACGGGGCCAATTATCTTTATTGGCATGAATCACTAAATCAAAAATATTCCCCAAACGACGGGGCAAAATTGAAGTTTCTATTTCAGCCCAATAATGCACACTAGGATACGCTTTGGC
>JAAZFC010000098.1 GCA_012511955.1 Fibrobacter sp. | reverse complement strand
GATAAAAGCATTGATTTAGGGCTATATACTCAAGTACAGCAAGTTGATAAAAAATTCCTTAATCTTTGGTATAATGAAGATGAACAAAATTTGTTTAAAGCGGGAAATGCAGGTTTTTCATTACTTTATTATGATGATAACTGGGAAAGTTACGCAGATAAAATCTTACTTAAAACCCAAAGAGATAAAAATGATTGGACTAATTTTCTGAGCTTTTTAGAAAATATTTCTGAGCCAGCAGGCAATTGTTCTGAATTATTTACTTATATAAACGAAGAAAATCTAGCTTGGTATTTTGCTATCACTAATGTAATTGGAAATTTTGATTCATATTTAGGTAGCGGTCGAAACTATTATCTTTATCAATTAGGTGAAAAGGGAATTAATCATATTATTCCTTGGGATTTAAATTTAGCTTGGGGAACATACAGCAATAATTGGAATGTTTATAATCATTCGATATTTAATTATTTAGAAGAAAGACCTTTGTTTAACAAAGTTTTAGACTGTGCAAATATTCGTAAATTATATGTACAGAATATTGAAACTCTTTTAAATGAAGATTTAAACCCCACGGTTATAGAGGCTAAGATAGATAGCTTGGCCAATTTGGTTCGTCCTGAAATAGCAAAAGATGAAAATAGTCTTTTTAGTTTAGAAGATTTTGAAACAAACTTACAAGATAAATTGCAAACAAGTACCGGCAGCATACCAGGTTTAAAAGAGTTTATTACACAGAGAAGTGATTTTATTCGCTCAGAATTAGAAGCTTATGATCACGAAGATTTTGTCAGTATCTTAAACTTTAGCAATAGATATTTTAATAGAAATTTTAGGCAGGGTAAAATGGGCAAAATTGTCCATAATCACAAAATATTCAATGTTTTAGGACAAAGCATTGAATAAACAGACTTTGACTGAGATTAGCCATGAAAAAAAATAAAATTCTTTTTTTATTTATGCTTTTAAGTGCTACCTATGCAGTAGCACAAAGTGAAGCTTTAACTTTTACCTATAGTTCTTTGTTAGATCACAAGGGCAATACTCTACAACAATGGAATACTATTAGCAATAGTTATTCTGCTCATTTAACCGATAGCGGCACAGTTTGGTACACTGGTGGTAGTGGTGGAGGTATTTGGGGTGGTGGATGGTCTGGAGGCGGAGGAGGTAGTACATGTGCTGTAATGGGAGGAAGTTATAGTAATATTTATGAAATTGATTGGAATGGTAATAATATCAGAACTATAACAGCTGATGATTTAGGAGGCGGCAATCCACACCATGCTATTACACTTACCGAAAAAGGTACAGTTTTGGCCATAGTATCAGAAAGCTATAATGGCGCTTGCGGGGAGCGCATAGTGGAATACGATGTGGCGAATAAAAAAGTGATTTGGTCTTGGCATACCAATGATCATCAAGGTTCTGGACCTACAAAACTACAACCTAATACAACTAAACCTGAACCTTATCACATGAACCAAATAGATTGGGATCCCGTTAGCAATAAAATTGCTTTTAGCGCTCACTACACTTACGAAATTTATGTTATTGATAGATCCATAGATTCTACCCAGGCAAAAGGTACTGCTGGGGATATCCTCTGGCGTTTTGGTAATCCTAGGCAGTATGGAGCTAGTGGAGTGCAGTACGCCACCGAAGCTATACATAGTTCTAGGTGGGTGAAATCAGGGGTTACAGGAGCCGGTAACTTAGTCTTGTACGCTAATCAATCTCCCAATAACAATAATTTTGCCACAGGTTATGAAGTTAAACCTATTTTCAATTTAAGAAGTAGTGGAGAATGGGATTACGAAATTGTGTTTCAAGGCAGTAATAATAATTCAAGACATGCGAATTCTGGGGCTATGGAAAAGATATTTAACGGCAATTGGTTAATATCTTTTACCAACGAAGGCAATGGTATGGGTGGGGTTACTGCCTATGAATTTGCCGCTGATGGAGGAGCAAAACAAAGTACATCCAATGCTCTTGGTAGTTGGAAAGCCAACGCATCTAATGGAATACATCGTTATCCTATCTGTTATGGGGCTATTTTAGCAGCAAAAAATCAAGGAGACGCAAAAGCCACCGAACATTACAACAATTATTGTTTAAATCAACCATCTTCTAGCAGCGCAGCACTTCCCATTAGCTCCTCTAGCGCAGAAAGCACTACACAAAATTCATCCTCCAGTGTCTGGGTAAATCCTTGGCTAGCTGGTTCATCTTCTAGCGTTTGGGTAAATCCTTGGCTAACTGATTCCACCAGTGCAGTTAGTGGATTAATTAATGCCCCCAGCAATTTAAAAATCCAAATAAAAGACAAAAAAATCGCAGTTTACGGCATAAAACATTTTGCAAATATTGAAGTTTTTAATTTACATGGTATAAAAAAGCATAGCGGTGAAATTAGTTCAGTAAATCATTTATTAAGTGTAGAAAGCTTAAAACCAGGGCTTTACATTGTAAATGTGCGTAATAATGGCAAAATATTTAGCAAAACTATTAGAATAGGAGATTAAAATGAGAATTTTATTGATAATTACAGCTTTAATATTTTTTTCCTGTGGTGACAATAAAGTTAATAATAGTGAAAACGAAATTATAGATTCACTGAATAACGATATCGCTGATACCACAGATACAGGCAATACAAATACTAATGGTGAAAATTTCACACCTAGTTCTGATTACGGCCCTGAGCCAGTGTTGATAAATGCAGCGGGACAAAGTTTTAATATGGGCGCTGATATTATAGAGTTAGCTAAAAGAATAGAAGATGAAGAATCTTACCTTAACTTTGAGTTTTATTTGATGCTCGAAGGTATTCCCGAAAAAGAAATACACTCGGTTAGCTTTAGTTATGATTTTTATATGGATAATACAGAAGTTACCCAAGGGCAAATGATAAAAACCTTAAAAGAATTTGATCCCGACGATGAAATTATTGGACAATTGGAAATATTTTGGCAAAGTGCGCAACAAATAGCTTTTGTGCAATTGGGGGATGATTATCCGGCCATGATCCCAATTCCATATTTAGCGGTGAAATACGCCAATGCTCGTAGCGTTTTAGAAGGTTTTGAGCCCGCTTATGAGATAGACGAGCTTAGTTTAAGCTTTAGCACTAACTACCAAGCTAATGGCTATAGATTGCCCACAGAAGCGGAATGGGAATACGCTGCTCGCGGCGGTGTAGATACGGATTATTTTTGGGGTGAGAATTTCCGTATGCCTTTAAACGAAAATGAAATAGAAGTAATATCTTCTTATGCGGTTTGGAAAAGTAATTCTATTGATCTGGGGATAGATTCAGATTTGCATGGCCCTCATAAAGTAGCATCAAAATTACCTAATGCCTATGGCTTATATGATATGGCTGGAAATTTATCAGAATTTGTAAATCAAAGCTGGAGTCCTGATCCTTATAATGCTGGAGATGTTACAGATCCTCAGGGTGAGGGTTTATTGTCGGAATTGCAAATTAGGGGTGGAAACTGGATGAACGATGCTATGTTTTTACGCATCACTAATAGAACATTTTCTGCTAGTGGCTATGTGGATTTTGGTACAGGATTTCGTTTAGTTAGAGTTCAATAATCAGTTATAAATAAAAAAGAACTGCCTAAATGACAGTTCTATTTTAAAAAGAATTTTTAAAAATTTAAGAATCTAAATTATAGGCATCTATACCGCCCACAGCAACTTTATTATATCCACCATCTACATACATGGTTTCCCCAGTAATGCCTTTAGATAAATCGGATAATAAAAATAAGCCTGCGCCACCAACTTCTTCTTGGGTGGTATTAGAGCGCAAAGGTGCTACTCTGCGATGGATTTTCAAAAGATTGGTGAAATCAGAAATACCGCGGGCTGCTAAAGTATTTACAGGACCTGCTGATATGTTGTTAACTCTGATACCTCTGTGACCGAGATCGTTAGCTAAATAACGAGCACTAGCTTCTAAACAAGCTTTGGCTACACCCATCACATTGTAGTTTTGAACCACTTTAGTAGAGCCCAAATAAGTTAAGGCTACAATGGAAGCATTATCATTCAAAATGGACTCAAAATGCCTAGTAATGGAAACTAGGGTGTAAGCAGAGATGTCCATGGATTGTAAGAACACATCTTTAGGAGTCTTGTAAAAATTACCCAATAAATAATCTTTATCAGCAAAAGCAATGGAATGAACTATAAAATCACAAGAACCGTGATCGTTTTTAAATTGTTCAGCTACATTTTCAATTTGATTTTCATCAGAAGCATCGCATTCGTACATTTTACATTGAGGATAGTCAATAATTAGTTTTTCTAAACTTCCTTTTAACCTTTCACCCATATAACTAAATGCTACTTCTGCTCCATTTTCTAAAAGTTTTTGGGCTATACCCCAAGCTATGGAACGTTGATTAGCAACACCAAAAATGATGCCTTTTTTACCTTTCATCATATATAAAAGTCCTTTATTATTCGCTTGCTATATGTAAACCAGCTTTTTCAAAAACATCTTTGTTTTTTTGGTCTTTAATAGCAACAGTGGAAATCCAATTAAAATGTTCAATACCTTCTAAACCAATTTTTCGTATTAGCTGATCACGGGCTTTTTCGAAGCCACCTAAAATTAATACCCTTTCTTCGGCATTTTGTGTGCTTTCTAACTGTGTTACCCAGTCTTTTGCAAGTAGGTGCAAAGCTGTACTAGTTTTAACATAACTATTTGCAGTCTGTTGATTTATGGTGGTTTCTTCTGGAGCACTAAATTTTTTTAATGAAATTTCACTTTTGTTTTGTTCTGTCGAAAGGTTATTGTCCTTCTTGCATGAATTAAAAGAAGATATTAAAACTATGCTGATGATAATAAAAAAATGCTTCATATAACCTTCTAAAAAGAATAGCGGTTCAGGGACTTGAACCCCGGACACACGGATTATGATTCCGTTGCTCTAACCAGCTGAGCTAAACCGCCAATTCTGAAATGAAAATTTAATCATTTTTTTGCTTATTGGCAAGACATAGATTGGTGTTTAGATTAATAATAGTAGATTAATGTCTATTTTGAAAGGGAAAAGTGCATTTATGGGAAAATCTTTGGGTATAATTTTTGTGGGTTATTTTATAAGTATTAAGAGTAATCAAAAAAATTATGTGGCTCTAAAAGAAAATTCAGGGGCACTTTTTTATGAAAAAGAAAAACTATTAGAATATTTAGGACCAAATTCATGGGTTGTGGCTGATTGTAAAAAATTGGATTTACAATTAAAAAAATGCACTGATATAAGATTAATGATGTCTTTATTCGGTGATTTTGCAGACCAAGATGATTTTTTTGCGAAATTAAACGAAATTAGCTCAGAATTTAACCAAGCCATGGAGTATTGCTTCACAATAAAAAGAGTTTTCCATGAAATGAAAAATCAATTCCATCAATTGCCTAACTACAAGCAATATATTTTTGGCGAAGTGCTGCAATGGCGCAAAGAAACTCCGACACCAGATTATACTTTATTGGTTAGAGATTATTTGCACGATTTTTGCATGGGCAGAAGTTTTATAGAAAATTTAAATGCTAATAAATTATTGTGGTCATATTTTTTACAATATAAAGAGCAAGCTGGAGAAGTTATAAAAAAAACATTTCCAGAATTAGAAAAATTCATGCTACAGTTGATTGATAAAAAGCTTAATAAAGCTTGTAAAAATAAGTTTTGCCCTTATTGTCAAGTTAATTTCACCATTAATCCAACAATCTCTGACGCAAACGACTAAAGTTTCCCCTATCCATACCAATTAAATCGGCGGCTTTACTGTTACTTCCCTCAGTTTGGCGTAAAGCTTCGGCAATAATTTTGGCTCGAAAGCTTTCTATCAGGTTAGAGTATCCTTGTTGTAAATCAATTTTCGGTGTCGTAGGGCTTGAATTTGTAGGTGCATTTTCGGAGTTTAAATGCGCAGTAAGCATAGTATCGCTGGTATTTAAACCCATAGCTATGATAGTGGCACGCACGCGATTTTGTAATTCACGCACATTGCCAGGCCAGTTTTCTGTTTTCCAAAGGTCAATAAGTTCAGGGTCGATTTTAACATCTTTTAAACCTAAGTTTCGCGCGGTTTCTGCAACAAAGTTTGCCGCCAATAGTTCTAAATCATCTAAGCGCTCTCGCAAAGGCGCTATGCGAATAGGAAACACATGGAGGCGATGATACAAATCTTGGCGAAATTCTCCAGATTTAACCATGGCTTCTAAATTGCGATGCGTGGCGGCAATTACTCGCACATCGACCTTTAAAGTTTCGTCTGCTCCCACTCGCTGAATCTCTCCTTCTTGCAGCAAGCGCAATGTTTTGGCTTGTAAATTTAAACTTAAATCACCGATTTCATCTAAAAAAATCGTACCTTGGTGGGCTAATTCAAACTTTCCGGGCCTATGGTTATCTGCTCCAGTAAAAGCTCCGCGCAAATGGCCAAAAAGCTCTGATTCAGCGAGATTTTCGGGCAAAGCGGCGCAGTTTACGGTGATCCATGGCTCAGCATAGCGCGAGGATTGTTGGTGAATAGATTTAGCCACAATTTCTTTTCCAGTTCCTGTTTCCCCTAAAACCAAAACCGGAAAAGGGGAGCGCGCCACCAACTTAATTTCTTGTCGCAGTTTTTGCATGGGCACAGAATCTCCAATCAAAGATCTTTTTTCTTGGAGCTTATGTATTTCCCTTGCCCATTCCATGGCGCGGTGATTGTCTCTTTCCATTTGTTGGATAATCAAAGCATTACGTAAAGTTGTGCCAACCAAAGCGCCAATGACTTTTAAAAACTCGTGGGATAAATCATTAAACACGCCTGGTTTTAAAGCATCTAAACTAAGGCAGCCTATGACTTCGTTATGTACAGTTAAAGGACATCCCAGACAAGAATGTACTTGGCCTTGGGAATCAAAATCGGTTATTTCTAGTAAGTGATCAAAGGGATCAGCCAAGGTGCTATCCGGAGGAAAAACAATGGGATTAGCTGATTTGATAATCATTTTAAAGCGGGGGTTTTCGGCTATAGGGTATTTTTTTACCCGGGCTTCGGCTTTTAAACCCATGGAAGCTAAAACATTGAGATTACCCTTATTTTTCATTAGCACCGCTGCAGAGTCAAAAGGAATAAATTCATTTAAGCTTTTGAGAAAACCAGCGAGTTTTGCATCAATGGACGCGGTGGCATTTAGCGCTAAGGTTAAATTTAAGACCGCTGAGCAAGAATCAAAGTTCATAATCATCTCATAAATTGTTAAAAACACAATATTTGTAAGAATAACAACTTGTGTTATTGTGGAATATACAAATAAAACTGTGTGAGGTGAGTTTAAAAGGACTTTTTGCTTGTTTTTGTTGGCATGTTTGTTGCAATGATAATGTGAAATCAACAACTAACAAGGATAAAATCATGATTACAGCAAACACTCCCCTAGGCGTAGTAGCCACTGAATACTCTGGTGCCACCCGTATTTTACGATCCCATGGTTTAGATTTTTGCTGCGGCGGAAACACAACCATAGGTGAAGCTTGTGGCGAAAACACCGATAAGCTATTGTCAGAATTACAAGGCTTAGAAAAATTTGAAGGTGATGATGATTGGAAAAGCCGTGCTGACAGTGAAATTATAGATCATATCATAAAAAATTACCACGCTAAACATCGGGAAGATCTTCCTGAATTGATTCGCTTAGCTCGTCGCGTAGAGCAGGTACATGGCTATCATCCCGAATGTCCAGCAGGTTTAGCTGATGTGCTCGAAAAACTAGAAGAAGATTTGCTTTCGCACATGGCAAAAGAAGAGCAAGTGCTTTTTCCTGCTATTTTAGAAAATGCTGACAAAGATTGGATGAGTCATCCCATTAAAGCTATGCTACACGAACACGATGAGGCCGGCAAAGATGTGGAACTTATGGATCAGTTGACAAATAACTTCACTTTGCCCGAAGGGGCATGCAATACTTGGCGCGCTTCTTATATGAACACCCACACTTTTATCCAAGAGTTGATGGAACATATAAGTTTGGAAAATAACATCCTTTTCCCCCGCGCTTTAGGTGAATAAAATGAAGGCCTATCGCTTACATTGGTTGTCTTTGGTGGGGGTCTTGGTATTTACTTTTACCATACTAGGATTTTATGGTAAAGAGGTATATAGACAAGCACCCCCCATTCCCAGTGCTTTTGAGGTCAATGGGAAGCAAGTTATTAGCAAAGATCAAATAATAAACGGACAATTAGCATGGCAATCTGCTGGTGGTCAGCAAATAGGAACAGTTTGGGGGCATGGGGCATACCAAGCGCCTGACTGGACTGCCGATTGGTTGCATCGTGAAATAGGATTTTGGTTAGAAAACTTTTCCCAAGAGCGTTTTGCTAAAAGTTATGCTAATCTAAATTCCGAAGAAATAGCTGTGGCCAAAGTAGCGCTCAAACAAGATATACGCAGTAATACTTACAACGCTAAAACCGATAAAGTACAAATTAGCCCCAGACGCTGGGCGGCTATACAAAAAACCGCAGAACATTACATTGAGCTTTATGGAAATCATCCCGATTTTCAAAAGCTAAGACAAGCTTATGCTATGCAAGAAAATGTAATGCCCGATTTAGAAAGGCGACAAAATCTGTCCAAATTCTTTTTCTGGACCTCTTGGTCGGCGGCCACTAATAGGCCTAACAGCGAAATAACCTATACTAACAACTGGCCCCACGAACCTTTAATAGACAATGTGGCCACCACAGCAAATATTGCTTGGTCCATAGCTTCTATTATTCTCTTGGTTTTAGCCATTGGTGCTTTTGTATGGATATGGTCTTTTAAACGCAAAGAGGAAGATGATATTGTTGCACCCATAGACGATCCGCTTAATTCTTTTAGTTTAACCCCTTCGCAAAAATCTTTGTGGAAATATATTCTGGTGGTGGTGGCTCTTTTTGGATTGCAAAGTCTTTTGGGAGGAGCCTTAGCGCATTACACCGTAGAAGGTCAAGATTTTTATGGATTTAAACTCAGTGAATGGTTGCCTTATAGTTTAGCGCGTACTTGGCATATACAACTGGCTTTATTTTGGATAGCGACTTCTTTTTTAACCGCAGGTTTATTTTTAGCTCCCATAATTAATGGGGGTAAAGATCCAAAACATCAAAGATTAGGCGCAAACATATTGTTTGGGGCGCTGGTTTTGGTGGTGGGCGGTTCACTTTTGGGCGAAGCCTTAGCTATTCATCAAAAATTAAGTTTAGACATAAGTTTTTTAATAGGACACCAGGGTTATGAATATTTGGATTTAGGTAGAATTTGGCAAATAGCCCTATTGGTGGGATTAATTCTCTGGTTGGGATTAATGTTACGCGGAATTTTACCAGCTTTAAAGAAACCTGGTGAAGATAAAAGCTTGTTGGCTTTGTTTACCGGTTCTGCCACAGCAATAGGTCTATTTTATGGTGCAGGATTGTTTTATGGTGCCAAAACTCACCTTTCCGTAATGGAATATTGGCGCTGGTGGGTGGTGCATTTATGGGTAGAAGGATTTTTTGAAGTCTTTGCCACCGTGGCCATATCTTTCCTCTTTGTAAACTTAGGCCTAGTTTCCAAAAAGTTTGCTACTAGAGCGAGTTTATCATCGGCATCTATTTTCTTGATTGGCGGAATCCCCGGAACTTTCCATCATCTGTATTTTAGTGGAACTCCTACATCTATTATGGCTATTGGCGCATGCTTTTCTGCCCTAGAAGTTGTGCCTTTGGTTTTGGTAGGTGTAGAAGCTTTTGATAATTGGTCGCGTGGTTTGCAAGCTAATTGGATGAAAACTTATGAGTGGCCCATCAAGTTCTTTATAGGGGTAGCATTTTGGAACTTTGTGGGCGCTGGAGTATTCGGATTTTTGATTAATCCACCTATTTCGCTCTATTATGTGCAAGGCTTAAATCTAACTCCGGTGCATGCCCATGCGGCTACCTTTGGAGTTTATGGGTTGCTTAGCATTGGTTTGATTTTAGTAGTTTTAAGACGCTTAAACCCCCGAGCACAGTGGAATAACACTTGGCTTAAATGGTCTTTTTGGCTTATGAACTTTGGCTTGGCTGCTATGATTCTTTTCTCTCTCTTACCCATAGGAATCCTACAAGCTATAGCCTCAGTGGAGCATGGTTTATGGTTTGCTCGCAGCGCAGAATTTATGCAACAAGGCTATATGCAAACCTTACGCTGGATGCGCTTTATAGGTGATACTCCTTTCTTAATAGGAGTAGGGCTACTAGCTTTATTTACAGGTGATGTATTGCGTCAAAGCATCAAGTGTTGTAAAAACAAATAAAAATAATGCTCCCCATACTGTAATACTCTCCTTACTAATCACGCTCACAGAAATCTGTGGGCGTTTTCTTTTGCACCAGCGTTGCAAAAACAGAGTTCTAAAAAGCAACATTTATTTTTAAAAAAGCTTAAATTAGTTGAAAATGCGCTAAAAACGCGATAATTCAGTGATTTTTGGTATTGGCACGCTCTTTGCAATATAAGGAGCAAACAACAAAATAAAATAACCTTAAGCAAGGAGATAAAAATGAACATGACTGTATTTAATCCGTTTAGAAATTTAAGTTCTGTAGATAGCTTTTTTGATAATTACTTTAGCGCACCCCAAAGCCATGAAAATGCTACACTAAGACCCCGTGTCGATGTATTCGAAGAAAATGATAAACTAGTCTTAGAAGCTGAATTACCTGGGGTAAACAAAGAATCTATCACTGTTTCGGTGGAACGCAATGTCCTAACCCTAAGTGCCGAGAAAAAACACGAGCGTGAACTCAAAGAAGGTTCAAACTATTTAGGTGAAAGAGCATGGGGTAAATATGAGCGCTCATTTAAACTGGCTGATACGGTGGATCAAGAAAACATTGAAGCCAGTTATCACGATGGGGTGCTGCGACTAGAAATTGCGCAAAAACCAGAAGCAGTGGCAAAAAGAATTGAAATCCAATAAAATTAAATAAATTCCATTGTCTCCAGACGCAGAGAAAACTTCTCTGCGTTTTTTGTTTTATAGTTATTTTTATAATAGAGGTAGTTATGAAGCAAATTAAATATTTGGTGCTAGTTTTTTTAGCCTATAGTTTTTCTTGGTCTCATGATTGGTGTGCCGATCCTGACAGTTTATATATGCTAGGAGTGGACTCAGTAGATCAATATTATTTTGTTGGAGATTCTAAAGATAATCTTAAACAAGTTGCTGTGCTTAGCGACAAAGCGCTACATAAAATCCCCAACCCCTTTTGGGAAGATAGTCTGCTTATGTTAGATTATCTTTCAGCTTCATGCAATTGGAATAAGCAGAAAGTTGTGCACTCTGGATATCACAAAGAAGAACATATAATTTTAGAAGATAGTTTGTGGACTAGGTTTGTAACTGATGTTAAAATGACTAATTTTGGAGAAAATCCGTGGTTTTGGTTTATGCCTGACACGCAAAATCTTGAAAATAAAACAATATCTTTTAATGAAATAGTCATACTTGGGCATACAACCACTTGGCATGCTTACCTTTATGTTAAAGATTCAGTGCCTGCAGAATCAAAAATTTATTCTTTTTCAAGGTATATCATGAACTTAGATAGTGCTGATGTTAGCTCTGCCATCTTAAGTTCGATTGAGGAAGAATCACAGGGTCATTTTTATCAATATTCCCTTATTTTGCGCAAAGTAAACTATGGGCTATTAGAAAAAGAGCCAGAATTTTCCGATTCAGTTGAAGCTTTTGAAGATCCTATAAAAGTACCAGAACCTGAACCCGAACCTGAACCTGAACCCGAAAAACCCACAGGGATTTTGTTAACTAATGGAAATATCAGTCAAAATTATCCAGATGTGGTGCAGATTTATAATAGTCAAGGTCAGAGAGTGTATAGAGGCGCAAACTGGAAAAATGTTCAGCTAAATCCTGGAATTTATGTGGTTAAGCCTCTGAATAATAGCTACAAGCCATGGTTTATGGCTCGATAACTACGCAATTTCGCCCTCTGTCCTTAGCGGTATAGAGGGCTTTGTCAGTTCTTTCTAATAAAGACTCCACAGTATCACCCAATTGCAAGTCGCTGATACCAATACTTAAGGTAGGTGTGATTAATTCCCCATCAGCTACTGTCAAAGGATTTTCTTTTAAATAGTTGTTAATTCTATCAGCAACAATGGTAGCTTTTGTGCGCGGTGTACCTCGTAGCACTAAGATAAATTCGTCGCCGCCATAGCGAAAAGCCATATCAGAATCGCGAATGGAAGTAAGTAATGCTTGGCCTACTATTTTAAGTACTTCATCACCCACTTGGTGTCCATGGGTGTCATTGAATTGTTTAAATAAATCAATATCTATCCATAAAGTGGAAAGAGTTTTTTGCAAAGTTAAAGAATCTTCTACCATGTTGGGGAAATCAGAATCAAAACAGAATCTATTATAAACCATGGTTAGTGAATCTATGCGAGAGGAATGTCTTGTTTCCATTAAAGATTTTTGCATACGGCGTAGCTCTGCTCCTATTTTGATTTCAGCGAGATAGAGATATATACCGCAATGAACTTTTATAGTATGGTTTAAAAGCAAACTAACTTCAGAGGAAGCAAAAAGAGGAAATTCAATTTCACCTCGGGAAACCACAGGAGGAAAATAAGTTAAATGGCCTAAATATTCCTCTAAAGACTCTATGGAATCCCCTGATGCAATATTAATTATTTCTTTAAAAAACTCGTTTACGAGATTTCTATTGTCATCAATATTTTCAAGGCCCGTTAAAGCGCAAGCTTCATCTTCAGAAATGTTAATTAAGAAAAACCCTTGTACAGTCCCAGAAAAATTACAAAAAACAGTAAGACCTTCATAATCAGAATCTTGTTTATCAATAGGTTCTATATGTGAATGAGTGATAGGGGCACCCATAGCACTTATTGACTCAGCAGCAACAGTAGAGAAATCTTGTGTGCATTGCTTGAGTTTGATCATATATTTTTGATCTTCATTCATAATTGATATAAAAATAAGGTTTTTTTTGAAAAAAAACAAAAAATAAAGTTTTTGTTGAAATTAGTTCAAACAAGGGGTACGATTTATAATAGGACATTTTTTTAACTGCAAAAATAAAGAGGGTAAAATGACAAAAAATAAAAGTAGAATCTTAGTTATGCTATTCTTGAGTATAAGTTTAGCGTTGGTTTGGGCCGATGAGATGGTAAGCTCTTACGATGATTTGTCGTTAAGTAGTTTGCTTTCATTAGCATTAGAAACAGGATCATTTTTAGATTTAGATCTAATGAAATCACCTTTGAGTATGACGGTGATTAAAAAAGAGGATGTCAATAGCTCTGGAGCTAGGCATTTGTCTGAGTTGTTAGAAATTTATGTTCCTGGTTTCCAGTACATGTACAACAAATGGAATGGTGAAATTTGGGGAATGCGCGGTGTTGCCGCAGACCGCAACACCAAATTTATTTTCTTGGTGAATGGTCATAAAATGAACCATGAAAGCCGAGATGGGGCTATGTCCGAAATAAATTTAGGTTTATTTGGTGATGTAGAAAGGGTTGAAGTGTTGCGCGGACCAGCTGGTTTAGTTTACGGTTCTGGTGCTATAGCGGGAATTGTTAACATCGTAACCAAAAGATATGAAACAGATCAAACTGTAGTTCGGGGTGGTCTCGGTACTTGGGATTTCGATGGAACCAGCAAAGAAATTGGCGTAGATGTTTATCAAGGTTTTGATGATAATCAAAGCTTGGTAGTTTCTTTAGGTTATCGCCAATCCGACGGTTTAAAACCCGAAGAAGCTCGTTTGTGGGGTCGTCCACACTGGCCTTATCCCCAATGGTTAGGTAATAACGGTTATGAAAGCGTGCCCAGTGCTGGATGCGCATGGTGTACACCAGGTAACTGGAAAGTAGGTATAGATTATCAATGGGATAATTTACGTTTATATACAAGAGTAACTCACCAAGTAGCTAATGCTGGTGGACAATTTATTGTGGATCCCTGGCCTGATATTGCAGGAAATGAAACTTCTGAAGCTCGTTTAGTAGAAGGTAAATGGGTAAACGCTGGTGAAATGGGTGATATATCCAAAACTCCAGTGGAAAAAATCATGAATATAGATGGTAAAGAAGTTGTATTTATAGACACTATTTACGATACTACTTGGAATGGTGGTTGGTGGCAAGAAACAGAAAGTTGGGGTGGAAACCGTCGCCAGTATCAAATCGATAATATTATGTCTGAATTGAGCTATAATTTAGATATAGGTGCCAATGAATTAAAACTAAAAGCTGGGTTCGATGCAGTAACTAACAGAATTTTACTGGAAGAGCGTAAAGGATATGAAACTTTAGCTGGCGAAGAAAGAAATTCTTTTGTAGAAGAAACCTTTGGTGAAAGAAGATATTCTTTAGGTGCATCTTTTATGCTCAAAAGCATAGATAAATTACAAGCTGCCGTGGGTTATGAGCTACGCGTAGATGATATTGGCAACGATTTAATGGGGCGTAATGAGCAAAAAGAAATGCCTTTGCACAAGATTGTTTCTGATGTGCTTTATACCAACAATGCGTTTTTTGGTGAAGCGTTATACGAAATGAATCCTAAACTATTTGTGCATGGTGGTTTACGCTATGATATCCACACCCGTACTAAAGATATTGGCGGAGTGCTATCACCTAAATTGGCTTTAATTACTTTACCTTCAGAAAATCATGCCATTAAATTGATTTTCCAAACTTCTGCTAATAATGGTAGCGCAGATAACTACGAATACAACCGTAATAATTTTGATGATAATGGTGATGCGTACGATGGCTATCATTTTGAAAAACCTGCAGAAAGACCCGGTGGAAACTCCACTCCTATTCCCGGTGTAAAAGAATCTGATTTACACAAACTTAAGCCTGAACGCGTGCAATCTTTGGAATTGACCAGTGTGCATAACTTCGGTGTAGCTACTGTACAACCATCTATTTCTTATAACAAAGTTAAAGATCTCTTTACTTGGAACCAAGAAGAATTCCGTGTGATCAACTCTGGTAATTACGAGTTTGTCAATGCTGAAATTGATGTAGGCGCCGATTGGAAAAACATTCGCGTAGGTGCTTCTCATGCTTATCAAGTATTGGTAAACATGGATTTAGAAAAACAAGATCATACCAGTTACCAAGACGAATTTGATACTGATGGCGTGTTCTGGGAAGAATATGAAGAGCATGGAATGACTAGGTACCGTCCAGTGCCCACTGGTGAAAAAATTGAAGTAACAAGTAATGCGATTAAAGATCAAATTACCGTAGATGGCAAACACTTTATGAACTTAAATACCCATGTTTCTAAACTTTACATGGATCTAAGATTGCTATCTGACTTTAGTTTCCACACAGATTTACGCGTGTTCTATGCGCTAAAAGGTCGTAGACCATTAGTAGAAAAAGAACCTGATTTCAATTATCTAAGGGCTCATTTAGATCCTATGGTTAAGTGGAATATGGGTTTACAATGGCATGCTGCTGAAAATCTAAGAGTGTCGGTTTACGCTTATGATTTACTTGCTACTCGTGATGGCAAAAATGCTATTCATAGCTTGAGATGGCAACAAGTTGGAAACTCAGACGAACATACTGATTTATTTGGAATAGACCGTCGTTCCTTTGGCATTCAAGTGGAAAAAACCTTTTAAAGAAATGTAGTATGGAAATAGAAGAAAAAATAGACAAAGTAATGCAATCAATGCTCGGGGAATTCCCCGAGCTTGTACGCAATTTATTCCAAGATACCTTGGGATTAGAAATAGAAGAAATAGACTCTGAAAAATGGTCTATTGTGCCAAGACTTTCTATGAAACAAGAGCATTCCATGAATATGGGCTTGAGTAACGATGATTGGAGTAGTCTTTTGGCTATGTCTTTTAGTGCTGAGATGTTTAATTTGATACCTGGTGTAGATGGTGATATTGAATTGGCAAGGTCAGGCTTAGGAGAAGTTTTGAACGGTATGGGTGGAGTTTTGGCTGGAAACAGTACAATAATTGATGCTTTTCAAGAGCTAACTCAAGCTCCGCCAATGTATTATGCCAACGAAGTTTTATATCCTAAAACTAGTTCAATTCAAGGTGTTTTAGTTTGTCAGGGAGAAACTATTGATTTTGGTTGGGCTTGTCGCTCTACCATTAGTCCAATGATGCGTCGGATGTTGGAGCGCAACAAGCAATAGAGAGGTTAAATATGTCAAAAAGAGTGTTAATTGTTGATGATTCTACTTTTTTAGCCAAGCAAATAAAAGATTTTATGGAAAAGCAAATGTCTTTTGAAGTGGTTGGCTTAGGAAAAGATGGTAATGAAGCTATAGCCTTGTATAAGGAACTTAAACCAGATTTAGTTACCATGGATTTAACCATGCCCAACAAAGATGGTCAAGAGGCTATTAAAGAAATCATGGAGGAATTTCCAGATGCTACTATAATGGTAGTGAGTGCGGTTAGAGGCTCTGCTATGCTAGAATGTATGAAGCTAGGCGCTAAGGGCTATGTGGAAAAACCACTTAAATTCGCAGATCCAATTTTTGTGGAAGACTTTAAAAAATCCATAGAAGAGGTATTAGAGTTTTAAACCTTAAAGCAAATACTTATTAGGTACAAAATGCAAGAAAAATATTTGAAAATAAAAATATGGCAGCTGGTAGTAGCTATATTGTTGTTGTATGGAGGCTTATGGGGACAAAACAGTGTCTATGTCTTTGCTACAACATTGACTAGACCAGCTATAATGGAAAAAGCTTTGGAAGCTAAATTACCAGGAGCTAATGTTAAAGTTTTTGCGCGCTATGCAGACTTTCAAGCTTTGGTAAAGAAAGATAATCCACAAGTGGTAGTGTGTCCGTTAATGGCAAAAGAATCCGCACAAATTGGTGGTAAAATTGCTTTAAGTGGAGTTACTAAAGGAGCCACCGAACAAAATTTATTGTGGGTGAGTATTGACGAAGAGTTCGATCTCGGTGCAAATCCTAAAGCCAATATTGGTCTAATGGATGTAGGTGGACGCGCAAATATGCGTACACATTTACGAAAAATAGCTGGTCAAGAGGCGAGAATAAGGCTTGCTTCAAAATTAGAAGACCTTTTACCTATGCTTACTTTTAAAAGTGCAGATGCAATATTAGTCACTGAGTCAGACTTTGACGCCATTAAAAGTCGATCTCAAGCAGCATTAAAAAGTAAAAGTTCAGGTCATAAAATGAATAATATAATTGTTATAAATAATGGTTCAGGTGCTGACAAAGTTATAGCAGCATTTAAAACTTTCACCAAGAGCGAAATGTCAATGTTGGGGGTAGAGCAATGGAAATAAAATTGTTTAATCCGATTGTCTTTTTTCTAAGTACTATGTTGTTTATGACAACCGTTTCTTTTTCACAAGATAAAGTAGTTGCTTTACACACCGCAGGAGCTGAATTTAATGAAGCTTTTGAGGCTATAAAGCAAGATTTAGAAGGTGAGTTAATTTTAGTTAGTAAAGAAATCAACCCAAAACAAAAATGGAGTAATTTAAGAGAAGATATTCTTAAAGAAGAACCAGTAGCTCTAGTAATTATGGATAATCATGCTCTTAACTTATACAAAGAACATGTGAGCAATGCTTTGAAAAACAATGTTAAGCCGTATCCAGCAGTGGCGTTAATGGCTCTACAACTTCCTAACATTACTCAAGGTATGGATATAATGGGAGTCAGCTATGAAATTCCTGCGGTTACATCGGTAGTAAACTTACGAGCTGTTAGTAAAAAGCCTATCAAAAAAGTAGGGGTATTGTACCGCAACAGTTGGGAAAGCTTTTTCAAACAAAATCAAGGGTTTTGCAAAACCGAACAAGTGGACTTGATTGGCGTTTCCATAGATGATAAAAGTAGAAATATAAGTCGTGATATAAATAATGGCCTTAGGGAACTTATTAATCGTAAAAAAGTAGATGCTTTGTGGGTGGTAAACGATAATGCTTTGTTAAATAATAACACCATTGCCAAAAATTGGATTCCCGCTACTAAAAGAGCTAAAATCCCAGTAATTGTAGGTGTAGAAACTTTAGTGCAGACTAAGTTTGAGCTAGGGTCATTCGCTGTTTTACCTGATCATAGTGGATTAGGAAGTCAAGTGGCTAATTTGTTATTCGAATTGATGGATAACGATTGGTCTATAGATGAAACTCAAATAGATCAACCGCTTTCTGTAGTAAAAATAATTAATACCACTTTAGCCAAGAAAAAATCTTTCCTCAATGAAAGTGGCTTGTCTAACATGGATAAGGAGATAAGATAAAATGGCAAAGCAAAAAAATAAAGTAGCGAAAAAAACTATTCAGAGTAAGCTACTAAAAACAATTTTGGGAATTATACTTCCAATGTTTTTAGTCACCATAGCTATAGTGGTTTTACTGTCTGTTAACGAAAATAGAAAAACCAGTGCTGCCACTGAAAGGCAAATAAGATCTGCGTTAATAAGTAAAGGTAATGTCTTGGTTGCTAATAACGCTCAAGCTTTGTCTGGCATGGTCGAAGATAATGCCTTTTTAGCTGTGCAAAGCTTAGTAGCTAGTACATACCAAGCAGACGAAAATATAGTGTATGGAATATACATGACCGATGAAAATCAAGCATGGGTGTTTGCCAGTGATAGCAACACAGAGGGTACTATTTCAGGTCAAGTTATTCTTGAAGATTCAATTTCACTGGAAGCGGCTAAAATTGAAGATTTTGCTGTGTTTACCATAAAAAACCCCGGTGACAAATTCGAAATACTAGAGTTTGTGGCTCAAGTAAAAATAGAAGATGATCCTAGTGGTTGGATTCGTTATGGATTTTCTACAGAAAGTCTCTACAAAGAGTTAGCTGGGGCACATGCTAAAGCCATAAAAGCATTAATTCGTTTAATAGGAATTTTGTTTGCCCTTGCTATTATAGCTTTTGCCATCGCAACAATTCAAGCGAAAAAACAATCTGAATCTTTTTCTAAACCCATTACAGACTTGAATAAAGCTGCTAATAAAATAGCTGGTGGCGATTACCGAGAAGAAGTTAAGGTTGAGTCTGACGATGAAGTCGGTGATTTGGCAAACTCTTTTGAAAATATGCGTCTCACGGTAAAGCAATATACCGAGCATTTAGAAGAGTTAGTAGATGCAAAAATGCGTCAAGTGCGTGATATTTTAGATAATATCGATCAAGGTCTATTTACTGTTAATTTAGATGGCACTATTAATGATGAATACAGTAAAGCTACGAATAAGATTTTAGGTGTAGAAGATGTTGCCAAAATAGATGTTGCTAAAGCTTTGCACTTTTCAGATTCGCAAAAATCTGAATGGAGTGATTGGTTAGAATTGGTTAAAATAAGGTTGGGTAAACTTCGTTGGGAAAAAATCGAAAGATTAGCTCCAATTTTAGAGTTTAGCTACTTTGAAGGCCTAGAAGAAAAAACAGTAGAAGTAGGCTACAGACCAGTACTAAATAATAACCAAGAGTTAGAAAGAGTTATGGTTTTGGTGGATGATGTTACTGAAACTCGCAAAATTGAAAAAGTTATTGCAGAAGAAAAACGTCGCCATGAAAACGAAGTTAAAACAATACTCGGTCTAGTTAATAACCCTCCTGAAGTAATAGCTGACTACTTTGTAGATACAGATAGTCGTTTATCTTTGATCGAAGATAATGTCAAGTTATTAGAGGAAGAAAGCGTGAGAGCGCGCGAGCAGTTCCCTGATGGTAAACAATTGGATATCAACCAAAATACCGTTGGTGAAATATTCCGCGACTTACATACTATAAAAGGAAACTCAGCCACTTATGGTTTTGAAGAAATATCTTATGTTGCAGACCAAGCTGAGACTATTTTAGAAGCATTGCGCCCGCCTATTGAAACGCGTACAGCAAGTTCCATAGAGGAGCTTAAAAACAACATCGAAGACCTGAAAAAGAGCAGAGAAGAGGTGGAAAACATAAGCAAACGCTTGCGTGGTGGCGAAGATGAAGTTGTAGTGCAAATAGCGGAATCCAAAGTGGATTATTTACAATCATTAGTAAAAAAGATAAGTTCGGATCCCAATATGAGCAAATCTTCTTTACTAGCCCCACTTTTTGAAGCTTGTTATCAAATTAAGTACGTTCCTTTGGTAAAATTAGCTGAAAAATACTCCACAGTGATAGAAAGAATTGCTTTAAAATCCGATAAGTTGATAGATTTCAAAGTAAACCCTGAAGCACTAGAGTTGGCTCCTAGCTTTTTCAACCCTATCAATGAAAGCCTAGTGCATTTAATAAGAAATGCGGCGGACCATGGAATAGAAGGCGGAGAAGCGCGAGAGGCTTTAGGCAAAGATGTTACTGGTCAGATTTTATTATCAGTAAGTGAACACGATAGCATTTATCGCATAGAGCTTAGTGATGATGGCAATGGCATCGATGCTGAAGCTTTGGCTAAAAAAGCGGTGGAAAAACAGTTGGTTAGCCAAGAACAAGTAGATGCTATGAATGAAGAACAAAAATCACAGTTGGTCTTTTTAAATGGGCTATCTTCACGGGACGATGTTACCGAAACATCGGGACGCGGAGTGGGAATGGCTGCAGTGCAAGCAAATATTGAAAGCTTGGCGGGTAGTATCCAAATGCAAAGCAGATTAGGCGAAGGCACTAGTTTTGTTATGGAGATACCTACTAAAAGCTTTCCAGTAGTTTGATAAATACAATTTTCCTTTAGATTAATTGATACATACAAATAACCCAGGTGAAAACCTGGGTTATTCTTTATATAAATCTATGTAAAAGCCTTACATTGTTTACTAGTTTTATGAACATGGATAATCAAAAATTAAAGATAGATTCTCGTTTGGCTCAGGCTGGTTCTCGTTGGGATACGCGCACAGGCTCTGTAAGTATGCCCATAGTTCCTGGTAGCACTTTTAAACATCCCGGTTTGGGTGAAAGTACTGGTTTTGATTATTCTCGCACAGCAAACCCCACTCGCCAGGAGCTAGAAAGAGTTTTGGCGGATTTAGAAGGTGGCGTAAGGGCATTGGCTTTTAGTTCTGGTATGGCGGCCATAGATTGCGCTTTGCGCTTAATGGAACCTGGTCAAACTTTGCTTATTCCCGAAGATATTTATGGGGGGACTTTCCGCCTTGTAGAGCAGCTGGCTAAACCTTGGGGCTTGATTATTAAATGGTGTGATTTCGAAGCTCTGCGAGATAATCCCGCGGAAGCTATGCTCAATGTGCATGCCGTATTGCTAGAAACTCCCACCAATCCTACCGTGAAAACTTTAGACTTGGACTTGGTGGTAAAAGCTGCCCAAAAAAATGATGTTTTACTTATGGTGGATTCTACCTTTTTAACCCCTTTGTTGTTAAGGCCGTTGGAACTAGGTGCTGATGTTGTTATTCACAGCGGTTCAAAATATTTGGCAGGACATAACGATGTTATATCTGGGGTTTTGGCGGTGAAAGATGAGGCTTTAGCAGAGCGTTTGGCTTTTATACAGAACACTAGTGGAGGGGTTTTAGGGCCCTTTGATAGCTGGTTGATGTTGCGAGGCCTTAAAACTTTAGCTTTGCGCTTTAATGCTGCCCAAAAAAATGCGCAAATTATTGCCCAATGGTTGCAAAATCGCCAAGGGGTGGTGAAAGTAAACTATCCTGGCTATGGAGCAATGCTTAGTTTTAGCACAGATAGTCATTTGAGAGTTAAAAATTTATTAGAAAAAGTTAATTTGTGGATATATGCTGAAAGTTTAGGCGGGGTAGAAAGTTTAATTACCATCCCTATTTTACAAACCCACGCTGATATGGATGCCCAAGTAAGGGAAAAACTAGGCATAAATGATTGTTTGGTTCGCGTTTCTGTGGGCATAGAGCATGCAGATGACTTAATTGCCGATTTAGACCAAGCTTTAGGAGAATAAATGAAAAACCAGCAAGAAAACACTCGCTTAATACACAATGGGCATTGGAAAGATGATCCCATTGGGGCTTCTAGTTTACCCATTTATAGAGCTTCTACTTATAACCAAGATCCTAGAGAAGATTCTGTTCCTTACGATTATGTGCGCAGTGGCAATCCCACTCGTGCAGCTTTGGAAGAAGCCATTGCTGATTTAGAAAATGGCCAATATGGTTTTGCCTTTGCTTCGGGTATTGCGGCTATTAGCAGTGCTTTAATGCTGTTTAAAAGCGGTGATCATATTATTGTAGGCGAAGATATTTACGGTGGTACTTATAGGGTGCTCACGGCGATTTTAGAGCGTTGGGGCTTGCAAACTTCTTGGGTGGATGCTGCAGATTTAGCTGCTGTAGAGGCTGCCATTAGCCCAGAAACCGCAGGGATTTTGGTGGAAAGTCCTAGCAATCCGCTGATGCGCATTTGCGATATGATAGCCATTGCAGAATTAGCCAAAAAGCATAATTTGTTGAGCTTAACGGACAATACTTTTATGACGCCGTTATTGCAAAAACCTTTGGATTTAGGTTTTGACATTGTTTTGCATAGTGCCACGAAGTTTTTGGGCGGGCACAGCGATGTTTTGGCGGGTTTAGCGGTGGTGTCAGATAGCGCTTTGGCAACGCGCCTGCGTCAAGTGCAAATAGGCTTTGGCGCGGTGCTCAGCCCAGACGATAGTTGGCTGGTGCTGCGCGGCATGAGGACTTTGGGGGTGCGTTTGGCCGCCCAGCAACAAAGCGCCAGCGCCCTCGCCGAATGGTTGCAAAAGCAAAAAAGAATTTCCCAGGTATATTATCCAGGATTGGCAAATCATTTGCATAGAAGTATGCATGAGCGCCAAAGTTCTGGGTCTGGAGCAGTGCTTTCCTTTGAATTAGAAAATCGCACCGCAGCCTTAGATTTCATGGCGAAAGTGCAAATCCCCTTAACAGCTGTGAGTCTTGGCGGGGTAGAAAGCATTGTGAGCCATCCTGCAACTATGAGCCACGCAGCTATGCCTCCCGAAGAGAGGAAAAGTCGCGGTATAAACGATGGCTTGTTGCGCTTGTCTGTGGGGCTAGAATCAGTGGATGATTTAATCACAGATTTTAGCCAAGCGCTTAGCTAAGTGCGTATAAGATATTAATTTTTTTTATTGCAAATTTATAGAAGCGTTGGCGGCGCCATATAAACTGATGCTGTAATCTTTGATCAGATAAATAGGCACTTGTTTAAGTACATTTACCAAATTGGGGTTGTAGTTTTGCACAAAAAACTGACTAAAAAGGTTGTCTGCTTCTAGCCAATGCAGTTCTTTTTGGGCTACTCCGCCGGCTAAGTAAAGTCCGCCTAAAGGTAAGGTAAAAGCTGCCACATCGCTGGCAAAACGGGCTAGTAATTTCACAAAAAAGCGCATCATCTGTGCGGCGGTTTCGTCGTTTTTAGATAAAATCGAAATCAAGCGTGGGCGGTCCGTAGAATCAGCTTGTGCAATTTCTTTCCAAGCTGGAGTATCGGGCAGCTCTCTAGTGGCTTGCCACCAATCATACATATTGGCTATGCCGGTTCCAGATACCAAAGGTTCAACTCCGGGCCAATCTCCTATTTTTTGACGCATATATTCTACAAATTCTTGGGAATCTTGGTCAAAGGCGGCAAAAGCGATATGGCCTCCCTCAGAGCTGGCGGGAATGTATTTCCCTTGATGGGGTACTAAAAAAGAGCAGCCTAAACCAGTGCCTGGACCCACCACAGCTTTGGTGGCGCTTTGGGCTTGGGGGCGCGTGCCATCGGCGTGGGCTATCTGGTGTATTTGTTGAGAATCGTTAACATCTAGGGTGGGAATGCCGTAGCTGATGGCTAAAAAGTCGTTAATAACAATGGTAGGAATATTGAGAACTTCGCCAATTTCATTGCCATCTATTTGCCACGCTAAATTTGTCATAGTGCAGACATTGTTTTCCACGGGGCCTGCACCGCTAATGCAGCATTGGGTGGGTACAAGCTCAGGCCGCACTTTTTGGGCTTCGGCTAAGGTGAGTTGCAATGGTTCTATGAGATTATTTAAGGCTTGGGAAGCAAAAACGGTTTCTAAAATCAGAATGAATTTATCGTTGTTTAGGCCCACCAAGGCTAAATTTGAGTTGGTTCCACCAATATCGGCTACTAAAATCAGCTTTTCGAAACTAGCTTGGGGGTTTTTCCAATTAACCTGCATTTGAACTCCTTAACTTTTTATAAAATGAAAAATAGAAAAAATCAAATTAGGGAGTGTTTAGCTAGCACAAAAACATATCTTTTGCTTATGAATAAAATAAAGATTGAAGATTTGATGTCCCAAAGTGGGGTGAGTTTTGGCACTAGCGGAGCGCGGGGCTTGGTGGTGCAAATGACTGATGCGGTGTGCTATGCTTATACCCAAGCTTTTTTACAATATATGGCTACGCAAAATTGTCCTCACTATATTTTGGCTGTGGCAGGGGATTTGCGACCAAGTACGGGGCGCATTATGGCGGCGGTAAGCAAGGCGGCGCAAGATATGGGTTGGCAGGTGCATAATTGCGGGCGGGTGCCTTCTCCGGCGGTGGCACAATATGGTTTGCAGCGCCAAATTCCCAGCATTATGGTTACAGGTAGTCATATTCCCGACGATCGCAATGGTATCAAGTTTAACACCCATTTAGGGGAAATCACCAAAGCTGACGAGAAGGGAATTACCGCTCAAGTGGTGGAAGTTCCTAGTGAGGAATTGTGTAGCACAAAAGATTTAGGTGTGGATAGTGAAACGGAATGTGTGGCGGAATATCAGCAGCGTTTGGTGGATTTTTTTGGCAAGCAGGCTTTAGAAGGCTGGCGTTTAGGGGTTTATCAACATTCCACGGTGGGGCGCGATGTGGCGGTGGAGCTTTTGGAGGCTTTAGGCGCTGAGGTGATTGCTTTGGGGCGTTCCGAAGTTTTTGTGCCGGTGGATACTGAAGCTATTCGACCCGAAGATCAAGATTTGGCGCGACAATGGGCCCAGGAGCATAAATTTGATGCCTTAATTTCCATGGATGGCGATGCGGATCGACCGCTTTTAGCCGATGCTAGGGGAAATTGGTGGCGGGGTGATGTTTTGGGTATAGTGGCGGCGCGGGCTTTGGGCATTGCTGCGGTGGCTATTCCGGTAAGCTGTAATAGCGCTGCCGAAAAAAGTGAGTATTTTCAACAAGTGGAACGCACGCGCATTGGATCGCCTTTTGTGATTGCGGGTATGGAAGCTTTGCAAAAAGATTTTGGCCCTGTGGCGGGTTACGAGGCTAATGGGGGATTTTTATTACAAAATCAGGTGAATTTAAAGGGGAAATCTCTGTCGGCACTGCCTACTCGCGATGCTCTTTTGCCAGTGGTGGCCACTTTGGGGTGGGCCAAGCAACAGAACTTAAGTTTGGCTCAAGTGGCGGAGCAATTGCCCGAGCGTTTTACGGCTAGTAACCGTTTGCCTGAGTTTCCCACCGCCCAAGGACGAGCTTGTCTGCAGAAGTTTACGGAAAATACAGTAGCTAATTTAGCAGAAAAATGGTTTGGTGCATTGTGTGGAAGCTTTGTACAAGCAGATTTCACCGATGGTGTGCGTATGGAGTTTGATTCCCAAGAAATTGTACATTTGCGTACATCGGGCAACGCTCCTGAATTGCGTTGTTACAATGAAAGCCACGATGCCCAACGGGTGGTGGAATTAAACGATAAATGTATTAGTATTTTGGAGGCTTGGCGTGAACCCAACTGCGAAATTTGAATTGGTGGAGAGCCATTGGGGCGATATGGAACGATTTATTTTGCGTTCCCCCCAAAGGGTAGAATTAGAGGTTTTGGCGGGAATGGGTGGCAGCGTGATTGGTTGGCGCGTTCCCCAAAAAGGCGAAACTTTGCATTTGATGGAAGGCTACGCTTCTGCAGAGGAGGTGCAAGAGCGTTTTAACAGCTCTCATTGTGGGGCGCGTTTGGCTCCTTTTCCCAATAGAGTGCGTTCGGGAAAATGGAATTGGTGCGGCAAAAGCTATCAGTTGCCTTGTAATTTTCCCTGGGAACAAGGACACGCCATTCACGGCTTGCTTTTTGATCAAAAATGGACTAAAACTTCGTGGTTTAGTGCCGAAAAGTTTGGCAAACTCAGCCTAGAATGCCATTATGATGGTTCTCAAGCCGGTTTTCCTTTTGCTTTTAAGGCCACTAGTACATATTCTTTAAGTAATGCGGGCTTTCAGGTGGAAACCACAGTGCGTAATACTGGGGAAAAACCTATGCCCTTGGGCGAAGGTTGGCATCCTTATTTTGGTTTTGGAGATAGTATTAATAAACTTCAATTGCGTTTGCCTTCGGCTTTGAAGCGCATAGAAGTGGATGATCGTTCTATTCCCACAGGTAAATCCACTGCGGACACCACTTGGGATAAACTGCGTGCCATTGACGATGCAGAAATCAACACCTGTTGGGAAATTCCTCCCAATGAAAGCGATTTAGCCGAAGTTGAACTGCATTGTCCCCAGCGGGGAACTATTCGCTATTGGCAAAATATGGGTGCAAAGGGCTATAAATACCTGCAGCTTTACACTCCCGGGCATCGCAATTATGTCGCCATCGAACCCATGACTTGCCCCGCCGATGTGCTTAACAATCATCGGGATTTAGTGGTGCTGAAGCCAGGGGAAGAAGGTGGTAGGTCGTCATGGATATGGGGCGCCGAGTTTGCTGCGAACTGAGGGTTTTGGCAAAATTGTATCGAGATGGAGAAGTTAAAATTAGCAAGAGGTGAATATGAATTATGAATTACGCTGGAAGCAACGCTTCCAAAGTTTCCGTAAAGCTTTTGATGTTCTAAAGCGCACTTTACAAAGAGTTTCTGTAGCGCCTCAAGATGATATTCTGCAGATGGCTTTGGTACAAGCTTTTGAGTTTAACTATGAATTATCATGGAATTTACTCAAAGATTATTTAGCAAGCGAAGGTTATAGTGATGCCAAAAGTCCTAAACAAGTGATTCGTACTGCTTTTCAAGCAGGTTTAATTGCAAGTGCTGAGCCCTGGCTACAAGTTGTAGAAAAGCGAAATTTAGCTAGTCATAGTTACAATGAAAAAGTGTTGGCTGAGACTGTGGCTTTTATTCAAACAGAGTTTTTTCCTCTGGTTGAGCAACTTAACCATGATTTTAACTCACGCCTATGAAATTTGGTTTAACAGCAACGCAATTACAAGAAATTGTGGATTTTATAGGTCAATATACTGAGGTAGAGTCTGCAGTTATTTTCGGGTCCCGCGCCCAAGGGAACTATAAGCCTAGCTCAGATGTAGATATTGCCCTTAAAGGGGAAGAACTAAGTCATGGTTTAGCTGCACAAATGAAGCATAATTTGGAAGAAAACTCAATATTACCGTTCTTTGTAGATTTTGTTTGCTACGATCTGCTCACAGATAAAGATTTGAAGGCTAGCATAGATGTGCATGGTGAAATTATTTATCCCGCAACTTACTACTCTCTGAAAAGCTCGTTATAAAGCACCCCTCGATACAATTTTAATCACATTTTGAATATTAATATATTGGATTAAAACCACTCGGGGACCGTATATGCACAATTTTACATATATTTCCCTTATGCATAAAAAGAGTTTTAACACTACTGGGCCTTGCATGGCGGATATGCACTATATGCTTTCCCCTGTGGATCGCATTGATGCCGCGAAATTGCAGAGATTTATAGACGAAAAGCTTTACTGGGTGTTGCACGCTCCCCGCCAAACGGGGAAAACTAGTTTCTTGCTGAATTGGATGGAGCAACTCAACGCCCAACCGGGGATAATTTCCTTATATGTTTCGGTGGAAACTTGTCAAGGGATTGCTGATATGGACACCGCCATGTCTTTGGTGTGCGAAAGCATAAAAAGTCGTGCCGAACTGCATTTGCCTGTAGAATATTGGCCAGAAATCCCCGAAATAGCATCGGCAGGAAAGCAATTGCACCGAATGTTACAAAGTTGGGCACAAAAGTTCCCCGATCACGGTTTGGTGCTGCTGTTTGACGAAGTGGATGTACTTGAAGGCCCCGCTATGATTAGCTTTTTGCGGCAAATTCGCGATGGTTTTTCCGGTCGGGGAAAGGGAAAGTTTCCCATTAGCATTGCTTTGGTGGGCATGCGGGACTTGCGGGATTACTTGGTGTATGCCAAAGATGGAGTTCCAGTGAACCCAGGTTCACCCTTTAATGTCAAAAAAGAAAGCTTTACTCTACAAAATTTTGAACCAGACGAAGTCAATGCTTTACTCAGTCAACACACCACCGCCACCGGACAAATTTTTACTGATGACGCTAGAGAACTACTCTACCATTACAGCTGCGGGCAACCTTGGCTGGTTAACTCTTTAGCAGATTTTTGTGTGAGTGAATGTTGCCCTCAAGGCGAAGATATTACCGCAGCTCATATTGAGCAAGCCAAAGAAAAACTTATAGAACGGCGGGAAGTGCACATTGATTCCTTGGCGGAGCGTTTAAAAGAGCCCCGCATTAGGCAAGTTGTTGAACCGATTCTAATTGGTAAAAACGATCCTGAATTAGCCACTAGACCTGGTTTTGAATTTAGTTTAGACCTAGGGTTAATAACTATAAAAAACGGCACTCCGCAAATAGCCAACCCTATTTATCGCGAAGTGCTGATTCGCAGTTTAAACTATGGTCAGCAACTGGCTATCCCCGCTCCAGAGTTTAAGTGGCAAAAAGATAACGGTGATTTAGACATTGAAGCATTAATGGAAGAATTTCAGACCTTTTGGCGGCGCAATGGCGATTTGTGGGAACAAAAATTTGATTACACTGAGGCTTTTCCCCACCTATTGTTGATGGCTTATTTTCAGCGCATTGTCAACGGCGGAGCCCGCCTAACCCGTAAGGCTGCCGCTGGCAGGGGGCGCATAGATATGCTGGTGGAGTGGAAGCAGTGGAGCCACTTGGTAGAAATCAAATTAGTGCATCCCCACGATGGCCGTGCCACTACTTTAGCCGAAGGGCTCAAGCAAATCGCTTTTTATGCGGATAAAGTTAAGCCTGACACCCAACATTTAGTGATTTTTGACCGCTCTGACAAAGGTCGCGCCATGAGTTTCGAAGACAAAATGTACCGCGAAAATTTAGAGGGAGCTGCCGGCCCCCTTAGCGTATGGTGGTTTTGATTGGTATGCTAAAAAAAAGGTTTCGTGGAGAAATTTCCTTTGTGTATCTTGACTAAAACCATCTTATTCATCAAAAGCTTGTTCGATATCGGCGATGATGTCGTCGGCGCTTTCGATGCCTGCAGAAAAGCGTATTAAGTCGGGAGGAACCCCGGCTTCTCTGAGTTGAGCGTCGGAAAGCTGGCGGTGGCTATGACTGGCGGGGTGCAATACCGAAGAACGCGCATCTGCTACATGGGTTACAATGCTGATAAGCTTCAGCTTATCCATAAAAGCGATGGATTCTTCGCGACCGCCTTTGAGCCCAAAAGCCAAGACTCCACAAGAACCGTTGGGATAATATTTTTGCGCTAAATCGTAATATTTATCACCTTTGAGCCCAGGATATTGCACCCAAGCAACTTCTTTGCGCTCTTGCAGATATTCCGCTACTTTCTGGGCATTGGCGCAATGCTGTTTCATGCGCAAATGCAGTGATTCAATGCCAATATTGGTTAAAAAAGCATTTTGTGGAGATTGGGGTGCGCCTAAATCCCTCATAAGTTGCACCACCGCTTTGGTGATGTATGCACCTTTGCCAAAGGCTTTGGTATAAGTCAAACCATGGTAAGAATCATCTGGTTGGGTTAATCCAGGAAATTTATCCGCATATTTATTCCAGTCAAAATTACCGCTATCCACAATAGCTCCGCCAACGCTGGTGGCGTGTCCGTCCATATATTTGGTGGTAGAATGCATTACAATATCTGCACCCCATTCTATAGGGCGAAAGTTGATGGGCGTGGGAAAAGTATTGTCGATAATTAGTGGTAAACCGTGTTCATGGGCCACGTTTGCGAACTTCTCTATATCCAAAACCTGCACACCAGGATTGGTAATAGATTCTCCAAAAATTAATTTGGTGTTGGGCTGAATGGCCCGAGCAATTTCTTCAGCAGAAGCATTTTGATCCACAAAAGTTACTTCGATGCCCATTTTTTTGAGGGTAACAGCAAATAAGTTGTAAGTACCGCCGTAAATAGTGGAAGAACTCACAAAATGATCCCCTGCGGAACAGATATTAAATATGGAAAAAAATGAAGCCGCTTGTCCGCTGGAGGTGAGCATACCTGCAACACCACCTTCTAATTCAGTGATTTTAGCTGCCACCGCATCGGAAGTGGGATTTTGCAAACGCGAATAAAAATATCCACTTTCTTCTAAGTCAAACAAACGCGCCATCTGTTCGCTGGTGTCGTATTTAAAAGTAGTGCTTTGGATTATGGGTAAAATGCGGGGTTCACCTTTTTGGGGATTCCAGCCGCCTTGCACACAAACAGTTTCATTTGATCTAGATTTTGACATATTAACCTACTAAGTTTTAACGCCCTTAATATAGTTATAATCGCTTTTACTCACTACCTGTCCCAGCACTTCGCTGTAAACTCGTTTATTAGCTCGCTGACCATTTTGCAAGTGATAAAACATTTGTGTCACCAAGGATTCGGTGTTAAAATCATAGGAATCAAATTGCTGTAAATAGCTCACCGCCGAGTTGTCAAAGGCAATTATTTGTGGTTTTATAGGGCTATCTTCCCATAACTCCATCAAGATTTCCCCCACTTGATCGTTTACGCACACCCAGGGAATTTCGGGGTTTAATTTTGCAGTGATTCTGCGCACATAATTGCTGAGTAGTTCTTGGGCTTTAATATCGGCCATTTTGCCATGACCTTTTTGCAAAGCCAGTTGGTGGAAATCCCAGGGACTGGCGTACTTTTTGCGCACAAAGCTTTTTACTTTCAGCCCTGCTTTTTGCAGGCCTAGCAAACGATCTTGAGACCAAGAGCTGGCGTGAAAAGGAGAAACATAAGCCACTTGCGCAATTTTATGTCTGCGCAAATAGCGACCCACTTCTAAACCGGGTCGGGGGCCAAAAGTGGAGTTAAAAACTTTCCAATATTTGCGCCGCATTGCATGTTTGGGAATTGCGCTTTGAGGATGCTCCCACCACACCGCCACGGGCATGGCGGAAAGCGAAATTTTGCGCAATAAACTTGCAGGTTTGTGTACCAACATAGTGGAAACTAAAATCCCCATGACGCTACTATATTCTCGCAACTGCCGCTGATGACCTTTGCGATCCACCCATTGTTGATTAATTTCGTCGTAACCTAGCAAAACTATTTGCAAATTTAGCGTAGCGGCTCGTTTATAAGTAAGTAAGATAAAGTTCATCTCGCGCTCGCTCGCAGGTTGAAATTCTCCCCAAGGCGTAGAGCGGGTAATAAGTAAAATCTGCTGTTGGTGCGCGGTGGCGGAAGCATGGGTGAAATAATAGCGCCCCCGCCCAATACGATCTAAATTGCCTAATTCCCGCTCGCTTTCTAACATTTTGCGCAGCAAATGCGGAGAAACCCCGTAAACATGTTGCATTTCTTTTAGCGTGGGCAAGGGATGGTCGGGGGAATACACCCCTCGTTGCCAATCTTGCCAAAATCGCTGGCGCAATGCGCTTAGAGGATCGGGCGGTAATTTCACCGGTCTTGGTAGTTTGGCTTTGCTTCCCCAAAAATGTCCCAGACCAGCTATGCTATGGATGATTTTCGCCGCTTTGAGTTCCTGTAAAGCTATTTGCACCATATAAGTTGATGCGCCAAAGTTTTGCATTAAGCTACGCACTGAGGGTAGCTTATCTCCAGAATGATAGTTTCCGTTCAATAAACCTTCTATAATTCGTTGCTTCATAGGCTAATTACTCTCCAGTTAATTTTTTTAAATCATTCTCTAGCTCTTGCAAACTCAGTTTTTTTTCTTTGGTTTTTTGCAGTGCAATGTATTTTTCATATTCAATATATGACTTTTCCAATGCCATCTCATGCGAGATTTTACCAGCGTGATTCAATAACTCTCGGCCGTTTAATTGTAAAATAACATCCAACCTTTGCATCCAATCATCCATATACATGGGAATTTGTTGTTCTGCCATAGTTTCCGCAAAAGCTAAATACTGCTCAACCAACAATCCTAAAAGTTTAATTTCATCTTTGGTCAAATAGTTTTTAGCAATACTAACATCGCTTTTTTTGATGGAACTTTTATTTTCTTTATCATAAGATTGCATGCCCATCAAAGGCAGGGCAGCATTGGAGCGTCTAAACACTAACTCAGCAGCAGTCTGCTCACTAATTGCCCACAGTAATTTATTTTGCACCATTTTAAAAAACTGTATGGTTTGGGGATCTTTGGGATTGTAATCAATGCTGGTTGTATAAATATCTTTTATTTTTTGGTAGAAAAAGCGCTCTGAAAGCCGAATTTGTCTGATGCGGTTTTGCAGCTCGCTGAAGTAATTCATTGAGTTGCCATATTTAAATCTCTTGTCGTTTAAGCTAAAGCCTTTGACGATATATTCTTTTAAGCGCTGAGTGGCCCATATACGGAATTGCGTGCCCTGTAGGGATTTGACTCTGTATCCCACCGAAATAATTACATCTAAGTTATAGTGTTCTATCTCTCTTTCTACAGTTCTTTTGCCCTCTGTTTGAACTGTTCGGAATTTCCGAACAGTTGCCAAAGCATTTAATTCTCCCTCCGAAAATACATTCTTGATGTGCTCACTAATGGTGGCTTTAGATTTTTGAAATAAAACGCATATTTGCGCTTGGCTCAACCAAACCGATTCATCTTCTAAACGAACATCTAGTTCTATATTTCCATTTTGGTTTTGATATATGATAATTTCGCTGCTCATAAGTTAAATCTAGTTGCTAAGCAGCAAAATCACATCATTTTTGTAGTTTTCCTTGTAAATTATACCAGCGCACATTTTCAGCTAGGGTTTTGCGTTCGGGGGGAATAATTGGTCGCAAAGAAGTACTTTCTTCTGAATCCAAGGGTACACTTCCTTTAAAACCCTCTTCACCTTTTTTGGTCAAACTAATCACTAAAATACCGTCTTGCACTTGTACATTTTCGGGGTGCATATCCACGCGGTTTTCGTCAAAAGTCCAGTTGCCTTTTCCCCAACGACTGGCATCGAAAGTGTCGAAATCATCAGTCCAGTTTAAGGTAAAATCACTACCATCAGGACCTTGACCAGGGGTATAATCGTAAACTTTAACCCAATTAATAAATTGATGTACTGGCAAAATACCTTCGTCCCAGGGGCCCACCCAGGCGGGTACTTCCGAAGACCACAAATTAAAGCGTAAACTTTGGGCTTCAGTTAAAGTATTTACCTGATTTTTGGGATCACTTTGTCCCACTTGGTTACGGCGAACTTCAACTCCATCTAAAAACCAAGCCACATATTCCGGAGTCCATTCCATTCCGTAGGTGTGATAAGCTTGGTTGGCGGGCACGGGCATTTGGTGGTGCGATTCGCTAGTAATTTTTCTTTCCAAACTACCGCTAATGATATTGGATTGGAAGCTTTCCGGGGATTTTCCCAGCACTTCCATATCTATTTCCACCCATGGTTTACCCTGGCCTTCCCAGGAATCGTCGTAATACAAAAACATGGATCCCACCAAAGCGGAGCCGGCGGCCATTTGCATACGCGCTTCAAATTTGCCATACATAAAAGAATTGCGACTGTATAGTTCAGCCCCGGAATAATCTTTGGCATGCACAGCGGTTAAAATGAACAGAACCACTAAAAAACTCTTTGAAAACTTTTTCATAATTTATCTCCTTATTTGTAAATTAGCAGTAAAAACCGCTTAAATAGGCGAATTTTATGATGATTTCGTGCAAAACTGTATCGACTGTATCGATGCGAGAGCTTCTGTCCAGGCAAGAGCCGCTTTTTCTCTAGGAGTATAAAATGGGGTGTCGCGCCAAGCGCTTAGAGCGTACAGTCGTTGTTCAGTTTCCCCAGCCAACATGGCATGTAAAGCTTCGGGAGCTACTTTCTGATAATCTAATCGCGCTTGCATTTAATTATTGACTATTGTGGTGAGCAATCTATAAGTGTTTTAGTTTTATGGTGGTTATTTGTTGATGGATGACTTATTTTTACAAAATGCACTATTTATTTAAACTCGTTTTTGCTTTGTTTTTGCTGAATTTATGGGCTTGTGGTGAGGTTGATTCTGCCACCGAAGCAACTACTCCTTTGACAGTCATTCACGATTCTTTTACTGACTCCAGAGATGGTTATCTCTACGGTACAGTACAAGTGGGAACGCAAATTTGGATGGTTGAAAATCTGCGCTACTTACCTCAGTTAAACGGCGTGGAATTTAGCACTAATCTGGCTAAATATTATGTATTTGGTTACAATGGCACCGATGTGTCAGTGGCGCGAGAATTGGAGAAATACCAGGCTTACGGAGTACTGTACAACTGGGTGGCTGCCAGCACCGCTTGTCCTGTGGGCTGGCATTTGCCCACTGCCAGTGATTGGGATACTTTGATTCAAGTTTTAGGCGGAAGTCAAGTGGCGGGTCGTAAACTCAAAGCCGCAGATGGATGGAAATCCATCGCTAATGGTTCTGATGAAATTAATTTTAGCGCAATGCCCAGTGGTTTTTTTCACAATGGCATTTTCAATAGCGAATTTTATTATGCCTATTGGTGGAGTGCTGAACAACCGGGGGGCAACTCTTCTGTAGTGTATTATATTCACGATCAACGGGATGATTTTGAGAACACTATCCAACCAAAATTCAACGGTTATGCTGTGCGGTGTGTGCAAAATTAGAGGGAGTTTTGGTAAATCAGCAAATGCTTAATAAGCTATTTCTGAATAAACCATCAGCCATTCCCTAAGATAGTTAAGAATTTTCATTAGGATCATAGCCAAAATCTTGTTGAGCAGGGGCAATGGAGGGGGCTGCATCTGTGCATAACCCACGCCAGGCTTGGTACCACGAAAATTTGCGAAAAGGCCATAAATCTAAAATGCGGGTGAAAATATTCCCTAAAAAGACGGGAAATCGAAGCACCAATGGGCTGCGGTGGCCATGCTCTTGGGCTATTTGCGATAAAATTTGCTTTAGAGTGAGAATTTCTGCGCCCGCCAAGGCGTAGGTTTTACCGACGCTGCCGGCGGGTTGTGCCAAGATTTGTCCCAAACCCCGCGCCAAAGCAGCGACGCTAATCGGGCGTTTGCGCGCTCTGCCCGCCAAGGGCAGAAATACCACCGGTAACTTTGCCAAGCGGGCAAAAAGGTGGTATTCGGCGCCACCCCCTGAGCCGCTGAGTAAAGTGGGGCGCACAATGGTCCAGGGTACGGCGCTGGCGCGCACCGCCGCCTCCGCCCGCATCTTGGATTGTGCATAAAGCGTGGCTTGGGGGTATTCTACCGATATAGATGAGACTAAAATGAGATGCTCTAAACCCACACGCTCCGCCGCCCGCACCACATTTTGCGTCCCGGCGGCATTGACTTCTTCGTATAACTGCGGATTTGCGGTTAAAATCACCGCCGCTAAGTGCAAAACCGCCTGGCAATCCGCCATTAATTCTTCTAAATACTCGGCGTGGCGCACATCCCCCGCCACCCATTCCACGCCTTTTTCCGCCGGGGGAAGAGCGCCCGCCTCCGCCCAATGCAACGCCCGTATTTGCCAACCTTGGGCGCGCAATACTCCTAGCAATTCGCGCCCCAAAGCGCCCCCAGCGCCTGTTACTAAAACTCGTTTCAAACTTTCCCCAAATTATGGTAAAATCCTCGCCTAAAACGCTGTACCACTCGTAGTACGCGCAAACCGTAGCGCCAAGGGTTAAGGTAAGAAATTTCGTCGGCATAGCGGGTGGGAATAGCAATTTCACCCAATCTAAAACCTTGGGCTTGCGCCAAGGCGATGAGTTCTAAATCCATTTCAAAATCGCCTTTTAGCTGAGCAAAGGGTAGTTTTTGCAACATAGCGGTGCTATAAGCCAAATAACCGCTATGATAGTCCGTCATATTAAGCTTAAAAATGCGGTTTTCTAGGGCGCATAATGCGTGTCCCGCCCAGATTTTATAGCGGGGCATACCTCCCTGGGCTGCAGTACCTTGGGCGTGGCGACTTCCTTGCACCAAATCCAAATTTCCTGCAAAAATAGGAGCGCAAATTTCTCCTAACATTTCGGGAGCGTATTGCCCATCGCCGTGCAAACAAACTATGCCACGACTTTGATCTTTTAAGGCTTGAGTCAAGCCAAAACGCACTACCTTTCCATAGCCTTGGTTTTGGCTAAAATTATGCACCACAATTTGCGGATATTCTGCGCTTAATTGTGCGGCGATTTCCCCAGTATTGTCGGTGCTACCATCGTTTATTATGTGAATCTTTTTAATTTGCGACCAAAAATCCGCTTCAATGCGAGCTATGGTTTGTGATAAATGTCCCCCAGCGTTATAAGCGGGGATAAAAATGCTTATTTGCATACTAAATTGCCATAATGTTGTGTAAACCACTCTAAACAGCCATACAAAGTAGTAAGTAAATCTGTTTGGGGTTGCCAACTAAGCAATTTTTGCGCTTTAGAAATATCGGGTAAACGGCGGATGGAATCTTCGTAGCCCGGGCCATAATATTCGGTGCCCTTTACATGGCGAAGTGCGGGTTTTGCCACTGGGGCTAAGTGGGGGTTTTGGCTTTGAATTTTGCGGTAAATTTCCACCATCTGTTGGGCCAAAGCTATCATGGAAATCTCATTGGCGGGATTGCCAATATTAAAAGCTTGGTTTTTGCTGGAACTAGGGTTTTTTAAGATCAATTCCACAGCTTTAACTGCATCACCTACCCAAGTAAAAGCGCGTTGGGCCTTGCCGCCATCTACAATGGGCAGGGCTTGGCCTTTGAGTAAAGCAGAGCTGAAATTCGCCATTACCCGGGGAGTCCCTTGGCCATCCACGCCGGGAATATAATCCATGCGTGGCCCCAAGATATTAAAAGGACGGATCACGGTCCAAGCTAAATTGCGCTCTTTTTCTAAACCCACTAACCAGCGTTCTAGCAATAATTTTGCCGTGGCATAACTCCAGCGCCTCGCTCCCACAGAGCCTAAATTGCTGGGTGTGCTTTCATGTAAAGCTTGGGTGGCATCGCCGTAGCCATAAATTTCACTGGTAGAAAAATGTATGAGCCAAGTGCCTGTTTCGGCGCATTCATTTGCCAATTTTTGGGGAGCGTTAAAATTGCTGTGCATTACCTGTAAATCTTGGGTGTTATACAAGCTGGGATTGCATAAAGCGGCGGCGTTAATTACCACTGGGTGGTTTTGTGCCAAAATTTGCGGATTTTCGCCAAGGCTGTAATCCATAGTTTGCCAATTAAAATTGGGATGCTCCAAAATACCCGACAAACGAAGATCTGATAAATCAACTCCCGTAACTTGGTAGTCTTTTATTAGCAAATGTTCACATAAATGAGAGCCGATAAAACCACCGGCTCCCACCACACACACTTTTTTATTGCTCATTCTGCGGGTTTTACAGTAAGCGGACCCACTTGATCTCTATAAACTGAACTGGGATCGCTGTAATCTTTTACTCGAAACCACACTTCGTCGTTGTAGCCCATATCAGCAGGGATTGTATAGCTAAATTCTACACAATAATCCCCTTCCGCAGGGTTGCCTTCAGCAAAAATAGACTCATCTGTAATGGGGTCAAAGTTTTCGCTGTTATTCAGAGAAATCATAGGTAAAAAGCCAGTAAAATCATCCACTTTGGCGCGCCATTTTAGTACCACAGTTTCTCCTGGGGCAAAAACATCCCCTCTTTTGGGAGACATAAACTCAATATCTCGGCCATTTTCAGGGGTGCAGCTTATAACCACAGGTTCGTTCACTTTTTCACCACAGGAAAAAAGCAAGAGCAACAACATAGTAAGAAGAAGTTTTTTCATTTTAACTCCAGGTTTTTAAGTTAATCTATATAATTTCACTGAAAATGATAGTACCTATATAAAGGAAAGCTTTTATTTTACTTTACATAAAATAATGTTTAGAGCAAACTTTTGCAGCTTATATGCTTAATCCACATTCATTATATATAACAGAAGTCAATATTTCTTTTATTTTAAGATGACTTGCTGTATTAATCTTAAAAGCTTCTTTGTCAATCAATTCTACCCAATGACTAACTTTTTGCGAATCAGTAGTATATATGTTCCAATAACCACTTAGCTCATCTGAACTTGTTTTGTTAATTATATCAATAATATCTGTAATATTTTGTAGCATGTTAATAAAAACCCGGGGAACATTATAGATTTTTTCATTTCCTATTTTATAATTTTTTTGACCACCTGCAGTAAATGAATCCCTGACATTTGGGCATACAATGCTTTTCTTAGTAATAAGCCAAAGAGCAAGCCTTCCATATTTTTCAGGTGAGTTTCCAAAAATTTCAGGGAAATATACAAGCGCTTGGTTGCGGAGTCGTTTTTTATAAGATGAGTCTAAATTTGTCCATAATTGTATTACAAAATTATTAGAGGCTTTAGTAGTATCTTTATCAGCATCAATCCACCAAAGTTCTTCACCTGGTTTAAGCTGTTGCTTATAATATCTAACAATGGGTTTTATAGGGCTGTCTTCTTTCCTTAATTGCTCGTATGACTTGCCTATTTTATCAAAAATAGTAGTTCCTTTCTTTAGGTTCATATCAATTAAATATCTTGGTGAGTGCGTAACCACTACCTCCGATAAAACATCCTCGTATGGTCGGCATTTAAATTCGATGGGATTGTGTAGTTTAGCAAACAGCATAAATATTCGCTCAACTCCATCTACTCTTGTGGTCTCTAAAACACTGTTTCCTGTTGTTCTCCATTGATTTTGTTTAGTTGTTTTAACTTCTATGCCATAGAACTTTTTAGCAACAATATCAGGAAATTTTTGCCCACCTATTAACTCAATACTGTTTTCGAAGGAAGTACCAATAGCTAAATTAGACATAATGTCTTTTATATATGGCTCAAAGGCTCTGCCAGCTAGGGACTTAATACATTTAGCAGATTTCTTAGACTGTGCATCTAGTTCAGTAAGTGTTGCCGATATTAACTCTTTAAACTCATTATTAGTGGGTTCTGGATTAACAGAGATTATCATCATTTTCTCCGAAGTAGAGTTTCCAAATGTTTTCAATTCTTTTAGCTAGGTTATAGGCTAAAAGGGGCGGAACAGCATTTCCAATTACTTTGTAGGCTTTAGAAGGGCTTAGCATATAAGAACCCTTGCGTCCGTTTTGGTTGGGTATTACAAACTCATAATCAGGAGGAAATGTTTGAATTAATGCACATTCTCTTACAGTTAATCTTCGTTCACTAAGACCATTATTCAATTCTGCATAGATTTTTCCTCCATTTTTTTTGGAAAGCCGTCTAAATTCTATGTTTCCATGATGCTCTGCTCTTATTGTTGGGGAAATGCCTTCTAGGTTTACTTCTATTTGCCCTTGGCAGTGTTTTCCCATATACTTGGCTTTAGAGTATGATTTTTGTGATAAATCTTTTGAAAAGTCAGGTTCAACCAAATGTTTAAAGACATGTTTTAGCTTAACAAACTTTTTCAGATCGCTATCTTGGTAAGTGTAAGAATGAGTTGGTTGTGGGTAAGGGTTATATTCTTCGGTTAAAGGTGTGGTTAGAAGCGCATTAAGAGAATTTTCAGTTAAGGCTGATTTTTTTATGCCTATGAAAAAAACTCTCTCCCTTGATTGTGGTACTCCATAATCAGCTGCATGTAAAACTTGTGGTTCAAGAACTATATATCCGTTGTCGCCTGCTTTAGAAAAGTCATTTTGAATAATGTTTTTAACATCACCGAGGTTGACTAAACCTTTAACATTTTCAGCGATAAACATTTTTGGTTTTGTTATATCAATTACTTCTTTCATCCATATATATAACTGTCCCCGTGTAGCGACAGAGCAAACTTCATTTGATATAATTTCTCCTTTATGATTTTTATTTGAATTAAAGCCTTTTCTTTTACCTGCTATACTAAAATCTTGGCAAGGAAATCCACCAGTAACAATGTCAATTTCATCTGGAAATATTGAAACTCCTTCTTTATGCATTTTTACTAAATCAACTATGCTTTTCAAGATAAAATCATTTGGATCGCGTCCCCTTTTGCTAAAATAGTTTGTCCAAGCAACTCTTGCACCACTTAAGATGTCATTAGCAAATACAGTTTTAAAGCGAGTTTTTTTTAACTGAACAAAACCGTTATTTAGATCTTTTTTTACGAATTCCGAGTTGCCAATAGATTCCTTTAAAACAGGAAAGTCACCTTCAAAACCTAAATCCATTCCTCCGCACCCTGAAAAAAGTGAGAGGACATGTAATGTATCCTTTTTATCTTTTATTTTTTGGCTATTTAATGAATTCATTGTGTGCAATAAATCTAATTGTGGCTCTTTTAATAACATTGTCATATAATTTCATTACCAAAAACTAGTTTTAAATCCTAGAGCTAGCACCCATTGTTGCAACACATTGCTCCAATCGGGGCCATTCCATTGGGCCATGGGGCTAGGATCGTATTCGTTGTCATTGGGGTCGTTGGGGCGATCGGTGATGGGCAAGCTAAAGGCTAAAAAGATGGGGAAATCGTCGCGGATAAATTCGGCGCCATACACCAGAGCTGCGCTCCAAGCTTTGTGGTCGGGATCGGGGCGCGGATCGTAAATGCCAGTCTTTTCAGAGCGAATCCAAGCTACACCCAAAGGCGCACTAAAGCTCAAACCTACGCTATGCACCATTCCCGGCACGCCGCGATAGCCATAATGTACCGTGGCTCCCAACGATGGCGGAGTATAATCCCCTAAATCGCTTTCGCCATAAAACTTCCAATCGTAATAAAAGCGCCTATCATCTATGCCTTGATAGTTGCTCAACCATTTATCCATATATTCATTTTTCCCGGTCATAAATCGGGTTATCCAGGGTTGGGTATAGCTTAAATTGTAGAGCCAAAGCCCTTTATCTACATCGCGCTGCCAAGATAGCCCAAAAGTAGTCGAGTAGATACCACTGCCTTTTTGCAGAGATCCGGGTAAAAATTCTAAGGCAGATTCCGGACCGCGCACAATGTCGTATTGTCCGGTAGGGAGGCTTTGGGCAATGCTAAAACTGTACTGAGCTGAGGGGCCTAAATCTATGCTCCAATCTAGGGAAATGTCCCCTAAGCCTCCCGTGGTGCGGTCCGCAGGGCTTTGGTTGGTACGATATTGAACTTCTCCTCGTTTAGAAACAAAGGGTAAAGTTAGCCCTAAATTCATATTCCAAGTGGGTTTAAATGACCAGCGCATGGGAATATTCAAATCGGTGTAGTTTTGCCCTACACTAAAACGGGGGAGTACCTCAACTTCCACGCGCCCACCGCTTACGCCTTCTCCCACCCATTGAATGCCATCGCCGGCACCGCCGCCAGAACCGCCAGCACCACAGCCCCCTACTGCCTCCCAGGGGGTCAATGCTAAGGAAAGTTGGGGCTTTTGTTCGGAAATCCATGCCACGGGGCTTAAAACTTGATATGCCACCAAGGCAAAAATCGCTGCACTTAGCCCAAAACCTAGTTTTTTAAGATTTAATTTTTTCATGGTAACTCCAACATATAACCGTTATTGGTGCCAGTGGCCAACCAGCGACCATCGGGGGAACGCCCTGCTCTAAAAGGTAAGTTTACCAATTTTTCTGGCTCTCCCACCAAGCTATAGCTCAAATCTTGGGGCATACCAGCGCTAAGTTTAACTTCTTGCATCCAAGTGGCTCCAGCAGAACCGTCTTTTTCCACTTGGGATTCGTCCAAGGCTTGGGTGATTATATAGGTGTTGCCTGCGGGTACGGTAATGTAAATAATATACCAGCGTTCGGGATCAGCTGGGTGCACAAACCAACGAGGTTCCATGGCGCCTTCGGCTATTAATATAGGGGTAGAATTGGGGCGTAATTCTTGAATATAGGCAGAATAAGTATCTTGGCGCTCAAAAAGGTTGTAAGTTATCCATTTGCCATCGGGGCTAATCATGGCGCTTTCGCCTTTCCAGTTTTCACGGCCGCGGGGTTTAGCTAAACGGTGCGCTTTGGGTTTGGATTCGCTGTAATCTATGTAATACAAAGTCATACCATCGTGTTCTTTAGACCAAGTGAATTTCACATTTTTGGTGCCAAAATAGTCTTGTACCGCTTGGGGAGTAGCAAATCCCTGGGAGTAATCCACCGTATCTTTTTGCCAAGCAGGATTTTCCACGCCTTCTGTGGGGATTTCTGGGGCTTGGTCTATCCAAAAGTTCGGGGTAGAAATATGGTCTAAGCTGCGATCGGCAAAACGGAAATAGGCGTTGTCCGCAGGGCGAATTACATAGCCCGAATACCAAATCGTATCAGAATTGTCGCAGTTTTTGCCTTGGGGTTGCGCGCCTAGAGTTACAATCCATTCGGGGTGAGCCGACCAATCTGGGTCTTGAAATTCACATTGTACCGAGGGAATTTGATCCATGGTCATAAACCACAGTACGGAATTATCGTGCCCAGAAATAGTTAGGCGATCGTGCATTTTAACCTTAGTGGTGGTGTAGCCTTCGGGGGCATTTTTCACATTGAGTTGCCCGGCAAAACCTAGCCACAACATGGCGCGGGGAAAGCGCACCGTATCCGTGGAAATACCAGGATTGCAAATTTGTAAGTCGGGGTTTATGGGATAGACTTTACCCCCTTGGAGTTGGGCGCTTGTGCTTTGCCGCTCGCCGCCAATAAATTGGTCTGGACTATGGCAGCCTAACAGCAATACAGAAATAACTAATAATATTAAGCTCATGCTGAAAAATATATTAAAACTGAGCGCAAACCAAGTTTTAGGATTCTCTTCCCTCGACAATGTGCCAATGCCCTGTTTTATCACTGCCTATTCGGTGAATCCACCCCTGATCTGTTAAGGCTTTGGTTTTGCGTTCTACTGTGCTTAAACTAAGTCCCAACTGCTGACTTATTTCAGCGGCGCTAATGCGATTATTGTCTTTAATCAACGATAATACAGTATTATACCGTGGGTTTACAGAGTCATTTAGGGTATCGGTGTAATTAATATGCAGTTTGCGGTTTTGTAACAGATGGTTTTTGCCCAGCAACAAGTTTTCTAAAAAGGCCACCAAGTATTTTAAGCTTTTATGAATGCCTTGGGAAAGGTCTTGATAGTTTGCTCTAACTAAAGCATTGCGAAAATACCATGAATGTTCGGCAAAGAGTGTGTTATTTACTTGCTTAAAACCTAAATTGCGTAAGTATTTAATTAAAAATACCGCTGTGGTGCGGGTATTGCCTTCTCCAAATAAGTGGATTTGCCACAAATATGCAGTAAAATGCGCTAAATGAGCTATGCTTTCTGCAATGCTTAAGTCTTGATAATTAAACTTTTTTTCTTGTTCAAAGTCGTATTCTAAAGTGGCCATTAAGCTTTTTGCGCTGCCATACAAAACTGTTTCGCCATTTAACACCCATTCTTTTTTTGTGATATTGTAATCTCGCACCACTCCAGCAAAAGGATAAATATCTTTGAATAAACGGCGGTGAATGCTTAAATATTCTGCGGGGGAAAAGCTAAAGCTTGTTTCTTGTAAAATTTCTGCCACCCGTGCGGACACTTTGTCGGCTTCTTCGGTTCTGGAATCTTCTTTTTGTACAGGTTGCTGTTGGTAATACTCGTTTAGGAGTTGCTTTACTTGGGTGAGGTTCAGTTTGCCTTCAATATTTTGCTTTGCGGTGGAAATCAAGTATTCCGAAGTTTGCAAACCATCTACTTGCTGTAAACCAATGGCTATTTGCCACTGTTGTGCCTTGGTGGAGCGATCGGGCTCGCCCTGTCGTAAATATTCCTCAAAATTCTCCATAATTATAGAACCTAATTTATATATATAAATTAGCTTTTTCACTACAAAACGGCTGATTTAAGGCACAATCAGCATATTCTTAGCGCTGCCATGCAAAACTGCTTTGCCATGGACTTTTTGTCCATGATATTAATCTTTTATTATTAATAACCCCTAGTTTTTCGCTTATTTTATAAGAAAACAGTTATGAGGATGGATTTATGTGGAAAAGAATTGCGATTTTAGCGTTGTGCACTAGTGTTTGGGTGGCAGCTCAAAATGTTACTGTGGATGTGAGTGACAAAAAGCAATCCATTCGGGGTTTTGGGGGTATGACCCACCGCGTGTGGACGGGTTATGATTTAAGCCCAGCAGACCGAGATTTGGCTTTTGGTAACGGTCCGGGGCAAATAGGTTTGACCGATTTAAGGGTGTGGATTTCCGATAATGAAAGTCAATGGCCCCTCGAAGTCGCCACCGCCAAAGATGTGATTGCCCGGGGTGGAATTGTTTATGCTTCGCCTTGGAATCCGCCCAGTTCTTTGCGCACACCTTACACCTTAGAGCGCTGGGGAACCAGTTATCAAACCCATAAAGTTAATCCTGCCAGATACGATGATTACGCTGCTCATCTCAATAAGTTTGCCAAATTTATGAAGGATAATGGCGCACCGCTCTATGCTATTTCCATGCAAAACGAACCGGATTGGTGTGATTCATGGCCTTGTTGGGATGCCACGGAAGTGCATAATTTTGTGAAAAATCACGCTCACAAATTGCGGGAACACGGCACTAAGGTAATAAGTGCGGAATCTTTTAGCTATGCTAAAGGCCTTTACGATCCAATTTTAAACGATCCTAGCGCTCTCAAAAACATCGATATTATTGGCGCGCATTTTTATGGCAGTGTGGCTAGCACCCCTGATAGTTATTTTCATTACCCTTTGGCGGAGCAAAAAGCTGCTGACAAGGAACTTTGGATGACGGAACATTACACGGATTCTAAGGGCAATGCCAATGTGTGGCGTAGTTATATTGTTACTGGAGATCAAGATCAAACTCCCACCTACGATACGGTGCGCGCTTTGGATGTGGCCTATGAAATTCATCGGGGTTTGGTAGAGGGTAATTTTAATCAATATACTTGGTGGTATATTCGCCGCAATTATGGTTTGATTATGCACGATACCCAAAACAATGTAAAACCCCATGCGGCCAGCGCTTCTGAGGTGGGAAAGGTTACTAAAAGGGGTTATTGTATGGCTCAATACGCCAAATTTGTGCGCCCAGGTGCGGTGCGGGTGGAGGCCACTAAAAAGCCAGCGCCCCACGCTTATGTTTCTGCGTTTACTAAAGAAGATAGTGTGGTAATTGTGGTGGTAAACCGCGCAGGGGAGCAAGATTTGAATTTTAATGTTCCCGGAGCGCAAAATATTGCTTCTTGGCAAAAATTCACCACTTCGGCTACCAAAAATGTGCAAGATGAAGGTAAAATCACCGCCACGGCGGGTAAATTTAGTACAAATTTTGACCAAGAAAGTGTAACTACTTTGGTGGGAACTGGTCCCCAAGCGCCTCCAGAAGAAAGAGCGCCTTGGAATGGTAGCCCTGCTACTATTCCCGGAAAAATAGAGATGGAAGATTATGATAAAGGCGGTTCTGGTGTGGCTTATCAAGATGCGGATCCCGAAAATAAAGGCGAAGTTTATCGCACCGATGGGGTGGATATTGTCGCCACCGAAGATGGCTACGCTATAGGCTGGACCGAAGAGGGAGAATGGTTGGAATATACAGTGAATATCAGTAAAGCTGGGGTATATTATTGGCGTGCACGGGTGTCTTCGGGGGGAGATAATGCCGCATTCAAATTGAGCATAGACGGGGAAGATATTACTAATAATATTAGCATTCCCAATACGGATTCGTGGGACATTTATACGGTGCTTGAGGGCAGCACTAGCACTTTGCCCGCAGGAGAGGCTGTTTTGCGGTTAAGCATCACGGGGTCTTTTGGGAATATTGATTGGGTGGAATTTAGCGAAGAAAGTTCCACTCCCAATTTGCGCAGATTCCTTTCGCCCGCTGCGCAAAAACTGCTGAAACAATATCGCCTCAATGGCGCTTTGCACCGTTGAGATTTACCAAATTCCTCGTAGCTGGTAATAAGCTTTTAACAAGGGATTATGCACCTTGCGTATCCCTAAAAAAGATTTTAATTCGCCCCCAAAAGCGCGCAAAAACTTTTCGATGGGGGCAATTATTGACCCTCCTAAATCAAAGCTTTGCGTTACAGAGGATGCAAATTTGATAGCCTCCCACAAACACAGGCTTTGGCCTCCAGTATGCATAAAGCTTGGATTTACTGCATTCATTAAATAGTGTGCAGAGTTTTCATCCCAAATTATGTATGCAATAGCATGGATATTATCTTCTTTGTCTTTAGCCACAAAAAACTTACTGGCTTGGCGTTGTTGGGTCGCTTGGTGGATTCTTTCCACGGTGGCTAAGTCGTAGGGGACGGGAATATTTTGTCGTTCAAAAATTTGTCTATTGTGTGAATAAAAATCAGTCATACTAATGTCGTTGCTAATTGTTAATTCATGTTTGTTTTGCGCGCTGCGTATAGTGGTGCGTGCTCTCGAAGCAAAATTGTCCCACACCGCATCTAAATCGCTTAGATCATTGATTACATAGCTGTATTGGGTAAATTGTTCAAACCCTCGCCAGTACAAAGGCAACCAGTTTTGAGCGCGATAATGCCAATTTTGCCTATATAAAACATGGCGGGGCAGTTGGGCAAACAAGGTTTCTAAATATTCCTTTTCTATGGTAAAGCGTTGCGTATTTTTTTGGGCATAAATTTTAAACCACGGCCCCAAAAAAGGCGTCAGTACCGGTTGGGATATTTTAGTCATACCCCACTTGCGATTTATCGTATAGGGCAGCGCCGCTACGATCTCTCCCGACTTTTCCACCAAACTCACCCCCCAATTTGCGGGTCCCGCTACCGCATCTAACCACCACGCTTGGCTAAAAAGAGGAATATCAGCGTCGCTTTGGCACAACTCGCGATATTTATTTTGGGCTTGCATCATGCCCCAAAGTGTAATAATATTTTTTGAACAAAGCCATTTTCCCTCAATAAATTTTTTGTTTTATGTGGTTAAATGCTTGCTAATCAATAATGTATATTATATAATCTTATCTATCTTGTTTTTACAATATCAATATGAGGACAAACATGTGGAACAGATTAAAAATTCGCTTTAAACTTTTAATTCCAATTTCTATTTTATTGACTTTAGCCACAATATCTGTGGGGTACCTAGCTTCATCGGCTTCCAAAGATGTTTTAGTTGATATTTCTTTATCCAATATGTCCACCACAGCCAGGCAAGCTGCTTCTACAGTTGAGCACCGCTTAAAAACCCATGAAGAAGAAATGCGCGGCATCGCTCGTATCCAAGATATTAGAGCTCAAAATTGGAGTAAAATTCCCCAGTTATTAACTCAAGTCAGCAAAGATTACAGCTACTTAGCCCTTGCTGTAGTAGATGCCAAGCGCACAGCTCACTATCAAGATGGTAGCAATACCGATCTTTCCAATCACGAGTATATAGAAAAAGCATTTAAAGGCGAAGCTAACACCTCTGATATTATTATTAGCAGAGTGACTAATTCTGCGGTGATCATGGTAGCAGCACCCATCTATTCCTTGTCCGAGCCCAATAAAGTAGAAGCTGTGATCATAGGTCGTTTGCCGGCGATGTGGATCAGCGAAATGACCGATGGCATTCAATTTATCAAAGGCAGCTATGCCTATATCGTGGATAAAAGAGGGGGGGTGATCGCCCATGCCAACCGTGATTATGTCATGGATCAGCGCAATTTTATGGAAGAAGGCAAAACCAAGCCCGAATTCGCCTCCTTGGGCAATGCCATTAGCCAGATGATTTCTGGAGAGCTTGGCACTACTGTATATAACTTTATGGACACCACACGCCTAATGGCTTATGCCCCGATTCCCAGCAAACAATGGTCTATAGGTATTATCGCCGAGCAAGAAGTATTGGATGCCGAAATTAATAAAGTGGTGAAAAGTATTGCTGGAGCCACCGTATTGATTTTGATTATCGGCCTTATTTTGGTCATCATCATGGGTCGTATCATCACCCAACCCATTATCAATTTGACAGCTATGCTTAAAGACATTGCCCAAGGGGAAGGAGATTTAACTCGTCGCATTAACATCGCCAACCAAGATGAAATCGGCGAACTAGCCAAGTGGTTCAATACTTTTATCGAAAAAGTGCAAAATATTATCCGTGAAATTGCCAATAACACCACCAGTTTAAGCTCTTCTAGTGAAGAACTTTCCGCGGTATCTAATCAAATTGCTGCCAGTGCCGAAGAAATGACTGCGCAATCCAACACTGTGGCTTCTGCCACTGAGCAATCCTCGGTTAATTTAAACAGCATTTCCAGCGCTTCTGAACAAGTTTCGGCTTCGGTTAGCACCATGGCCTCAGCTATTGAAGAGCTTAACGCTTCAATGCGCGAAGTGGAAAATCAATGTAAAGAAGAAGTTGGCGCAGTACAACAAGCTAACTCCGAAGTGCGCACCACCCGCGAAGTAATGCAAAAATTACAAAGCGCCGCAGACAGCATTGGCAAAGTCATTGAAATCATTAACAAAATTGCAGCCCAAACTAACCTTTTGGCCCTCAATGCTACCATTGAAGCTGCATCAGCAGGGGAAGCAGGTAAAGGTTTTGCCGTAGTGGCCAGCGAAGTTAAAGATTTGGCGCGCCAAACCGCTAATGCTACCCAAGAAATTGCTGCGCAAATTCAGGATATTCAAGACAATACCGCAGTTGCAGCCCAAGCTACCGACCGCTTCACCACGGTAATTGATCAAATTCACCATATTTCTCAATCCATTTTGGTCTCGATCAACGAGCAAACCTCAACGGTGCGCGAAATAGCCCAAAATGTGAATGGCATCAATGCTGGCACCCAAGATACCGCTCGCAATGTGGCCGAGTCTGCACAAGGTCTCACCGAAGTTTCGCGCAATATTGCGGGAGTCAGTCAAGCCGCCAATGATACCTCTCAAGGAGTGCAACAAGTCCGCATGAGCGCCGAAGAACTAGCCAAGTTAGCCCATGGTTTAGCAACTATTGTGCGCCAATTCCGCATTTAATTGCTTATTAGCGGATAAATGAATAAATTTATCCGCAATGAACTCGCTCACATTATGGATTAATCCCCAATTACCTCACGCTAACATGGTGGCGCACTTAGTGCAAAACTATGCTCAGTGGTGGGGTTTTACTGTGCTGTTGCGCCATCATAGCGATCCCTCATGGATTTTAGCTCTGGAGAACCGCTCGGTATCCATTCCCCAAAGTTCTCAACATTTAATCCCCCAGAATGTGGATAAATCGTCGATAACTGTGCAAAATGTGGAGTTTATGTTACCCCACCCCGCTTTGCCCGATCCTCAAACAGCATGGGATTGGAATGCTATCAGCGTGGATTTACTCACCTTTTTGGGCGGGCAACTGTGGCGCGCCGAAGAATATGAACCAGAGCTTTTTGACCATGCTACCACAGCTGATCATCGGGGATTTTTGGGAGATAGCCACGATTTTTTCGATATACCCCTCGTGGATTTGTGGATGCGGGCGATTTTTGAGTATTTATTGCAAAAAGATATTAATCCTCCTCTATATAAAGGGAAAAATGGTGCATTTTGGCTAAGCTTCGATGTGGATTCTTTGCGCAAATGGAAGCTGCGCTCGGTGATCAAGCATTTCTTTCTTTTACCCAGTTACGCCATCGCTTTGCAAACCCGAGTGTGGATAAAATTGTTGATAGAAGCTTTGCAGGCGCATTTTCCCCATAAAGATCCCTGGTTTACCATTCCGCAAATGTTGAAAGGTAGTGCTGGGCTCAGGGCGACCTTTTTTTGGCTGGGACATAAACGCGATCACTTAGCTGAACGCTACGATTTAGCGCTTCCCGAATATCGAGATTTACCGAGGCAAGTTTCTGAGCAAGGGCATTACAACGGTTGGCATGGTAGCCCTTTGCACGCCGAAAGTTTAGAGGATTTAACTGCAGAAATGCAAAATTGGCAAAAAGTGGTGCAAAAAGCGCCCTTAATTAGCCGCCAGCATTTTTTAAGGATATTCCCAGGGCAAACTTTAAATTACTTGGACAAATTAGGAGTAAAATTTGACAGTAGCATGGGTTTTAACACCCGTCCCGGATTTCGTTGTGGCTCGGCTATTCCCCATAAATGGTGGTGTTTTGCCACCCAAAAAGCTTTGGATATTGTGGAAATTCCGCTGATTTTAGGGGATTGGAACCTGCATAACCCCCAAAAATTCGACCCCGAAAAGTCCCTGCAAAAAGCCCTTAAATACGCCCAGTGGGTAAAACTCGGTGGGGGGATTTTTAGCTTAGATTTCCATGAAATTTATTTTTCCCAAGATTATCCCGGCCATGGGGAATTTTTCTCAGTATTAATGCAGGAGCTACAGGCACAAGATTGGTTAGCATGGAGCCCTCTGTGAAAGCATCTCGCTCCATGGCTTGGATGGGAACGCAACACGCTTTACGCCTGATTGTAGGCTTACTTACCGCCGTGGTTTTGGCGCGATATTTAGGGCCAGCGCTGTATGGAGACTATCAAAGTGTGATTTCCTGGGTGTTGATATTCAATGCTTTGGCGGCGGCGGGTTTGCAGTCGGTGGTGATACAGAATTTAGCCACCCAAAATCAGCCGGGAAGGGTTTTGGGCTCAGCTTTGCGCATAAGAATCTTTTTTACGGGATTTTCGCTGTTATTTTGCATTACTTTGCCTTTACTTTTGGGCATGCACAGCAATTTATGGTATGGAGTAATATTAATGTCACCCCTGCTAATTGCTCAAAATGGCGATTTAATAGAGTATTTTTACATAGCCCAAGCCAATCCACGACCTGCGGTGTTAATGCGCTTAATAGGTTTATTAACTGTGGTGTTTTTGTTTGTTTGGGGCTTGCTAACCCAGCAAAGTTGGTACTTTTTTCTCATGGCTTTTGTGGCTGAGCATATAGTGGCGGCGGTGGG
>JAAZFC010000097.1 GCA_012511955.1 Fibrobacter sp. | reverse complement strand
CCAGTGAAATGGCTGTAGCCTTAGCTATCGTGGTATCTATGTTCCGCCGACATCGCCAACTCGATGTGGATTCCCTAAAGGAGCTCCATGACTGATTTAATACAACTTCAAGAATCCATTTGGGCGCGCCACAGTTATTTGATTTTGGCGCTTCCCCTACTATCATTTATTATCAATAGCTTGCTTTTCTCTAAAAAGAAGAAAATATCAGCAGCTATTTCCACGGTTTTAAGCGGAGCTTCCTTTGCCTATGTGCTAGGCTTGGTAATCCCTTGGTTTAAAATCGTATTAAAAGCTGGTTCTGCCCCAGCACAAATACTCTGGAATTGGAACTGGTTCCCCATGACCGAAAACTTCGGCGTAAAACTAGGGTTGCTCTTAGATCCAATTTCTGCCATGATGCTGGTGGTTATCACTGCTATTGCGTTTTTGGTGCATGTATATTCCGTGGGATATATGAAGGATGATCCCGGTAAAGGACGCTTTTTCCCCTTGCTTTCCCTCTTTGCCTTTGCCATGCTAGGCTTGGTGATTTCCACCAACCTTTTGCAAATGTATATCTTCTGGGAATTGGTGGGAGTATCTTCGTATTTGCTCATCGGCTTCTGGTATCATAAACCTTCGGCGGTGGCAGCGGCGAAAAAAGCTTTTATTATCACCCGCTTTGCCGATGCTTTCTTCTTGCTGGGTATAGTGATTGTAGCATGGATGAACGGAAGCGTGGACTTCTTGCTTATCAATACCCCCGAAGCAGCTGCTCAGTTAAATCGCACAGTTTCTTTAGGATTTGCCTCTTTTAATGCTCTTTCCATCGCCACTTTGTTGATTTTCACCGGTGGTTGGGGTAAATCGGCTATGTTCCCCATGCATGTGTGGCTCCCCGATGCCATGGAAGGTCCTACCCCAGTATCTTCTATTATTCACTCCGCCACTATGGTGGTTGCTGGGGTGTATTTAACCGCTAGAATGTTCCCTCTATTTAGTGCCGCTCCTTTTACTTTAGAAGTAGTTATGTGGGTGGGGGCTTTCACCGCTGCATTTGCGGCGATTATCGCCATTACCCAAAAAGATATTAAACGCATTCTCGCCTTTTCTACCCTTTCCCAACTGGGTTATATGATGTTTTCCCTGGGCGTAGCTCGCATGGGCACAGACATCAATTCTTTGGGCTATTCCGCATCTATGTTCCATGTATTTAACCACGCATTCTTCAAATGTATGCTGTTCTTGGGCGCAGGTGCTATAATTCACCGCGTACATAGCAACGATTTAGATGAAATGGGCGGTTTGCGCAAACAAATGCCTTGGACTTACGCCGCCATGCTTATCGCTTGCTTAGCCATTGCTGGAGTGCCTCCCTTTTCAGGATTTTTCAGCAAAGACGAAATTTTGCTCACCGCTTTGCAAAATGGACATATTGCCGTATTTGTAACCGGAACTGTGGTGGGATTACTCACTGCTTTCTATATGTTCCGCTTTTTCTTCTTGATTTTCCACGGCGAAGCCCGCACCGAGATTTCCACTGCCAAAGAAGATCCTTGGATGACCTTCCCCATTGTACTTTTGGCTATACCCGCAGCTGTGGGTGGCTTGTTATTACACAAAGCTTTTGGAAGTATTGTGATTCCACCTATGCAAATCAGCGATATTTGCTTTGCTAATTACGATTGGGTGCCTTGGTTAGCCACCGCCATGGGTGTTTTAGGCATCGCTTTAGCTTGGGTTTTATACGGACGCAAGCAAACTGATGTGGCTGCTGTACTAAACACCGAAGATCGCCCCCGCTGGTATCAAGTGGTCTATGACAAGTTTTACATAGACGATTTATGGCTATGGTTTAGCCGCACCTTGATTATCAAAACCTTTTCGGGTGGGCTCAAATGGTTTGATCGCAATATTATTGATGGTACCATGGATTTAGTCGGTGCAGTATTACAGCGCGGCGGCGTGGCCGTGCGCAAAATGCAAAACGGCTCCGTGGCACTGTATTTAGGATTATTTTTCACTGGTTTATTTTTAGTCGCTTGGTTTGGCAATTTGCCCCTGAAGTGATGAGGTTTACATGAATTTAGCTTCATTTCCTATTGAATCTTATGGTTTAACACTAATGTGGGTGATTCCTTTGCTCACCTCATTAATAACCTTTGCCGTTCCTGCTCGCAATCACAAACGCATTAAAATCATCAGTGCGGTGGGTGCAGGGCTAAATTTTGCCTTAATTATTGGCTTAACGGTGCGTTTTGTGCAAGTAGCCGGATTGGCGCAAATAAATACCCCCGAATTGTTTAGCGGGCAAAGCGCCCATCTGTTCTTTGCCATGAATGTCCCCTGGTTTTCTACCCTAAATATCAATTATAACATAGGCGTAGATGCTCTTTCCATGTTAATGTCCTTGCTCACTGGTCTGATAATTTTTGCAGGAGTCTTTGCCTCTTGGGAGATAGAAAACCAAGCCAAGGAGTTCTTTACCCTGCTTAATATCTTGGTAAGTGGCGTTTTTGGTGTATTTATCAGCTACGATATTTTCTCCTTCTTCCTCTTTTACGAAGTGGCAGTTTTACCCATGTACTTGCTCATTGCAGTTTGGGGAACTGGTCGCAAAGAATACTCCGCCATGAAGCTTACCTTGATGCTCGTGGGTGGTTCTGCGCTGATTATGGCAGGGATTTTAGCTCTTTATTTTGAATCTGGACTTAGCACCTTTGATTTAAACGCTTTGGCCGCCCATCCTTTTGCTGCCAGCTTCCAAAATTGGGTCTTTCCAGTGATGTTTGTGGGCTTTGCCATTTTGGGTGCCATGTTCCCCTTCCACACCTGGTCCCCCGATGGACACGCCGCCGCCCCCACTGCGGTTTCTATGCTCCACGCTGGGGTATTGATGAAGCTTGGCGGCTACGGTTGCTTACGGGTGGCTATGTACGCTCTTCCCGAAGGTGCAAAACTTTGGATGCCTTATTTTATGGTACTCATCATCTATAATGTGGCTTTTGGTGCTTTTATCGCCGTCCGCCAAAAAGATTTGAAATATATCACCGCTTACTCCTCAGTTTCCCACTTAGGATTGGTGCTTTTAGGCTTAGGAGTCTTAACCTACACCGGTCTTAAAGGTTCCGCCTTACAAATGATTTCCCACGGACTTCTCACCGCACTGTTTTTCTGCTTAATCGGTATGATCTACGGTCGCACCAAAACTCGCAACATCGACGAAATGGGCGGTTTGCTCAAAGTCATGCCCTTTTTGGGGGTGGCCTTTATGATCGCTGGTTTTGCAGGCTTAGGCTTACCTGGTCTTTCAGGTTTTGTAGCTGAAGTAACCATTTTCCTCGGTGCTTTCCAAAATGACTCTATAATCATGCGCATTAGCACGGTTTTAGCCATTTTATCTATCACTGCCACCGCAGTTTATGTGATTCGTTCGGCCAACCGCATGTTAAGCGGCCCTATACAAATCCCAGCCCATGCTCAACTCACCGATGCTAATTGGATTGAGCGTATTCCGGTGATTTTACTACTCATTGGCTTGTTTGGCATGGGTTTAATGCCCAGATGGATTTCCAACATTTTAGACACCTCACTCAACCCCATTTTCAATAATTTAATGAGGTAATTATGTCGTTATTAGTACCTGATTTTTTGATTTTAATTTTGGCTTTTGGCATTTTTGCCTTAGATTTACTCAAAGTTCCCGCCAAAGTGCTTTGGAATGTGGCTTGGTTGAGTCTCACCGGAATTTTTGTGTTACTAAACACCCTTCCTGCAGGCATGAGCCATGAATGGATGGGAGCTTGGGAACTCAACAATCTGGGACTTTTGCTCCGAGAGTTCTTTGTTTTTAGTGCATTGGTAGTAACCCTACTCACCCGGCGTTACTTTTTTGCCAATAACGCCCAACTTAAGCGTTTGCCAGAGTTTTTATTCGCACTATTAGTGGTAACCTTTGGTTCTATAGTGGTAGTTTCCGCTAAAGAACTTTTAACCCTCTTTGTTGGTTTAGAACTGGCCACCATTCCCCTATATTTCCTAGTGGCATGGAACAAAAGATGCTCACTTTCGGCGGAAGCATCCACTAAATACATTCTAATAGGCTCTGCTAGCACCGCTATGATGCTATTTGGACTTTCTTATCTCTACGGATTTACTGGTAGCTTAAACTTTGATGTAATCAAAAGCCAACTTAGCACCCAACCCCTAGACAACTTGTTTTGGACCTCGGCAATATTTATCATTGTAGGCATAGGTTTTAAACTAGCGCTCTTCCCTTTCCACGCTTGGGCTCCTGATGTTTACGAAGGTGCTCCCACTCCTGTTACCGCTTTTCTGTCCGTATCTTCTAAAGCCACGGCCATCGCATTTTTAACCATCCTTTTATACGGTCCTTTGGCTCCAATTCACAAAGATTTAGACTTTTTACTCTTGCTTTTAGCCGCAGTTACCATGCTGGTAGGAAACTTAGGAGCTTTACGCCAAAGTCGCTTAAAACGCTTTATGGCTTGGTCTTCCATAGCTCAAGCTGGTTATATTCTCACCGCCTTGGTGGGGCCTGCTAACATCGCCAAACCCGCCATCGTGTTTTACCTCTTTGTCTATGCTTTTTCTAACTACTTAATGTTCTGGATCATCTCCATTTTAGAAAGCACTCGCCCCACCACTTTCAGTTCTTTGCAGGGATTAGCCAAGCAATACCCTGCTTTGGGAGCTGCGTTAGCGGTAACATTGTTTTCCTTGGCGGGAATCCCCCCCGTGGCAGGATTTATTGGTAAGCTCTTCCTCTTTGGATCCGCTGCAAACGCTGGTTACTATGTATTTATCATTTATGCGGCTTTAAACAGCACAATTTCGCTGTACTACTATTTGCAAGTGATGAGAGCGGCCTATGTAACTCCAGGGTCAGAAAACCCCCAAGCTTTAGCCATAACTGGCTTTGATAAAGGTGTGAGTTTAATATTGACTCTATTGGTCTTATTAGCTGGATTTGCTCCCTGGTTGAGCAACAATATCCACACCATTTTGCAAACTGGCCCCTAATCCTGTAAAAGAGGCGTTTTATCTATTAAAGAAACAGATTTAGTGGTCTGTTTCTTTTTGTTTATATATATAACACTTATAGCTTTTTAAAAGGATATATATGCACGATGTTATAATAATTGGCGCAGGCCCCGCAGGCTTAAGTGCCGCGCAAACTTTAGCTTCTGCTCGCAATACCCCGCAGAACCCTTTAAAAGTATCTGTTTTGGTTATTGATAGCGGAACTAGTCATTTAAATAAAGCTGCTCCTCACCAAGCCCCAGCTATTTCTTTAGGCTTGGATGGTCTTAGCATCCTCTCTAAAATGCGAGAAGATATTAATACTCTAGGCGGAGTAGAATGGGCTGAAGATAAAATTTTGGAAATTTCTGGGGATAATGATACTGGCTTTGTGCTTAAAAGTACAGAAAAAGAATATCAAGCCAAAAAAGTAGTAGTAGCCACTGGAGCTTTTGATCCTAAAATAGCTGGTTTACCCGAAACCATGGAAAACCCCATGGGCAATCGCGGTCCTATGGTAATGCTTTCCCATAAAAGAGGCATAGTAAAGCCTGGGTTATTCGTTGCAGGATTATTAGCGGGCGAATCCTCTATGTTTGCCATTGCCGCTGGCTCTGGATGCCATGCAGGAATCATGGTATATAGAGACTTTTTAAATAGCAATGACATCATTCACGATGTCCCTGGCGGAAGATCTTAAAAACACACACTCCTCAAACAAAAAGGCTGTCTCAATGAGACAGCCTTTTTCTCGGAGTAGCCAGATTCGAACTGACGACTTTCTGCTCCCAAAGCAGACGCTCTACCAGACTGAGCTACACTCCGTTTTTCAATTTCATTGGACTCTTTTAAGAATCATATTTACCGGGGTCATTTGCTCATTTGCAAATGGTGGTTTTTTTGTTGCCTCAAATATAATAAAGTTTTCATTAAACATTTCAGCTTTTCCACTAAAATAAAAACCTGCTATATCACCATCGTTAAATTCAATGGTTATTTGAGTTTGATCTTCACTTAAAGAAAAAACACCATAGCCTGTATGGTCATGGTCTGAACCCACTTTGGCGAAAGCTATGGAATCTGCTTCTAAAGGTAATTTGTAGTTAGCTTTATTTACAATAAACTCTACATTGTACTGAACCCCACGCACTTCAGAAATGTCAAAAGTGGTTACCGCATTGGGGAACAAGCTTCTATCTGTGCTAGTTGCACCCATATACCACTTACCAGCTAAACAAGATTTAGAAAGTAAAGGAGCTGATGAACAGTCTGGGCCTTTATCTTTGTCGTTGCCGCCACAAGCAAAAAAGAACAAAGCTGTAGTTATTAATAATAAAGATTTAATTTTCATTTTTTTCACCTCAATTTAAAGTTATATAAAAAAATCTCTTATTACAAGCGTTTTAATGCAGCTTGTCCATGATGGTAAAAACCTTCGGCAGCAGCGATCTCGCCGATGGCGCGGGCGTGGGTTTGGGCTGCTTCTTTGGTGTATTTGATGATACTGGTGCGTTTAACAAAGTCATAAACCCCAAGAGGCGAAAAGAATCGCGCCGTGCCATTGGTGGGCAAAACATGATTGGGGCCAGCGAAGTAATCGCCCACAGACTCGCTGCTCCACGGGCCGATGAAGATCGCGCCAGCGTTCTGAATCTGCTCCGCTAGAGCTTCGGAATTACTGCTTTGAATTTCTAAATGCTCGGGAGCGATAGCGTCGGCGATGGCCACGCCAATTTCCCAATCTTCTACGAGCAAGATGCGCCCATAAGCCGCCAATGATTTCTCTAAAATGCTTTTTTTAGGGGAAGCCGCCACTTGTTTTTGCACTTCGGCGGAGAGCTTTTGGGCCCAAGACTCGTCGTCGGTGATGCAAATCGCCGCTTCGTAGCCGGAGCCATGCTCCGCTTGGGAAAGCAAATCTGCTGCTACCCATTCCGCATTGGCACTGCTGTCCGCCATTACCAAGATTTCCGAGGGCCCGGCGATCATATCTATGTCCACCGTGCCAAAAACCTCTTTTTTGGCCACGGCGGCATATACATTGCCCGGTCCCACGATTTTATCCACGGGGGCAATGTGGGTGGCGCCATAGGCAAGCAATGCTACCGCTTGGGCGCCCCCGATATGATAAACTTCGTCTATGCCTAAGCGTTGCACCACATACGCCACCGCTGGCTGTAAGCCATCGGGCGCAGGTGTTACCACTACTAAGTCTTTGACCCCAGCAACCTGCGCTGGAATGGCGTTCATCATAAGCGTAGAAGGATAAACCCCTGCCCCACCTGGCACATACAAGCCCACCCGGTGCATGGGACGCACTTTTTGTCCCAAAACTTCGCCATGGGGGCCAGTAAATTCCCAAGAAGATTCTTTTTGATGTTCGTGGAAATGGCGAATATTGTGCATAGCCGTATCCAGAGCTTTGCGCAAAGTTGGGGGAGTTTTCTCCGCCGCCTCAGCAATTTCCGCAGCACTGATGCGCAAATCATTCCCTTGGAGACCATCGTGTTTTTGGGCATATTGCACCGCCACCGCCAAGCCACCCTTGCGTACATCGTCAATGATATTTCTTACCAGTTCTTGGATCTCCATAGAAGGAGCGGGTTCCCGGGAACTAAGCCGCAAAACCTCTTCACTTTGGGGGTTTACACTTACAATTTTCATTATTTTTGAATTTCGGCGCCATGACTGCGCACATATTGACTATAATCTTCCATTAAAGCTATGGTTTGAGGTCCAGGCTTACCATCGCCAATCACCCGCTGATCAAGTTCCACCACGGGTACTACTTCGGCTGCAGTTCCAGTGAGGAAAAATTCGTCGGCCACCCAAATATCAAAGCGACTCATGGGGCCTTCCACCACTTCCATGCCTCTTTCACGAGCCAAATCCATCACCGTACGGCGAGTAATGCCATCCAGAGAACCGCTATGTACATCGGGAGTGTGCAAAACATTGCCCTTAATGACAAAGACATTGTCACCGGTGCATTCCGCCACCATTCCCGCCGGATTGAGCATCAAAGCTTCGGGAGCGCCGGCTTGTAAACCTTCGATTTTAGCTAAGATATTATTGAGATAATTCAAAGATTTAATGCGTGGATTCAGAGATTCATTATTATTACGCGTGGTGGGCACAGTGATGATCTTCAATCCTTCTGAATAATACTTTTCGGGATAAAGTTGTATAGTACCCGCAATGCAAATAACCGATGCTTTTTTACAGGAATTAGGGTTTAAACCTAAGTCGCCCACGCCCCGGGAAACCACTAGGCGAATATAACCATCGGTGATTTGGTTTTTCCTACAAGTTTCTAGTACAATTTCCTTCATTTCCTCTTTATCCACCCCGGGATCGAGCAAAATCACCTTGGCAGACTCATAAAGGCGATCTATATGTTCGTCCAGTTTAAAAACCTTGCCATTGTATGCGCGAATACCTTCAAAAACCCCATCGCCATATAAAAAGCCATGGTCAAACACAGATATTTTAGCCTTAGCTTTCTCGTAAAATTCACCGTCTATGTATATCAGCATTAGCGCATCTCCTTCATAATTTTATAGTTTAAACCGTCTAATAAAGCCAACCATGAGGCTTCGATAATATTGGTACTAACTCCGGCCACATTCCATTGACCTTCGTCATCCCCAAAAGTAGCCCAAACCCGTACTGTGGCATCGGTGCCTACTTTATTTCCTAAAACTCGCACCTTAAAGTCATCTAAGCGCACTCCGGCCATAAATTCAAAATACGGCACTAAAGCTTTGCGCAAAGCAGCATCTAAAGCATTTACTGGACCGTCGCCTTCGGCCACATGGTGGCTAATATCTGAACCCACCCGGATTTTCACCGAAGCTTCGGAAACAGGCAAGCCATTACTTTGTTTATCTTCTATAACTCTATAACCCAAAACTGTGAAGCGATCCGCAAATATTCCCAACTTGCGGGAAGCCAATAACTCAAAAGTACCCTCGGCGGTTTCAAAGTGATAACCTTGGGTTTCCATTTCTTTGACCACAGCCAAAATTTCACTGACAATGGGGTCGCGTTTATCAATATCTGGCTTCATTTTGGAGAGCTTTTCTACTACTAAAGCGCCTCCCGCCTGATCAGAAGTGATGTAAATGCGTTCATTACCCACCAATTTGGGGTCTATATGCTCAAAACTATGGGAAACTTTCATCACGCCATCTATATGGGAACCGCCTTTGTGAGCAAAAGCACCTTTTCCCACATAAGGAGCGCGAATATCGCTGGGAACATTGAGGATTTGGTCTATGCCCAAGCTTAAAGTGCGCAATCCAGTCAAATTGGGCGCACAAGTTAAGTCATGCTTCATTTTTTGCACTAAATTGGGTATGATTGTAACCAAATTTGCGTTACCACAGCGTTCGCCATAGCCGTTCATGGTTCCTTGTACTTGCACCGCACCTGCCCGCACCGCAGCCAAAGAGTTGATCACCGCAGTTCCAGAATCATTATGCACATGTATGCCCAAAGGCGTGTCACAAGTTTCCGCCACTTTACGCACAATTTCTTCTAATTCCCAAGTGAGGGCCATTCCCCCATTGGTGTCGCACAGCACAATGCAATCCGCTCCCCCACGCTTGGCGGCCAAAAGGGTTTGCATAGCGTATTCGGGATTGGCCAAATAGCCATCGAAAAAATGCTCAGCATCGTAAAAGACCTTGTCGGAATAGCGTTTTAAATATTCCACACTGGTTTCGATCATGGCGAGGTTTTCTTCTAAAGTGGTTTTAATCACTTCGGTTACATGCAAATCCCAACTTTTACCAAAAATGGTTTTAACGGGGGCTTCGCTGGCCACTAAATCCGCCAAAAACATATCGTCTTCGGCTTTGACATTGGGGCGGCGAGTGGATGCAAATGCGGCAATTTGCGCATGTTGTAATTTTAAAGTTTTAACACGACGGAAATATTCTAAATCCGTGGGATTAGAAGCATTGGGCCAACCGCCCTCAATGTAATCCACACCAAAAGAATCTAATAAACGAGTGGTTTGCAGTTTGTCGGACAAAGTAAAGTTTATGCCCGGAGCCTGATTGCCATCTCTTAATGTTGTATCGTATATTTCTAATTTCATAACTAACTAAAAATAGAAATTTAAAGCGTTTTGGCACTAAACTAAGCTAAAGTTCTGATTATTTGCCAAAGTTCATGTTAAAAGCCCTTTTTTTCTGCATATTCGGCGTTTTATGCCGTTTATCTGATTTTTAACCATACTAGCATATTTTTTATGACAAATACTTTATCCTTACCTAAATTATGAAATATAATATGGAAAATTCTCGCATGAAAAATACTCTTTGGGTGGGACTTGATGTGGGTTCCACCACCGTTAAAATTGCTGTCGTTGACCCTGAAAACGGCAAACTCCTGCATTCTCGTTACGAAAGGCACAATGCCATGCAGGCTCCAACCCTAACACGCCTTTTAGAAGAGGCCCACGAACTTTATCCCGAAGCGCAATTTAGAGTTGCGGTTTGCGGAAGCGGTGGGCATCCTTTTGCCACTGCCATGGGCGCATTTTTTGTCCAAGAAGTGGTGGCCAACGCATTAGCCGTGCGTAAAATGTACCCAGACACCAAAGTTGCCATTGAACTAGGCGGTCAAGATGCCAAGGTAATTTTCTTTGAAAAAGATCGCACCACGGGCAAGCTTATAGCCTCTGATATGCGCATGAACGGTTCTTGTGCGGGCGGAACTGGAGCGTTTATAGACCAAGTTGCTGAATTATTAAGGGTAAAAACCGAAGAATTTGAATCTCTGGCTTGCAAAGGCACCAAAGTTTACGAAATTAGCGGTCGTTGCGGAGTTTTCGCTAAAACTGACATTCAACCGCTGCTCAACCAAGGGGCATCTAAAGAAGATATTGCTCTTTCCTCATTTCACGCCATTGCCAAGCAAACCATCGGTGGTTTAGCCCAAGGCATGGAAATTCGCGCCCCGGTGATTTTTGAAGGTGGCCCTTTAACTTTTAACCCCACTTTAATCACAGTTTTTAAAGAAAGATTAGGCCTAAAAGACGAAGAGGCTATACTCCCAGACAAAGCCGAAGTCTTGGTTTCTTGGGGTGCAGCCCTCAGTGTGGGCGCTATGTACAGCGAACACGAAAGCAACTACAATCGGGAAAAATCCTTGGACGCATTGCGCAGATTTGTAGAAGAAAGGCAAAAAGATATAGAAGAAAGCAACGAGCCATTTTTTGCCAGTAACGAAGAATACGATGCTTTTATAGAAGAATTTAGCAAAGCCCCTGAGGAATACGAATTGCCCGAAGCCGGCAGTGAAATTAATGTCTATTTAGGTATAGATGCGGGTTCTACTACCACAAAATTTGTGCTGCTTTCCGAAGATGAACGCGTAGTAGATACATTTTACTCCAGTAATAAAGGTGATCCCCTACAAATTTTAAAAGATGGACTTTTGGATATAAGAGAGAAATATCGCCAAAAAGAAATCACCTTAAACATTTTAGGCGCGGGTAGTACCGGTTACGGAGAACAGCTTTTTGCCAGCGCCCTCCATGCGGATTATCATACCGTAGAAACCGTGGCCCACGCCGAAGCCGCCCAGCAAATTCGCCCCGATGCCTCCTTTATCTTGGATATTGGCGGACAAGATATGAAAGCCATAAGCATCCAAGACGGCGTAGTTACAGGGATTATCCTTAACGAAGCATGCTCTTCGGGTTGCGGATCTTTTATTGAAACTTATGCCCGCTCCTTGGGTATTGCCATGGAAGAAGTTGCTCCCATGGCCTTTAAATCCACTAATCCTTCGCGTTTAGGGTCCCGCTGTACGGTGTTTATGAACAGCTCTATTATTACAGAGCAAAGAGATGGTAAAGAACCCGAAGATATCATCGCCGGAATTTGCCGCTCTATCATCGAAAATGAATTTACCAAAGTGATTCGCTTGCGCAACTTGGATTCCTTGGGAAGCACAGTGGTGGTGCAGGGTGGAACCTTTAAAAACGATGCGGTATTAAGGGCTTTCCAACAATATACTGGACTGAATCCCGTACGCCCCGAAAGACCTGGAGAAATGGGTGCCATTGGCATAGCTTTACTCACCAAAAAGTATGTAGAAGAGCAAAAAGCCAAAGATCCCCAGTGGAAAAGCTCCTTTATCGGCTTGGATTCCATGGAAGAATTTGCCTGGCACAAACAGCCTGGACAAATTTGTACTTTCTGCTCCAATAACTGTAATCGCACCATTATTACCTTTAATGACGGCGCACAGCATGTAACCGGAAACCGTTGCGAACGGGGTGAAGTTACTGCGGATCCCAACGATGTGGAAACTCGTAAAATAGTAGCGCAAATTGCTAAAAAAATCCACAGCGTCCCCGATATGATTAAGCGCACCAATCAGCTTTTGATCAGAACTTGGACCAAAGAGACCGTATTGCCCGAAAATGGCATTAGAATTGGGATTCCCCGTACCCTGGAATTTTGGGCCAGCATGCCTTTCTGGAAGACTTTATACCAAGCTTTGGGCTTTAAAGTGGTGATTTCTAAGCAATCGGACTATGAATTGTTTGAAGAAGGATTAAATTCTGTGCCTTCGGACACGGTTTGCTTCCCCGCCAAATTAGCCCACGGACACTTGCTGGATTTAGTGGATAAAAAGGTGGATCGGGTGTTTTTCCCCATGATGATAGCCCTACCTTCGGAGCAAAAGCATGTGGATACAACTTGTGTTTGCCCCGTGGTACAAGCCTACGGCTTGGTGGTGAATCATTCCGATGAACCCATGGAAAGGCACAATATGCCTTTGGATCAGCCCACTCTACATTGGGACACCGAAAAGCTACGCCGCACCGAAACCTTGAATTTTATGGTGGAAACCTACGATTTACCCCCCAAAGCGGTGAAAAAAGCCATAAAATTAGCGGAAAAAGCCCTAGATGAGTTTTACGAAACTCTACAAAACGAAGGTCAGCAAATAATAGATGATGTGCGGGCCAAAGGTGAGTTTGCCGTGGTGGTGGGCGGTCGTCCCTATCATGCAGATATGCTGGTAAATCACCATATTGCATCGCACTTTACTGCCCAAGGTATTCCCGTGCTTACCCTGGAATCTCTACCGGGTATTTACGATAGAGAATTAAACAAAAAAGTGCGCATGGTGGTCAATAACTCCTTCCACGCCCGCTTGCTTTCAGCGGCATTTATTAACGCCGAAGATCCCGCCCTAGAACTAGCACAAATTGTTTCTTTTGGGTGCGGACACGATGCCGCCATTAGCGATGAACTTATTCGCGTCATGCACGAAAAAAGCGACAAAGAACTGCTTATATTAAAGCTAGATGAAGGTGATGTGCGCGGTCCCATGGGAATACGCATTAAATCCTTTATTGAAACAGTGAAATCTCGCCGTGCCTTAAAAGCTGCCGAAGAAGCCAAAGAAGCCAAGCCGCTGTTCCATTCGCCCTTTACCAAAGATGATAAAAAGAAACGCACGGTGCTTATTCCCAACTTGTCGGTGGGATTCAGCTACTTATGTAAAGAAGTATTTAACCATCAGGGTTATAAAACCGTGCAAATGCCTTTGGCCAACAGCCGTGCGGTGGAATTAGGCAAGAAGTTTGTGCATAACGACATCTGTTTCCCTGCGCAAATTAATATTGGTGAAGCCTTGGAATGGTTGGAAAGCCATCCAGAAATTCCTCGCTCCAAATTGGCGGTGGGTTTAGCTAAAAACTGTGAAAACTGCCGCGCCGGACAATACCCCACCTTAGCTCGCAAAGCTTTGGACGAAGCTGGCTATGTGGATGTGCCCATTGTCACCACGGGTGTAGATGACAAAGATATGCACCCGGGTTTTGATGCAGGACTAGGTTTTAGACTGAAATTACTCTGGGGAATCCCCTTGATGGATGCCATCGAAGCCATGGTACGCACAGTGCGCCCCTATGAGATTAATCCTGGAGAAACCCAAGAAGTTTATGAGTATTGGCTCAGAAAAGTGTTGGGCGATGCTGCGGTAAGCCATAGAAAAGCGCTAAAATCTTTTGAAAAATGCGTAGATGCCTTTAATAAAATCGAAGTGGATAGATCAGAACGCCGCCCCCGGGTAGCTGTACTCGGCGAAATTTTGATGAAATATCACGCCTCTTCCAACGGTTTTATAGAAGAATATTTGGAAAAACACGGCATGGAAGTTATACAACCTGGCATGCTTGACTTTTTCCGTCGCGACGAACTAGTACGCATGGAAAAGGTACGCCGCAAATCCATAGATAAACCCTTGTTAAACCGAATTATTGGTACGGTAACAGAAACTGCTTATGACCACGCCGCCAAAACTGTGAACAAAATTCACCGTAAGTTCCGCTGGTACGAACACCACGCAGATTGCTACGAAATGGCCGAAGCAGCCAAAGATATTATCGATATTACCTATAATACCGGTGAAACTTGGTTGATTCCTGCGGAAATCATGACTTTAGCTGCCAATAATGCGGTGAATTCCTTTGTGATTTTGCAACCCTTTGCTTGTTTGGCCAACCACATTAGTGGTAGAGGCTTAACCAAAGCGGTGAAAAACTTATACCCCCATATTCAAGTACTTTCTTTGGACTATGACCCCGATACTTCCTTTGCTAATGTGGAAAACCGCTTGCAAATGTTGATTATCAATGCCAAGGAACTGGAAAAGAATAATTTCGCACAGGTTTCTTAATATTGTTATAAATACACTCTAAACGGCAACTTTTTCTAAATTGCTGTTTAGTTGTTTATATGATTTTTGATTATTGGAGAATTTTATGCAAAAAAATGTATTTGTACGCACACGCAACTCCCACGGCCTGGTGGATTTCTGTAAATCTTTGAGCCAACTGGGCTATAACATCGTTTCCGATGGAGAAAACCACAAATTACTCTCAGAAAACGGCGTAAATGTGCAATCTCTTATTGAATTTTCTGCCAATCAAAACCCCTGTCACCCCGATTTAGAAAAATTCGGCATAGTGATCGCTTCGGCCATGTGCGCCAACCCCGAACCAATTTTGGACTTTGAGCAAGTTGAACTGAAACAAACCGCTGTGCTACGCCGTGCCGTACGCAACGGTAATAAATGTGCCGTTTTATATTCGCCCAGTCAATACGCAGCAGTTTTAGATGAATTAAATAAAGAAAAGAAACTATCTTCCGATACATTGGCAAACTTAGCCGTAGCTGCTTTGGGGCATATTCGCGAATTTGATAGCTGGCAAGAAAGCTCCCTGGCTAAATCTTTACTCAACAAAGAAGTGTTAAATTTAAGCTTTCATAGCGGAACTAGCTTGCGTTATGGCGAAAATTCCCACCAAAGCGCCACTTTTTTCCAAGAATACTGTCAAGATGAAGTTTCCTTGGCCAATGCAGAGCAATTGCATGGTAAAGAGCTCTCTTATAATAACATTGTAGATGCCGACGCGGCTCTGGAAATGGTGCGGGAATTTACCGATGTGGCCACGGTGGCAATTATTAAGCATTTAAACCCTTGCGGACTGGCCACTGGCGCGAATTTGTGTGATGCTTTTACCGCCGCTTGGGAAGGCGACCCCGTTTCGGCCTTTGGCTCGGTGATTGCCTGTAATCGCAAAGTGGATTTGGCCACCGCCGAATTTATGGAAGGGCGTTTTGTAGAAATACTTTTGGCTCCTGGTTTTGAACCCGAAGCTTTGGAATTTTTGCGCAATAAAAGCAAAAACATCCGCTTATTGCAAGTGGCAGAAATCGAAGCTCCCCGCCCCCGCATGGTCTATAAGCATGTTATAGGCGGAATGTTGGCCCAGGACCGCGATGTGGGTACTTGGGACAAATGGGAATGCGTTACTAAAGCTAAATTTCCCGCCGCCAAAGATGCCCTGGCCCGCTTTACTTGGATGGTTACCAAGCATACCAAATCTAATGCCATAGTTATGGGCTACGAATATGCTCCGGGCTACTTCCAAGTGCTAGGTTTAGGCCCAGGACAACCCAACCGCATAGATTCTAACCAAAGACTTTGCCAACCTCGAGTACGAGACAATGTGGCACGGATGGAATTACCTGCCAATATGGAAATCGCCGACTTTGAAAAGCAAGTTTTTGGCGAAGTGGTAATGGGTTCCGATGCCTTTTTCCCTTTTGCGGATAATATTGAAGCTTCCTACGAAGCTGGAGTGCGCTATATTGTGCAACCCGGCGGTTCTGTGCGCGACGACGAAGTCATTGCCAAAGCCGATGAATTAGGCATAGCGATGATCTTTACCGGCATGCGCCACTTTAGGCACTAATATGAAAGAAACTACTATGCAAAAAGCTTATTCCACGGTGATTGCTTTTTTGGAAAAACACCGCAAAAGCAAGAAAATAAGTGCAAAACAGTGGAATGAGCTGCATAATAGCCTAGCTTTTATAGGTTTTAGCCAAGAAAACATCGATGCCATTAGTTTATGGACCGCCATGAACTTAGATCAGCATCAGCCAGGCAAGGTTAAGTGGCGAGTTTTGCATCAAGCTGAAAGCCAATTTATTGACAAAGATGCCCATGGCAAGCTTTTGGAAGCCCAACTTTTGGGCATGCTTTCGGTGCGCCAATTGGAACGAGTTTTAGAAGAACTGGTGAGCCGAGAATTTCAAGAAGTGGCTCCGGATCATATACACAATGTGCTGGCCCAAGCGTGGTCAAAAAACATTCAGGGCGTGCGCAATATGAGGGTGAATTGAAGCGCCGTATTAAAGTGATTGGCGGTGGTTTGGCAGGCAGCGAAGCCGCTTTGCAACTGGCCAGTCGCGGTTTTAGCGTGGATTTATACGAAATGCGAGGGGTGCAAGGCACTCCGGCGCATCAAAGCACGGATTTGGCGGAATTAGTTTGCTCCAACTCTTTTAAAGGTTTGGGATTAACTTCGGCCCACGGTTTATTCAAAAATGAACTACAAAAGCTGGGCGCATTTTTAATGGAAGCCGCTTTTGCCACTAGAGTCCCTGCCGGAGAATCTCTCACGGTAAATCGCCAAGAATTTGCCCAGCTTATCACCAAGAAAATCACTGAGCATCCGCTAATCACTTTGCATAGAGAAGAAGTAACTTCTTTGGAAGATGACCGCCCTACCCTAGTGGCTTCTGGGCCTTTGAGTTCGGATAAGCTAGCTCAGGATTTATTTAGCCGCTTGGGTACGGAAAAACTGCATTTTTTCGATGCCATTGCGCCAGTGGTGGAATTTGATAGCATAAATATGGAGCACGCTTATTTCCGCAATCGCTGGGACAAAGGCGAAAGCGCTGATTTTATAAATTGCCCGCTGGACAAAGAAACTTATGAATTGATTGTGGAAAAGCTGCGCAATGCGGACGCGGTGGAGCCTAAGCCTTTTGAGAAGAAGGAGCTCTTTGAGGGGTGTTTGCCCATCGAAGAAATGGCCCGGCGTGGCATAGATACTTTGCGATTTGGGCCTTTGCGCCCGGTGGGCTTGGGGGATAATCCCGAAACTGGGCGCCGATGGCATGCGGTGATACAATTGCGCAAAGAAAACACCCAAGGCACGCTGTACAATATGGTGGGATTTCAGACTCGCCTCAGATGGGGCACGCAAAAAGAGATATTTTCGCTGATTCCCGCTTTGAAAAACGCCGAATACGCTCGCATGGGGGCCATGCATCGCAATACCTTTATAGATTCTCCGAATTTGTTGGACAATCATTTGAAATTAAAGCAAAAACACCCGGATTTACCGCCAATATGGTTTGCGGGGCAAATTACCGGCGCCGAAGGTTACACCGAAGCGGTCGCCACGGGCTATTATGCGGCTTGGAATATGGCCCACAGCCTGACCCGCAAAGATGTACCGGCATTTCCCGAAGAATCGTGTTTAAAATCGCTGGTGAATCATTTGACAGCGCCCAATGCGGACTTTCAACCCATGAATTTCAACTACGGTTTGCTCCCCAGGATTCCCGAAGCACGCAAAAGCCAACGCAAAGAAATGATGGCTCAACGGGCGCAAAAAACCGTGGATGATTGGATTTGTGAAATGCGATGAGATTCTCGGGGGATTGAGTAGGGTAATGCAACGAGCTTCTTGTAGAGTAGTTAGTTGGGAACGCTACAAGCTTTTCGCAAAGTAGTACGCTCGCGTATCCCAAAAAAAAGAGTCTGGGCTTTAATAAACCCAGACCCTTCATAATTTCGAAAAAACTATTCCAAAATTATTGCTTTAGTTTGACTCATCCCAGAGCCTTTGACATCTATGTAATACAAACCAGCGGGCATTTCAGCTAAAGAGAATGAAGTCTCTTGATTTACACTGAAATTTGCATGGACTTTTCCATTAATTCCTACCATGCGAACTTTTAAGTCTGCACCTGTGGGAGAAATTATGTTTAATACGCGGTTTTGCACAGATATTTCCGGAGTATTATGTTTTATTTTAGAGCCAACTATGGTTGTACCACCAGAAGTGTGAACCAATTTTACATCGCTGATATATACATTGCCTGTGGCTTGTCCTAAGTTAAAGGCAAACTGTGCACTAGCATCTGAGGGATTTTCCATGGTGAAAATATATTCATATTCTTGATCAATGGTACCGATTTCAAACTCTTTAGAACCATAACCAGTCCAAGGATCAACAGCTTCTTGGAAAGAGGCTTCAATGGTGCGTGCTGCAGCGGCACGGGCTGTGAAACTTAACTTATAACTTACACCTTCATCTAATGGCAAACCATATTGCACCAACTGCGGCTGATAAGATTGTTCGCCTATTTTGGCAACATTTATGGTTGCTGTTCCACCACTTACCGTAGCTGTTGCAGTTGAACCACCCCAATGTTCACCTTGGCCTAATTTCCATGCAGTTCCATCATCAGTGGAAATGCTTCCTGTGGGGAAAGTACCATCTTCTATAACACTGACATTGCTTTCTGCCCCAGGGATTAATTGGAATTTTGCAGTAACATTGCGATCTTTAGTCATGGTAACGGAAGTGCTGGCGTTGGAACCTGAGGCATCTCCTTCCCAACCCACGAATTCCCATCCCGAATTAGGAGTAGCAGTTAACTGCACCTTGGCGTTAGGGGCATAATAACTCTCATTAGGCGACTTAGTTATAGTGCCTCCCCCATTAGGTGAAGCTTTAGTGGTAAGATAAAAATCATCGCCACCACCAGATCCGCCTAAAGTAAGGATGTTTTTTGTTACTTTTGTGCTACCATTGCTCGGATTGTTACCTGAGTAAGACTCTACTTTCATGGCCACTTCATATAAAGGGCAATCCATCATCTTCATACCTGCTTTATCCCAAGCATCAAAGTGTTTAGAAACGCTGATTTTACCCTTTACCCTATGGTCAGAAGTATTTTTAGGCACACTAAAATACTGTTTAAAATTACCATTACCGGTGAGATTAGGTTGATTTAACCGATCTCCCACCCAAAACTCATAAAGAATGCCGTCTATGGTACCTTCACCCTTTTTTTGAGCATTAGTCGCATTTTGTGCAGTATTATATGAGCCACGATCTTGGATTATATAGTATTCTATTTGGTTAGTAAAATTATTGGGTACACTTCCTTGAGGATAGTAAGCCCAACCATAAACACCGAGAATTTTCACATTATCTGTGGAGTTCCAGGTGGCTTCAAAATCTATGCTAATATTGCCTACATCTCTTGCGGTGGTATTGCTACTGGAGCCCCATTTTTTACCAGCGCGGAACAAGACATTATGTGTATTAGTCCAAGTTCCTTCAAAAGTTCCGCCATTGGGATCATTACTACCACCAGTGATTTTCATATTAAAATTACCTTTATTATCTTGACTCCAAAGTTCATAGTCAATGCCATTAACATTTTGTATGGTGCTTTGAGTCCAAGTTTGCCCAAAGGCAAAAGTCGTAGCCAGCGCTAAACACGCCGTAACTACTGAGAATATCTTTTTTACTGTCATATTAACCTCTAATAATATGTGCAAAGTGTCAGCTACATATAAACATAGGTCAAAAACAGTCAATAATATGGAAATAACTAAGCTAGATTAAGATACCGTTGTCTAATTAGACAACACCACTTGAAGAAGTTAGTTATGCTTTATGATTAAGGGAAATCCCTAAAACTTATTTTCGCTTTTTTTTAGCGTCTATTTCTTGGTCAAATTCATCAGACTTTTCACTGAGGAAGTCAAGTAAGCCCCCAGGTAAATTCACAATATTTTCAGGTGAATTTTCAACATTTTCGGGTAAATCTATAAATTCATTGGGTAAGCTCACAAAGCTAGCGGGCACCGCAGTGTGTTCATGCACCTTTCCTGCATGGAATTTCGTGACCATATCGTTGTAAAACCTTTGAAGAGCATCGAAATCGCTTTGGCTAGCCTTGCTATTATCAATCCTTTTCCTATAAGCTTTGAAAGATTCTATGAATCCTTCACCGTAAAGATCTCTTAGCACAGCATTAAAGCCAAAACGACGGCTACCTTTATAAGCTTCTAAGAAGTCGGGAGCACTATTTTCATCACGGAAATGGTCAGTGCGCTTTTTCCCCTTATCTTTGTTTCTGCGGAGTCTTATTTCTTCTTTACAAAGATCAATATAGTCGTCTATGGCTTTTAAAAGTTCTTTTCCCTGTTCTTGCATTTTATTTGGACTCAACTGCGTCTAACTTACTATCTACAGTGCTTTCGCCAGCATCTTTCACTTCTTCTAGTTTGATTTTACTAACCATGGCATTGCACCGATTATAGCGTTTATCACTGGCTTTTACCGGTCTATCTTTTTTGTAATAGTTCATAAGCTTCCTATCGCTGCCACCGTAATCACAAGCTAAGTCTTCTATAAGGCATATACATTTTGAAAGTTTGCTATTAAAATCACGAGCAGTCATCAATTGGACGGAACCCATGCACTGATCTATCATGATATATTCTAGCTCGCGACTAAAACGCTTATTACCACACCGAGCAGAAGCGAAGGACATGGAAACTATAAGAATAAAAGTCAAGAAATAACGCATAAAAACTCCTTTTTGGGGACAAACACTAACTAAAGCCGATGCAAAAGTTAGTTACAGAGACAAGATAAATAAAAATCTCAAAATTGCCAGCTCAGATCAACTTGTCCCATATTGTCCCCACTCGTTCTAATATCTTAATCATTAAGCAACTAACAATAAATAAGGAGTTAAAATGCTTAATAAAAGAAGACTATCCACCAAGGCTATTAAATCACACAAACAAGCTGAGCAAGAGATTGCAAAAATCAAGAACTTGATGAAGGCTTATCCTGAAAAAAGCAATGACAAGCACTTTGTGCTTTATTTGCTTTCGAGGCTAAGACACATTTTAAAAAAACATGACAATATTCGCATTAAAACTAGAGACGCCATAAAAGAACTTCAGGAATACAAAGATTCTTCTTTATTTTTGGTGGAATTTGATTTAGTGAGAGTTTCACCAGAAGATGAACCCAGTTGGCTAGAAAATTCAGAATATCACGCTAGCTTTTTGCAAATCGATAGAAAAAAAATAAAAAACCGGATAAATAAACCCAAAAAGAAGCGAAGAAAAACCCAAAAAATCAAAACCATTACTCCCAACAAAGCAGAACCCTTAAATGAGGAAATTTCCATTTATTTGGTGGGAGGAAACCCCAATAAAAAAGACGCTTTGGAAAAAGCTTGTGGCAGAAAAATTGAGCACATTCAAGTGGAGCGCCACACCCCCAACAACTCTGAACTAAAAGCTTTGACCGCTAGGTTTAACAACGGCACTTTTGGAATTGTGGTTTCTTTACAAAAACGCATATCACACACCGCAACTAGGATAATAAACGCCGGCTTAAAACAAGAAAGCAAATGGGTGCATATAGAAAGCCCCCACGACAATGTTGAAATAATCACTAATGGCATTAACACCGCCATAGACCAGCAATAAGGAGGATATTAACATGGAAAGAATAGGACAATACACCATCATACAAGAATTACAGCAACTCAATGCCAAGCTAAATTTATGGTTGGCAGAAAACGACGAAGGCGAAATTTATGAAGTGCTAAGCATTGCTAAGAATCAGCCTTACGACAGAATGGTAGAACGACTGCTACGAAACGAAGTAAAACCGCTAATAAACCGAGAAATTCCAGGATTTCAAAAAATTGTGGACACTGGCATTGATGATAAAGCCCAATGCTACTTTGTAGTTTATGAAAACACTGATGGCCAAAGCCTAGAAGAAGTTTATGAATCCGCAAATATGCACGATCTCAAAGAGATTTGCAAAGGTCTAAATGAACTTAAAATGGAAAAACGGGAAAACTATATCATTAGCCCCAGATACATGGTGGTAAATGCTCAGAAAAAACTTAAAACTCGCTATGCTGGGCTTTATGAGCTATTTAAATTTGAAAATCTTTTGGAAAAGGAATATTTAGCCCCCAATGTAGTAGAATGGCTCAGCGATACCACCCGACCTAGACCAAACTTTCAAGATGACATCTATGCGCTAATCAAAAGCTTTGAAGTTCATATTCACAACACTTACTATATAGGCTACGAATTAAACAAAATATTGCAAACAGCACTAGCTGCTAAACGCACTGATCGTTTAGCGAAATATCATATTTTAATGGAATTGTTAGAACAATTACCCATAGAAACACCGGAACTATTAAACCTCAACTACAATGAAATAATCAAAGTACAAACCCAAGCCGAACACGAAGCTGAATTCCAAGAGTTAGTAAATTCAATGAATGAAAACGCCTGGTTTTTGGTGGAAAATAAGCGTTCTAACGGTCAAGAACAAATTACCGGCAGATTTAGCACCAATGAATGGCACGGCAGGTTTTTTGTTGACGAAAGGGGCTATATTTTTATCCCATTTAACGGTTGTCGCCATGAAAAACACGACCGAATAATAAGCAATGACAGGGCTTTTTTAGCTGAATTTGCATTTACTACACAGGACTCAAACTTTGATTGCGTGGATTTTTTCACCGAAAAATTTGAAGCCCATAACAGCTTAGCAGAGCTCAATAAAAGTAAAAACCATAAGGTTAAAATTTGGCAAACTTTGCCTGAACAAGAAATTAGGTTTATTGAAGAAAATGCCTTTAGCGCCAACTTTAACCATAGAGAAAATACTCATGGTGATAATATAAAGTTTTACTTAGAAAACGCTTCTAAACAAGATTGGCACAAAATAAAAAACTTGAAAAATGAGGATTTAAGCCTTTATTATCAAGACCCTAACTCTGAAGAATCTAAAATCGGCAAGATTTTAGATTACCACCCCAAAGAAAATTACCTTATCATCAAAGATCCGCTTTTGAGCATTAATGCCATTGAAAGCACAGGAAAACTATATGAAAATGTAATACCAGAAACAATCCCATTTAAAAGACAAATAGAAGCCTGCAACAACTTTGTCACTCTTGATGTGGAAAACCCCGCCCTGTGTAGCATATTAGCCACCCCTGAGACCACTGCAATGCCTACGCAAGCATATTTAGCTTCAGAAGAATATGATAACTTCAGTGACAAACTTTATAACTCCAATCTAAAAAACGACGAAACTCAAAAAGAAGCAGTTTTAGAAGCCCTGAACCACAAACCCGTGTACCTTATTCAAGGACCTCCTGGTGCGGGTAAAACCACCGTGATTGTGGAGATAATTCGCCAACTGGTGGAAAGAGACAAAGATGTTAAAATCTTAGTAAGCTCGCAGTCTAACCTAGCGGTGGATAATGTTTTAGAAAAACTGGAAGAACTTAACCAAAAAGAAGAAGCAGGGCTCGATTATATGCGCTTGGCTAGTAGCCACGCCATGGACAATAAAAACATAAATGCTAGCATTGTGCCTAACACTTACGCAAACAAGTTAAAAAACTGGGTGACAAGCACCGCAGAAAGATCTACAAAAGACTTTTCTGTCCGATTTGCAGACCAAGAAAAACACAAAATCATCGTTGATTTTTACGAGTTTTACGCCTTGTTAAATCAACAAAATGACTGGGAAAAATTCCAAGAACGCTTGAAAAAGAGTCAAAATTATCTAAAAAATCTTTTTGCGGAAACTAGAAATTTTAAGGATGTGCAAAAAATCTTAGCCAAAACTTTAGGCAGTGAGTTTTTAACACTAAAAGACCTTCAAAGAGACTGGTTGGCACTTTTAGGCAATACCACCAAGGCTAAAAAAAACCGACCTAAACTAAACAATGGCAGCGAAGAGAAAGAATTTTTAGAAGCTATGTTGCATGAAAGCACCATAATAGGAGCTACTTGTATTCATATAGCCAGCTCTCAATACAAAGATTTACGCTTTGACTATGTGATTATGGACGAAAGCAGTAAGGCTGCACCTGCAGAAACCTTAGTTCCCATAAATATGGGTAAAAACATTGTGATGATTGGCGATCACAAACAACTCCCCCCTGTTGTAACAAGAGAAAAAGACATCAAAAAATGGGTAAAAGAGGAATTAGAAGATAATGGCCTGGATATGGATAAAACTTTTGGAGAAAGTTTATTTGAAAAGCTGATTTTAGCCTTTGAAGAAGATGAAAGTAAGCACAACTATATAAAAATGCTTGATGTGCAATACCGCATGCCTAAACAAGTGGGTGCGCTGATTTCCAAGTACTTTTATGATGGCAAACTCAAAAACCCCGAAACAACAGTTATCCCTGATTATGACCGGCAAAAACACCATGAACTACCCCTAAAAAAAGACACTTCCATTGTGTTTTATAGCACCTCAAAACGCAAAGATCCCTACGACAATAACAATAAATTTAAACGCCAAAACAATTGTAATGTACAGGCCCTCAAAGATCTGTTAACTGAGCTAAATAGGGCTTATAGCGACAATTTAACCAAAGCTAAACCATTTACAATAGGGATTATTGCTGGCTATCGCGGACAAGTGGAGTTACTAAAAAGCAGCATTAATTTGTACCACTACGAAAACTTTGTAGAAGTAGAAACACCCCCAGATGGCACCGAAAAACGCAACATTTTGATAGAAATCAACACTGTAGATAAGTTTCAAGGCGCTGAAAGAGACATTATTATTTACGATGTAGTGCGTAGCAGTAAAAGTGCTAGTAATATCGGCTTTTTAGATGATTATAGACGCATTAATGTGGCCATTTCACGAGTAAAACGCTTGTTGTTTATAGTGGGAGACAGTGAATATTTGATCAAAAGAGCCACTTTAAACCCCACTAGCAAGTTTACAGAACTTAAACTGAAACGAATTACCCAAGAACTACAAGAACAAGGTCTAGTGTTCCATGAACTTAAGGAGGTTTTTCAATGAAAAACACAAAATCAAACAGAAATGCCAATATAAGCAACAAAAAAGTGTGGAATTTGTGCAAAGATTACCACAAAACCGAAGGCTATAAACTTGAAAAAATCTTTGACATTTACCTTCCTTTTTGGGAGTGTAAACAAAAGATAGCCATGGAAAAAAGCCTAGAAGTTGATCGCTTTAGTCGCATTATTTTGGAGCTAGTGAAGAATAATATCACTACACACGCTGAGATCTGCAACTTTTTGGGTGTAGATGAAAATAGCTTTGTTAGCATGCAGTTTCACTTTTTACTTAAAAATGATTTGCTAAGAGAAAGGGATGAACAAATTGGCTCCTATGAAATTACCTACGAAGGGCTGGATTTCCTAGAAAACAACTCAAAAATTAAAAACATTGAAATCTTTGAGTTTGTGTATTATTTAATTGATGATTTAGAAAACAACACAGAAAGTTTAAGGCAAATCAAATTTAACCCTAACTATAGGATAGACGAAGTTTCAGCAGGACTAAATGAGGAGTTTTCAGGCTATAATTTGTTGCAGACCCACAAACTTAAAAAAAATGGTAAGGCAAAAACAATAAAACACAAAAGGCAAAAACCCACCTTTGCCTATATGAGCAAGCAACGCAACGAATTTGCCAACTTTTTTGGCGAAAACGAACTCTTTTATGATTTTGCAGACAACAAACTAGAAACCCACCGCAGAAGTATCTGTTTTTTTAGCTTGCTCTATGTAAACGAAGCAAATCCGGAAGATAGAATACTAGAAACCAGACAATCACCAAAATCTGTGAAGAACTTTAAAGAACCGATTTTGGAGCACAAACTAACAAAGTTAGCTAACGACTACCTACACGAAAACCCCAACTTTGTGTAAGCGACTTCTCCCCTCCCCTATTCGGGGGGGGATTTCAATTATCGTATTTTAAAAATAAGATATCTGACTTGCAGGTATAAGTT
>JAAZFC010000009.1 GCA_012511955.1 Fibrobacter sp. | reverse complement strand
GTAATCAAAGGCTTAACCAAATCAATAGCTACATCGGGCCTGGTTGGGCTTAGTATCACAGTAACGGAATCGGATCCAATATTGCCAGCCAAATCCATATAGCTTCGCCTAATAATGTTTACTCCTTTATTTAAACTGGCTCTGTTTAAAGTATCCATAATAACTCCATCAACTTTCCAACCCACATCTATATTGTAAACCCAAAAGCTTTCTTCATTTATAGGATCAAATATTTTTACCACTGGCGGAGTTGTATCCAAATGAAACACAAGGGTATCACTCACTTGATTACCGTAAGGGTCAGTGAATGTATATATCACTTTTACATCTTTGCCTTCCTTAAGCTTAGGAGCTGCTTTGACATCTATGGACACCAAATTACCAGCAGAATCAATATATTGGGTAGTGCCTGGCAAAATCTTTTGGGGATCATTGGTGTAAATCCGCGTATCACCACTATCTCGAGGCATAACCACGGTGTTTTTAGGCAAATCTTCATCTTTTTCATCGTTTTCCCAAATGACAACTGGTAATTTAGTATTGCGCCTTATAACCAAAGTGTCACTTGCGCAGAAGTTTTTTGTGGGATTACAATACTTACGAATAATTGGAAACACGCCATCTTTAGCAAAGCCAATGGTTTCTGCAGAATCACCGCGGTCATAACTCCACTCTATATCTAAACTATCGCTATTAACCCACAAAGTATCGGGATTAGTGTAGCTTTTCCCTCCTGGAATAGTGGCTACATCAATATTTATTGTGGAGTATTCAAGCACATCTATGAGATTAATTACCACCCACACCGTATCAGATCTATCATGGGAATTGGTAACTCTTATCTGCAAAGTTTGAGTGCGACTTTGTTCATTTTCATAATCTAAATCAGCCCCTTCTTTTACTAATACTATGCCAGTCTCAGGATCTATAATATAGTCCGTAACTCCTGTGCCGCCTATAACTTCCCAAACTAAATCCCACCCTGAACCAGACTTAACATCTAAGGAGTCAACCTTGGTTCCTCCAGGGGAGTTTTCATGTACATACATGGTATCTCCAACAATAATTTCAGGGGTTCTTATGATATTTGTTATTTCAATAGTTATTAGACTCGTATCGCAATTAAATTCGCTACAAACCTCAACATCTAATTTAAAAGGAGCCATTCCGGGGACAAAATCAATGTCAGATTTATCAAAAACTTCTAAAACCCAAGCTTTGCCTGGTTTATTTTTAATGGCAAAATTATGTGCATTATCTCCAGGCAAAATGTTCCAATTATACTCAATGACAGTATCGCGGCGATTAAATATTTCACGCAAAAACAATACATCGGCACCCTCAGGAGCTTGAGCATTAAGCTCTATGGTAATATCTGTTAAATTTGGCCCGCCATTGCGGGGTATAGTTACCACGATATCCTTTTTACCGCTGTAGTCCAAATGCTCAGTTTTTCCTGCCACAGGATCAAATTCTAACACAAAAGACTCGTCACCTTCATCCCAAATATCGCTAAGCACTTCTACGATTATAGTGTCGCTGAGCTGGCCTGCCAATATTTTGCCATTGGCTTTAACAATTCTGTAATCTTCATCTAAAGTAGCATGAGTTGCTCCACTCCCAGGCAATACTTTTAAAGCCCAAGGAATATCCCAACCAGAAACACCAGCTAAAACCAGTGGGATTTTTAAAGTTGTTGCACCTTCAAAAGGTTCTTCCACCACAAAATCGGTGAGCATGGTTTCGGAAAGCTTAACCGAGGGGTCATTATCTGTAACAATTATAGTCTTTACAGAATCAGCCCCAATGGTCAAAGTAAGAGCATTGGTGGTGCGCAATATAACCAACAAGGTATCGTCGGGTGCGTCGATTAGATCATCGTCAATGGTGAGCACAAAATAGCTTTCAGTTTCCCCGGCGAGCACACTCACCGAGTCGGGGACTTGATAAGTTAGTATTCCCACCTTGCTTTGCACCACTATTTCCGCCACAGACTCCAATACTGACTTGTTAGTTAACTTCACAGCTAAGTTTATGCTTCCCACTGCTTCATCTACAAGCAAGTCATCGGGATCCGCAAAATTCATTTCTGGGGCGGGGTCATCGTTTTCTATGCCTAGAGAATAGATATTGTTTTCGGCAATGCTATCTAGCTCTGCGTTTACAACACTATCTAAAATTAAATCGAAATAATCATCTAACTCAAAATCATCGTCTTTATTAATAAGCAGTTTATCATAAACAACTTTGGTTTCTCCTGGCTCAAACATCACCGAATCTTTGGCGATCAAGTTAATATCATCGGCATCAGCATGTCCTGGCCCTGCAGGACTGCGAAACTCAGTATGAAAATATACGGTTACGGGCAAACCGTTTTCGTGTTCCAATGAAAATGTAAGGGGAAAAATTTTGGTTCCGCCACCGCTTCCTTCAGGGACTAAATTACCTTCAGCAAAAGCTAAGCCAATCTTAGGTTTAGCCGGGTAAAAAGGTACATAACGGCCATCGTTGCCTTCAAAATATTGCGGTGCTACAATCACTTTTGCAAAGGCTTGACCAAATAATTTAGGATAATAGGTCATATCCAAAGTAGCATTAGGGGCAATTAAAGTAGCCCAAATTTCATTTTCTTGCCCAATGGTTAGTTTCCCATTGGAATAAATTAAAATAGTTCCACCCTTGTTACCCACTGTATCGTAAGGCATTATATTATTTTTATGCCCCAAAGTAATATCACCCTCAACCAAAATTTGCGTGCGCCCCCCATTGGGTTGATAGACTTTAACATTTAACAGAGTAGCAGCCATGTCTATGGAAGCAAAGTGATATATACCTTCTCCAAGGGCAAGCTCTGAATTATATTCCATTTTTAAGTGCCCATAGCTCCCTGGAGGCAACACTTGATTACCATTGGGAGCAATTTTTACCCCGTTAATGGGTTCACTACCCATGGTGGCATCCCAAGATACATCTTGCAAAACTGTTATATTATTCGTGCCAGGATTGACAACAGTGGTGGGAACATCATAAGCTTTGGTGTCAAAATGCTCAGGCATAGTAAAAGGTGTGCTCCAAAGCAACTGCGGAGCGCTATGCACCCCAGAGCGCAGCACAAAAGCCCTTAGCTCCACAGGAGGCGTACCAAAAAAATTAGCAGAATAATCCGAAGTAGTTATGATAGAATCTTGAGCGACAACAACTCCTCCTTTAAATTCGTTGCTATAAGCCATGGAAAAAAGCTCCCCCACATGGGTACTGCCCTCTATAATATTGGCTTTGCTAGCTCCACCAATACGCAAATCGCCTTGGACATAAAAAGAGCCATCGACTTGAAAACCATCATTTAAGTAGGCATCTCCTAACACCACCAAGTCACCATTAAACACTTGGTAATTCTTATTGCCATTGGTTACTAAATCACCAAAAGAATAAAGATCCCCGCGAATAACACTACCTTGTTCTAGTTCAACAACTCCACCCCCCACCACTCCAGAATCCGCAGTTTTGGCTTCGTAACCAATAAAAACGCTATCGTGCCCATAAAGACCAAATTTCAATAAACCTTCATCAATGGTGCTCATGCCAATGCCTGCATCTTCACCGAAACCTTGAGCATGTAACAACGAAGTTGCCGAAAAAAACACAAATAAAACAGCAATAAAGAGCTTGTGTGTATATTGTGATATTTTTTGTTTTTTAAGTATTAATAATTCATTCATATTCACACCTCCACTGTACAAATGGAATATCCTAACTCAAAATCAAGCTTATTGTAAAATATAGTTTACAAAAATTTCGCTGAAAGGTATAATAATTATACTTTTAAAATTAACACTTTGTGTAAATATGACTTTTTTTTCACGAATCTGTTTAATTTTGATGCTTTTTTGCGTTTATAGGAAAAAGTGTGATTTGTATCACACTTCCTTGTTTTAAACTTTAAACTTTTTAAGGTAAAGAACGTCTATAACCAAACAATTTAATTTCTGAATTGTTGGTTTTTATCACTTCACCCTTCTTATGATTTCCTGCGCACCATAAATCAGTGGATTTAGCCGTAACCATGCTTTTTATAACATAAGGTCCATTTGCTAAAGCTCGGCCAGTAGTTGTTCTCAACCTTTTATCAATTTTGTCAGGCTCAATAGTAAAGTAAAAGATTCCAACTCCACCATCATTTAAGTATTCATGACTTATAGAATCTTGTTCTACCACAAACCTATCTACAAACTGTCCAAGATTATCGAAATAATCTACAACTAAGTGAATATCATTGCGCCACAAAGGTGTATTATATGGATCTGCAGGCATAGACTCACCACACAAAGCTTTAGATTCATCCACACCATCAGCTCGCATTTTTTCAAATAAATCTGCTAAGGTTCCACCTCTTGGTAAACCCTCACCATTTGTTCCACCCACATGCTGAAAACGAATTTCTACACGCAAAGTAGGTCCAATATTAGAATTAACTAAGCCGTTATAAACTCGGCGTTCATCTTTTTTGGGAACCTCAACTTGTCCTGGCTTACCCCATTGTAACTCTTCTTCTTCTAAAGTCTGCTGATTTACAACTTTAAAACTAAAGTTTTCATCTGGGCGAGGAGGAAACTCTTGATTTAATTTATCAATACTTTCAGGATCTAAAGTTACCATGGGGTTTACTATATCTATTTCAGCATCGCTTTTATTGTTGTTTAAAATAACTTCCACCGAGTCAGAGCCAATATTACCAGCTAAATCCATATAACTGCGTCGGATAATATTAATCCCTTTATCTAAACTAGCTCTGTTTAATGTGTCCATTATCACCCCATCAACAGTCCAGCCTACATCCACATTGTAAATCCAAAACTCTTTGTGATGTTCTGGATTAAAGATTTTAACCTCTGGGGGAATAGTATCAAGGTGAATAACTAAAGTATCATTGATAGCATTACCGTAAGGATCCGTGAAAGTATAAATCACTTCTACATCTTTTCCTTCTTTAAGTTTAGTGCTAAGGTCAATGGGAATATCAACTAATTTCCCAGTAGAATCCACATAACTCAACAAGCCCTCTAACACCTTTTGGGGGTCATTGGTGTATATGCGCGTATCATTACTGTCCCGTGGGACTTGCACTGTATGGCGAGGCAAATCAACAATGATATCGTCTTTTTCCCAAACTAGCTGAGGCTCTTTAGTGTTACGCCTTACCACCAAAGTATCACTTCCGCAAAAGTTTTTAGTGGGGGCACAATAAGTACGCACGATGTTAATCACACCATCTTTATCAAAGCCAACAGTTTCTGCCGAATCTCCCTGATCAAACACCCACTCTATATCTAAACTATCGACATTTAACCATATTGTATCGGGGTTATTAAACTTTTGACCTTCAGGAATTTGGGCAAAATCTATTTTAGCAAAAGAATATTCTATTTCATCTTCTAGCTCTACTACAACCCATAAAGTATCAGACATCCCATGGGCATTGGTTACTTGAATTTTCAATAATTGATGACGGCTTTTTTCATTTTCGTAGTCCAAATCAGCTCCTGGCTTTACCTCTATAACACCTGTTTCAGGATTAATATCGTAGTTTTCCGCTCCTTCGCCACCAATAATATCCCAAACTAAGTCCCAACCTGAGCCAGACTTTACATTCAGAGAATCAACTTTAGTACCACCAGTGGAGTTTTCTATGATATTAATAGTATCCATGGGTACTATCTGAGGAGCTTTGCGGGTATTTACAATTTGCACAGTTACCACACCTGTGGCGCAATTAAACTTACTGCAAACTTCTAATTGGACTTTGAAATCAGGCATTCCTGGTCTGTATTCCATGCCCGTATTGTCAGCTAACTCAAGCACCAACCCTTTGCCTGATTTTTCTTTTAGGGCAAAAGAAGCGCCATTCAGAGTATTAACAATACTCCAGTTATAAGCAATTACCGTATCACGGCGATTTAAAATTTCACTCAAATAAAGCACATCTGCACCCAGTGGTGCGTCTTCGTTTAAGTCAACAGTAACATCGTCCAAACTGGGTCCACCATTGCGAGGGATGGTAATCACAAAAGAGTTTTTCCCGCTAAAATCCAAATAATTTGTTTTCCCTGCTTGGGTATCAAAAGTTAAAGTAAATTGTTCATCACCTTCGTCCCATATATCGCTAAGTACCTCTACAATTGCTGTATCAGTTAATTGCCCCGCATTAATTTTCCCATTGATTTTTACAATGCGATAATCTTCATCTAAAACCGCATGATTATCACCACTTCCAGGCAATACTTTTAATGCCCAAGGAATGTCCCAACCAGAAACTCCTGCTAAAACTATAGGGATTTTCAAAGTAGTTTTGCCGCTACTAGGTTCATTTACAGTAAACTCTGTTTGCATATTAGCCGCTAACTTCACAGGAGGAGCATTGTCTTTTACCACAATGGTTTTAACAGAATCAGCTCCGATGGTTAAAGTAGCACTATTTGCAGTGCGTAAAATCAACTTTAAAGTCTCATCTGGAGCATCTATAAAGTCATCATGAATAACCAAACTAAAACTTATGCTTGTTTCACCAGCGCCTACGCTAATGGTTTTGGGAATATCATACTTTAACACCCCCACACTGCTCTGTACTACTATTTGCGCCGTTGAAGCTAAAATCGACTTAGCATTTAGCTTGACAGTTAATTTTATAGTGCCCGCATCTTCATTCACCGTCAAAACTTTGTCGCCCACAAAGCTCATTTGTGGTGGAGGGTCATCATTTTTGATACCCAAAGCATAAACATTATTTGTTGCAATGCTATCTAATTCCCCATTAATTACGCTATCTAAAACTAGATCAAAATAATCATCTAATTCAAAATCATTGTCGGAATTAATAATCAGCTTTTTATAATTGATTTCGGTTATTGCCACAGGAGACACCACTGAATCCTTAACGATTAAATTAATATCCTCAGCATCTGCGTTACCTGGTTTTGCCGGCCTGCGAAATTCAGTGTGAAAAAACACCGTAACTGGTAAACCGTTTTCATGATCCATGGAAAACTTGAGAGGGAAAACTTTGGTTCCGCCTCCGCTACCTTCGGTAACCAATGCGCCCTGGGAAAAGACTAACCCAATTCTAGGTTTAGTAGGGTAAAAAGGAATATAACGACCATCGTTGCCTTCAAAGTTTTGCGCTGCATAAATCTTTTGTGCCAAGGCTTGCCCAAACAACTTTGTCCCATACACTAAATTTATAATGGCTTTAGGAGCTACTAAAGTGGCCCATATTTCATTTTCTTGTCCTATTTTCAATTCATTTTCATCGTTAGTGTAAAGTAAAATAGTTCCACCTTTGTTTCCCGCTGTATCTAAAGGCATCAAAGAACTTCTATAGAGAAATTCAACCTTCCCCTCTACCAATATTTGCGTGCGTGCACCAGTGGGTTGATATACCTTTATTTGGTGATTAGTTCCGTTCATAGTTATAGAAGAAAAATGATAAATACCTTCTCCCAAAACGATCTTAGACTCGTGATTTAAATGCAATTCGCCGTAGCTGCCAGGGGGTAAAACTTGTGCGCCATTGGGAGCCACCGCGACTTCTCCATTGGGAACACAATCTCCAGATTTCCACCAACTATTTTGCGTTACTATGCAATTATTGTTAGTTGGAAAAACTTTAGTGCTAGGAACAGCATAGTTCATAGGGGTTAAATGAGCGGGCATAGAAAAAGGAGTGTTCCAGGCTAACTGTGGAGCATTGTGTACGCCGGAGCTCAAAACAAAGGCCTTTAATGCCACTGCGGGAGTACCAAAATAGTTGCTAAAGTGATCTGAATTGGTATGTATGGATCCTTGTGCTAATTGCATTCCGCCCCTAAACTGGTTGCTGTTTCCTATGCTAACTTTTCCACCTACGCGAGTTTGCCCTGAAATAACAACTGGTCCCGAACCATACCCTTGCACATTCATATCGCCTTGGACATAAAGATTTTTTAGAACTTTTAGCTCGTTGCCTAGCCGTAGGTCTCCTCCCACGACAACATCACCACTTAAAGTATAAGAATTCCTGCCAGGGGCAGCAAACAAGTCATTGCTTGCAAAAACATCGCCCCGCAAAACAGACCCCATCTCTATGGCAATATTGGCACCACCAATAGCTCCAGAATCTGCAGTTTTAGCGTCATAACCTATAAATACGCTATCGCGACCATAAAGACCAAATTTAAGTAAACCTTCATCTATTTGACTCATGCCAGCTTCATCGCCAAAGCCCTGAGCAAAAGCATTGTTTGCCGCAAAAAATAATGCAAACAAAAGCACCAATAAAGAGTGTGGTACTCTGTATCCCATAACCAATCCCTCATTTAAATGTTAGCCTTGCATTTACAAGGTAACCCTATCCCTTTTTTTTATCCCTAGTATAATATAACAAGAATTTTATTTTTTACAAACTTTTACAAAAAACATTTATCTTTCCAAGCGCCTATATCCAAAATTCCGTAAAATTGTTTCGCTGGTTTTGACTTTTTCACCCTTAGAGTGTTGCCCAGCACACCATAGATAAGTGGACTCACCTCGCACATGGGTGCGAACTATATATGGTCCTGTTGCGATGTCTCGTCCGCGATAATCTTTTATCTGTTTTGTTTGTTGGTCAGGGGTCAAGCTAAAGTAAAACTCCGCAACTCCACCATCATTAAGATGATTAGATGATATGGAGTCAATATTTATCTTGTAACGATTAATATATTGCCCCATTTGGTCAAAAATTTGCGCCTCAATAAACACGCTATTTTTCCATAAAGGAGTTTCATAAGGGTCAGCAGGTATAGGCTCTCCGCACAATGCTTTACTAGGCTCTATACCTTCGCTTTCTGCCCATTCTAGCAAATCAGCTACTGTGCCACCCCTGGGGTTACCTTCACCATCTAAGCCCCCCACATGCTGGAAGCGCATCTCAATGCGCAAAGTTGGTCCTACATAACTAGTACCATTGGTTCCATATACCCTATCATTACCTTTTGTGACAAAAGATTTATCTTTATTTCCCCACCCTACTTCTACTTCTTGTTCTTTTTCATAATCGTAAATAGTTACCACATAACGGCCATCTTTGTGTGGAGGATTTTTGCTGAAATACTCATTTACTTCGTCTGGTTTTAGTTTAGTAATTGGCTTTACAATATCGATTTTAGCGTTATTTTTTTCTTCTTTAAGTACCACCCAAACCGTATCTGATCCTAAGTTACCCGCTCTATCCATAGCTAAACGAATTATGGAATTGGTACCCTCATTTAAAGAGGCTCGCAGCAAAGTGTCCATAGTTACTTCATCCACAGTCCATTCTACATCTACATTGTAAACTGTAAAAATGTCATTGTTTTCAGGAGACACAATCTTCACTTTAGGTGGAGTTAAGTCCAAATATATTTTTAGGGTATCATAGACAGTATTACCAAAATCATCGGTCCAACTAAAGGGGATGCTATGGAAACCTTCTTTTAAATTGAAAACCTCTAAAGGAAAAGGCAATTGCAACTTTTCTTCTTTAAGTCTTTTATCTATGTATGTTAGTTGTCCTTTTAAAACAGTTTTTGGGTTATTTATAAAGACGGTATCGCTAGGTATATATTTATAAACCAAGTTTTTTAGACCTGAAGTATCGGGCTTAACCGTGTCCCAAACTATTGCAGGTACTTGGGTATTTATCATTACAACAATGCTATCAGTGCCACAAACATTGGGATCATCAGGCGAGCATATCAAAATACCTATTTTGTTAGGCCCATCAACTAATTTGGCGTGAACAGAAGTGTCTTTAGGATTGGGATAATCTGAACCATCTATGTGCGCATTGATATCTACATCTTTTACATTGATAAAAAGCGTATCTTTGCGAGGCCAGGTAGAATCCCCCGACGATATATCCACAATGGTTACATCAATAGGCCTCACCACCCTAATAATCTCAATATAAACATCAGCTGTAGTAGTGTCTTCATGATCATTCACTAAAACTTGAATCGAATGGGATTGATAACTTTTCCAATTGAGTTCCTTTTTAACAGTAATACGGCCAAGCTGATCTATGTCAAAATACTCCTTAGGTAATAAATTCCATGTTAAAGGGTCGCCATCTTCGTCGGTAGCTCTTAGAACTCCTACAATGGTACCAATTTCAGCGTCTTCTGAAATGCTAAAGCTATCGGAATGTATTACTGGAGGATTATTGGGGGCAGGAGCTCCAGGGGTGCGTATTAAAAGAGAATCATAAACGGAAGGCTCATAAGGATTTATGATATAAAGAATATAAGTCGTCGCATATTCTAAGCCTTCCATCTTCGTGGTATCTACGCTAACAGTGTCACGAGTGGGGGCAATAAAAATTCCTCCCCCGTAATGAGCACCTGGACCCAACTCTACTCGAGAGTTTTCACCTCGCTTTTGTAGCTCAAACAAGGCAGGCATTTTGTCAGTTTCATTTTCGGTTTGACAACCTATGCCACCAATGGTGTTTAACCAAACAGAATAGCGAAAAGCAATCACTCCATCATTTTCTATAACCTCTCTATCGAGTATAATACTTTGTTCTTCCACTAAGTCAATATCTGTGGTAATCCACATGTGCGATGCTGTGGATTGTCGTTCGCAAAAGAAAAAGTCAAAATTATAAACTTCACCCACGGTTAAGCCCAAGGTAGATAAATCCACGGTAGCCTCTAAAGCTTCATGAACTCCACCCAAATCCACCACTAGGGAATCATTTATAAACACCCATACATCGTCATCGCCTTTAAAGGTAAAGACTTCGGTACCTTTATAGGTAAATTTGGCGTGGGTTTCCATACAAAAGCCAAAGTTATGTTGATGTATGCTATCATTAGGAGAGCGATCCACCCCCATTCCATTGTAATCATTGCCATATTCTTTACCTATCTGATCTAAGGGGAAAAAGCTATCATCTCGTTTTTCATAGTTTCCATCGGCATTGAGGGACAAATCTAGCTCTAAGCAACCCGTAAAGTAATTCCCAGGTGCTCTGCCAAACCATTCGTCAAAACGACTATTATTACAAGCATCACGGGCTTTAATTGGTTTGCGATCGGGACCTAAATGACTAGCCACCATGCCCTTAGTTCCATTTTCATTACAAGTGGGATTAGACCATCCTTCCCCAGCGGCTTCAAAGTCGGGATGACTTTTATCCGAGGGAAAATCTCGTATATATGAGGCTAGACGCAAAATAGCACAACGCCCTTCTTGATGATTCCATTCGTCGTGCAAAGTAGGCAAGTTGGAGTGAGTAGAAAGCCAAACGGTATCTTTACCAACAAATTGCTCAGCTAATGAAATATAATCTGCATTCCCCAACCCTTCTGCACCATAGTATTCCCCTTTGTTATTAACTAAACGCACAGATAAATCATCGGTATTTAAAAAAGGCACAGCATACCAACCACAAGGTTTATCCACAGCTATCATAGCCCTTTTGCCGGTCTGTCCTTCAATTTCCAACAAAGGTGCTGATACATAAGGAGACAAAACCATTAAATATTGAGCATGGGGAGGAGTTGTAGTGATTATGACTTGCTCACCTTCTACATATAAGTAAATATCATCAGATTCTTGAAATTGGGGGATGTTGGTAAAATTACTCTGATTTGGAGAAACACCATCAGGTGTAATATACAGTTGGTTGCTTACATTGCCGTCAGTAGCATTCATAATTCTAAACTGAATACCATTTGTTGCATTAAAAGTGTAAGAGTACCATCCTCCCCCTACATTATTCATAATTGCCCCAGGCCACCAACTATTAAAACCAGCATTATCTTGGCCTTGTATGTACATGGTATAATTAGATCGGACTGGATCACTGGTCCAAGGACTAAAAAAATGCACTGTTTTTTGAGCAAAAACAAATGCTGAGCATACAAGTATGATGCTCCAAATTTTACTTAAATTTAAGTTTCTACCAAACACAAATCCCCCAAGATTATATTATATCTTAATTAATAATATATACTCAAAAAGGGCATTTGCAAAACTTTTTTTACTTTTTTTACATCAGCGGCTAAACCAATGCCCACGAGGCGAATCACTTTTATGTAGCACTTTCCTAAAAACAAAGAAAAAAACCACTAAAGCAAAGGCCCCTGAAGCAAACTGTATTAAACTTTCCATTTCAAACTCCAATCAGCAGATAATCAAACTTTTAACAAATCACTTATATATATTAACATATAATCCGTTGATTTTCAACAATATACCAACAGTTGACAATATTAAACAAATAGTATTAAATTTAGTGAATGAAAAACTGTAAACTTTATTTAGCATTAGCATTTATAATTGTACTTTTAGGATGTAACGACAAAGCTAAAAGTGATGATTTTAGTGGGTATTGGCGCGACTCTACTGGCATGGCTCTTTTTCAAGTAAAAGCAGAATCTAGTGAAAACTGGACTCTAAGCTCTTCTTTGGGTTCACTCACAGGCAAAAAAATAGGCAATTCCATTCGAGGAACTACAGATTTGCAAGATAGTTTCGCTATGGAAGTAAGTGGAAATACCGCCGTTTATTCAGTTTTAGGTGTAACTATCGACTACTTTAGAATTACTAAAGATGAATACGATAGCTTAACTAATGAGTTGCAAAGTAGCACTGCACCGCCAAAAATAGTCAACACACCATAAAATTATTACATTTAATTTTGTCCAGACCCTACACAATGACTGTCCGCGGGCAACCCGCCAGGGCGAAAGCAGCAACGGACTCATGGGCTTTTATGTGTCGTAGGTAGTCTGGACTCTTTTTTTATGGAGTTTTTGCAAAAACTTATTTTTAATTTTATTTGGACTTTTCTATCCAATCTTGGATTTCATCGGTGATCGCCATAGCTCCAGTGAAACAAAGGTGGTCGGCGTCGGCGAAGTACTTTTCAGAGTATTTATGTTTGCCATTTTTGTTTAAATCTTTCCATTGAAAATTACTAGTGGATTCAACTAGCGTATTTAAACTATCCACCAAAGCAGCGATTTTGTCTTTATCTCCGCCATGGCGACCATAATATTCTGTTTCTGCATAACCTGGATGTTGGGGGAAAACCACGCCGTAAACTTGTATATCCATTTTTTCCATGGCTTGCACAGCTTGCTTAAATAGCTTAAAATTACTTTTCCAAAACCCATCTGCCCCCCAATCCGTATCTATATCATAGAGCAAGTCGCCCCAACCATGACAAATCTTATAGCCAGGATCTATTCGATCTCCATAAAGATTATAATCCTTAACTATTTGCATAGTTGACAATTCATTAATGCGATTTTGCAGAGCGCTGTCTTGACTAGCACTAATACCTTGAGCATAAAATTGATGAATGGTGTCATATTGGTAGCCCAAAGACGGAAATAGTATGGCTTCTTCGTAGGCATTTGAGGCAAAAAACTCTAAGCCTAAATCTATAATCAGATGTTTTACTTCAGGAAAAAGCTGAGGATGCACATATTTTTCCATGATAAACGCAGCAAAACTGGGCACTCCCCCAGGAAAAGACATATTTATTACTGTGCCACTATCAGTTCCAGCCATTTGAGTCACACTCATAGCATTTTCTAAACGCGAAGTGCCTATGGCTAGAGTATGCACTTTTTCACGATTTTCCAAGGCCCGTAAAAACTTTTGTTCCATATAAAAACGATTTATATTATCCGCAGGCTCACTGTAATGAAAAGCTGTATCCCAGTAGAATTCCCAATTTTCATCTAAAGCATTGGGATCTATCCAGAGTTGAGGCATGGTGATTTCATCGCCACTCAATAGTTGTAAAACTTGCTTATCGCTGCGCCTAATGGCAAAAACCGCCGTATTAGCATCACTTTTGTCAAAAGCAGTGGCCACCAAATAATCGGGATGATTGCTCCATTCGGGGTAGTTCCACCCTGCATAACCTTTGGGAGGGGGAATATAATCATTGATTTCACCAGTAGCGGGATCCATTAAGAAAATAACTTCGTGAATACCATAGCTTTTACCCACAATGGAACTTTTTTGTGCATAGCCAAAGTCTATAAAGGCGATTTCGGGTTTTTCGCCTTTGGATATAGAAACATTGCAAACCTGAATAGAGGCATTTTTATCCTTACCATTTTGTGGATAAGTGAAATAAGTATTTAACTTGTTTTTAGCACGATCCAGCACTCGTAGGCGAGTATAACCTGAGGCAAAAAAATTTAAGTCACTGCTAAACCCAGAATGATAAGCCCCATTTAATTCTATGGGATTTGTGGTGATTTTGCTAAAATATCCATGTCTAAATGCATTATTTACAGTCTTGTGCTCTAACCAAGTCACTGAGTCTTGATTGTTTTGAATATTATCTACAATAATCAAAGATAATTCATGCCCATCCATATACCAGCGAGGCATTCCCACTCCTTCTATTTTCCGCGCTTGTTTAGTGTCTATAGAATTGAAAGTAATCATTCCCACATTGAGTTCACCCCCTTGCCCTTCACTGCGATTGGCATAAGCGATAAAGCGACCATCGGGGGAAATTTCGGGATGACGAATTATCACAGAATCCTGCAGAGGCGTAAACATTCCATGGCGTCGAAATTCGATGCGTACTAATTTATCTTCCAGAGCATCAATTGCCACTAGCTTAACGCTGCGGGTTTTGAAAAAGTTGCGAATTTCTTGGGCTTTGGGAAGCATTTTTACTGTGGAAATGCCGTGAACCACTTGCCCCATTTCACTATTGTAACTGCCTTCTTCTATAATACCTCTCGCCACCCTAAAACCTATGTATTCAGTTTTTTGATAAGGAGGAGAAAAGTAATTATCGGTGCGCATGGAATTGCGAAGTTGACGTAATCCATGTTGAAATGACCCGCCTTTCACCACTTTATCAGTATTTTCATCTTCACCTAAACCACCTAAAAAATTAGGCACATAAAAACCTGGTAGTTTCCACAGCCAATCTTGGGTCCATTCTAGGGCATTACCGGCTAAGTCACAAAATCCGTGGTCGGTACTTTTGTTTGTGCAAACATCTTGTAATTTTCCGTTGGAATGAGGGAAAAAATTGGCAAAGTGCCTGGCAAGACTTGTGTCTGAACCCCATGGATAAATGTTTGTTTCCGAGGCACCAGCGGCAACATTCCACTCTGCTTCTGTGGGTAGCCTAAAACCAGCTTTACTAAAATCTGTTTCTAAATTCTCTAAAACACCCTCTGGAGAAACCCCACTATAAATATAAACGGTATCTAGCTCGTTTATTTTGGACAAAGCATTGCAAAACAACGCAGCATCATACCAACTTACATAAACCACCGGTTTATTTTCCCCATATTGCCTGTCTTCTTCGGGAACGGGATTATAACCCATAAATTCTAAAAATTCCCCTTGGGTTATTTCTGCTTTAGAAAGGGAAAAGTTGTAATTTAGTACGGCTTGGGTAGCAGGAAATTCATGGTCTGTAACCTCTAAGGCTTTGGAATGCCCCAAGTAACTTACATACCCTTTATCACAGGCTATCATCTGGGGACCTTTTAAAACAAAATAATCACGATCGCCAAAAAGCATGCAATTTGACAAAAGCAAAATCCACCCTAAAAGCAGAGATTTTTTAATCATTTTAAAGTCCAAAACATAAAATCCCTAACTAATTTACAAATTTCTAGATTTAAGCGCTATGGAAACTCGTTATACCCCCCAAAATATTGAATCTCGTTGGCTAGAACTATGGAATACTAAGGGCTATTTTAAGCCCAGCGGTAAAGGCGAACATTTTTCGGTGGTGATCCCCCCACCTAATGTGACTGGCGCTCTGCATTTAGGACACGCTTTGAACAATACGGTACAAGATGTATTGGTGCGCTATAGACGCAAAACTGGACGCAACACTTTATGGATTCCGGGTACGGATCATGCGGGGATTGCCACCCAAGCGGTGGTGGAAACGCGAATTTTTGAAGATGAAAAAAAGACCCGCCACGATTTAGGTCGCGAAGCTTTAGTGCAACGAATTTGGGAGTGGAAAGACGAATACGAAGAGCGCATAACCACTCAGCTCAAAAGTTTGGGTAGTTCCTGCGATTGGGAAAGGCAACGCTTTACTTTGGATCCTATTTGTGCCAAAGCGGTGCGTCATGCTTTTTTCAATTTGTTTAAAAAAGGCTTGATATACCGAGGAAAGCGCTTGGTAAACTGGGACACGCATTTGCAAACAGCGGTGGCTGACGACGAAATTTATCATGAGACGGTGATGGGCAAATTTTGGACTTTCCAGTATCGCTTAGCCGATGGTTCTGGATATATTCCCGTGGCCACCACGCGCCCAGAAACCGTTCTGGGCGATACGGCCTTGGCGGTGCATCCCAACGACGAGCGCTATAAACAATATATTGGCAAAAAAGTGCTCGTCCCCTTTATTGGCCGTGAAATTCCGGTAATTGCCGATGGTATTTTGGTGGATCCGGAATTTGGGGTGGGCACGGTGAAAGTAACCCCTGCCCATGATCCCAACGACTATCAAACGGGCTTACGCCATAATTTGCCCATGGTAAACATCTTTACAGAAGAAGGCTTGGTAAATGAAAATGGGGGCAGATTTGCGGGTTTAACCATCGCCGCCGCCCGAGAAGCTGTGGCCCAAGCTTGGGAAGACGAAGGTTATTTAATAGAAGTCAAAGACCACGAGCATCAAGTGGGACACAGCGATCGTTCTAAAACCCCCATTGAGCCATTACTTAGCGATCAATGGTTTGTGAAAATGGATAACTTGGCGGAAAACGCCATGGAAGCGGTGCGCAGCGGAGAAATTAAGATTATTCCCGAACGCTATAGCCGAGCTTATTTGGATTGGCTGGGCGAAAAACGCGATTGGTGTATTAGCCGTCAACTTTGGTGGGGACACCAGATTCCTATATGGCATTGCACCACTTGCTCAGAAAGTGATTTAAACACAGCTTTTGGCGAACGCGACGATATTTACTGGTTCCGCTCCGAAACTGAAGGTTGGCTAATTTGCTCCCAAAGCGAAGATTTAGCTGAAGATAGCATTGCGGGGCATAAATTGCTGCGGGATCCCGACGCTTTGGACACCTGGTTCAGCTCCGCTTTATGGCCCCATAGCACCATGGGTTGGCCAGAAAAAACCGAAACCTTAGAAGAATTTTATCCCACTTCGGTTTTGGTAACTAGCCGCGATATTATCACTCTTTGGGTGGCGCGCATGGTGATTTTTTCCCAGGAAAACATGGGAACTATTCCCTTTAAAGAAGTTTATATTCATCCCAAAATTTTGGACGGACAAGGTCGTACCATGTCGAAATCCCTGGGTAACGGGGTGGATCCGCTGGATATAATTGAGAAATACGGCACCGATGCCCTGCGTTTTGTTATGGCGAGTTTGTGCACAGATAACCAAGATGTTCGTCTTCCTGTTAAACTTGAAAAACAAGCAGATGGACGCACGATTAACACTTCGGATCGCTTTGAAATCGGGCGTAATTTCAGCAATAAATTATGGAATGCCTGTAGGTTTTTGTTGCCTCACCTAAAAGAAGCTGGAGCTTTGCAAAGAGAATTGCCACCAGTAAACGAAGATTTATTAGCCCTAGAAGATCGGTGGATTTTGTCGCGTTTGCACACTGCCACACAAAATTGCACTAAATATTTAGAAGAATATCGTTTTGCAGAACTGGCTCAAGAGCTGTATCGCTTTATTTGGGACGATATTTGTTCTAGCTACTTAGAAATCAAAAAATCTATTATTAACCAAGCTGAACTAGACGAAGTTAAGAGCAATGCCATGGTGATTTTATCCCAAGTGCTCAAACAATCTTTGCAGTTGTTGCATCCGCTGATGCCATTTATCACCGAAGAACTTAATGGCATACTTTTCCCCCAAAGTGCTGCGCTAATTGTAGATGCTTGGCCCTCAGTGGAAAGCGCGTGGATTAATGCACAAATTGAGGAAACTTTTGAGAAGGTTTTTGCGGTGGTAGAAGGAGTGCGTTCGGTGCGGGGTCGCTATGGAGTTTCTCCAGCGCGAAAACTGGCTACGGTGGTCAAAACTGATAGTTCTGACGAAGAAAAAGCTTTGCAGAGTTGTGCCCACATTGTGGTGGAATTGGCTGGCGTTGAAGACTTAAATATTTCTTCCGCAGCTACCAAACCCGCCTTTTCTGCGAGTATTGTGGTTCCTGGAGGCGAATTATTTGTGCCTTTAGAAGGATTACTGGATTTAGATGCAGAAAAAGAGCGTTTAAGCAAAGAAATTGCTAAGGCTCAGGGTTTTGCCACGGCCATTGAGCGTAAGTTGCAAAATGACAAGTTTGTGAATGGCGCTCCTGCCGCTGTGGTAGAAAGAGAACGCGTTAAACTAGCTACGCAATAAGATATCATAGAAAAAAGCCAAAATGCATTGGAAGAATTAGGGTCAATTTAAAACAGACTTTGCTATAATTGTGGAACAATAGTTCTAGTTGGCAATTTATAGCTAAATTAGTAAGTAGTTTTACTAGAGAAAGGAAAGAAAAATGGAGAAAATATTAATTGTAGGTGGTGTGGCCGCTGGAGCCACTGCAGCAGCTAAAGCTCGTCGGCTTTCTTCTCAAGCTGAAATCACAATTTTTGAAGCGGGGCCGGATATTTCTTCTGCCAACTGCGGTCTTCCCTATTATATAGGCGGCGATATTAAAAATCGTTCCTCCTTGATTCTCCAAAGCCCGGAAAGTTTTAGGGAACAGTACGATGTTACCGTGCATACCAATGCTCGGGTAGAAAAAATCAACCCTGAAAGTCGTTCTATTAGCGTAAGTCGCAATGGAACCATGGAAGAACATAGCTATACAAAATTGATTTTAGCCCAAGGGGGTCGCCCCATAAAACCCACTATGCCCGGTAGCGATATGCCCCATGTTTTCACCTTATGGACTTTGGCTGATATGGACGCTATTGATGAATACATTAGAGACAAAGATCCTCAAAAAGCGGTGATTGTGGGTGGTGGTTTTATTGGTTTAGAAATGGCGGAAGCTTTGGCAAAACGCCAATTAAAAGTAAGCGTAATTGAAAAAATGCCCCATACCATGGCACTAATGGATGCGGAATTTGCGGCTTTTATCGAAGAAGAAATGACCGCTTATGGTTTGGAATTACACACCGAAAAAGCCCTGGAAAGCATTAGCGAAAGCCAAGTTACATTAGATGATGGTAGCATGGTAGATGCAGATATGGTGCTGCTTTCCATTGGTGTGCGCCCCACCTTGGATTTAGCCATAGATGCGGGCTTGGAAATTGGCGAAGCGGGTGGTTTGCTGGTGGATGAATATTTGCGCACTAGCGATCCTCATATTTGGGCCGCGGGTGATATGGTAGAACTCGAGCACCGAGTGCACAACCAAAAAGTGCGCATTCCCTTGGCAGGTCCTGCCAACAGACAGGGGCGCATTGCAGCGGAAAATGCTTTAGGTGGAAAACGCGCCTATGCAGGCTCTTTGGGAACTTCCATTGTACGGGTTTTTGATGCCGTGGCGGGAATTACGGGCTTGTCTCTAAAAGCAGCCTTAGGTTTAGGCTTAAACGCCCATGCAGTTACTGTGCACAAAGAACATCACACCTCTTATTACCCAGGCTCAGAACAAGTGAGCTTGCGCATAGTTTTTGACAAAGACACGGGTAAAATTTTAGGTGGGCAAACTGCGGGATTCGCTGGAGCTGATCGCCGCTTAGATGTGATTGCCACCGCGGCATTTGCCGGACTCACCGTAGATGACTTGGCTGATACAGACTTTGCCTATTCCCCACCCTTGGGAACCGCCCATGACGCTACCAATATGGCAGCTTATGCGGCGCAAAACCATATTTCTGGTTATAGTACAAGCGTTTTAGCCGAAGAATTAGATGATTTTCTGCAAAACAACACCGCTTTGATAATAGATGTACGCGATAATTTTGCTTTTGATAAAGGGCACATTCGCGGTGCTACAAACATTCCTGTGGAATTTTTGAGTGAAGCTTTAGGCCAACTTCCTGCAGAAACTGCAATTTTACTCTATGATAATTGTGGAAAAAAAGGTCACCAAGCAGCGCGTTTTTTCAAAACTCATACTTCTTCTCCCGTTTTTTATATAAGCGGTGGCTTTGAGTCTGTGCAGCGATATGCTCGTACCATAGGCTATAAAAATTGCCAAGTTATTTTGCCTAAAATTGAAACAAAAAGCCTCACAGAAGAATCTTCCACAACAGAAGAAAACTACGCTCCAGAAGAAGTTGCTTCTGATATTCCTAGCTCTGGGCCATTAATTATTGATGTGCGTACCGATGTGGAGTTTATGGCTGGTGCATACCCTGGTGCGATTAATCTTTCTTTAGATGAATTTGCAGAAAAAGCTGATCAACTCGGAAATAAAGATAGAGAAATCATCCTTTATTGCGCTTCTGGCGCTCGCAGTGGCTATGGAGTGCGAGTTTTACAGCAAATGGGTTTTACTAATGTCAGCAACGGCGGTGGCCTGATGCAAATGATGCGCCGTCGCTAAAACAGCGTTAACGCTCTATACCTACTCGCGCCGCTACTCCCTGATCATAGTAGTGGCGTTTTTTTTGCATTTCGGTGATTAATGTGGCATTTTCCAACAGTTCCGTGGGTGCATTAATGCCCGTAAACACCACTTCGGCAGCTAGTTTTAGCTCTTGCAAATCTCCAACCACTTTTTTTATATCTAATAATTGCAAATCTAAGGCGACATTAAATTCGTCTAGCACCACTAGCCCATATTCTCCTGAAGAAATCATCTTTTGGGCATTTTGCCAACCTTGCTCGGCCAAAGCTTTTTCTGCAGAACTAATAGGACGGTCAAATATACAACCATCTCCATATTGCTTCACTTTTACTCCTAACTTTTCGAGCACAGAAATTTCGCTGTAGCGCATGTTTTTCATAAATTGCAAAAAAGCCACGGACAAACCTGCCCCCACAGCTCTGAAAGTTAAACCAATGGCTGCGGTGGTTTTACCTTTCCCATCCCCTGTATAAATATGTATTTGTGACATAAATCCACCTTTGTTATAACATAAGCATAACAAATATTTGTGCAGTCATAATGCGTAAAAACATGGTTAAAGGATAAACGCTGGCATAAGCAGTGGATTGGGCTTGACAATCACTCAAAGAGTTGGCATATCCCAAAGCTGGAGGATCAGTCATAGCGCCGGAAAGCAGTCCAGACAAGCTGAGATAGTTTAAACCTCGTATTCTGGCGATTACTCCTACAATAAAAACTGGCACGAAAGTAATAGCTACCCCCGCTCCCATCCACACCCAACCGGTGCCTTCGCGGAGATATTTCACAAAACTCTCTCCAGAATTAAGCCCCACTGCAGCTAAAAAGAGCAAAATTCCAAATTCCCTCATAAAAGTACTCACCGCCACGGGCATATAAAAATGCAGGCGACCAATATGACCTTTGATGCCCATTAACAATGCTACCACCAATGGCCCTCCAGCTAAACCTAATTTAACAGGAGATGGCAATCCAGGAATGGGTAAAGGCACTGAACCGAGTAAAACGCCAAGCAAAATTCCCAAAAATATTGCCACCATATTGGGATGATAAAGGCGAGCTTTGGAGTCGCCCAATTCCACAGATAGCTTTTTAAGTTCAGAAGCTTGCCCTACAACCGTAACATGGTCCCCAACCTGCAAACGAGTGGTGGGAGAAGGTAAAATTTCGAGCCCTGCGCGCAAAATGCGAGTAATGCGCACGCCCATGCGCTCTTGGTAACGCTCTTGTTGCAAAGTATGACCGTTAGCTTGGGAAACTAAAATGCGCCAAACCGTGATTTTTGATGGAGTTTTACGCAGATCGGCATCACTAACGCTGCCCACCATAGCAAGGATTTTTTCTAAACCTTTTTTATTGGCAACCAGATGAAGTACATCCCCTAATTTTACCACATTATTTTCGGAAGCTAACTCAATGCCATCGCTGCGTAAATGGCGCGTTACCACCAGTTGATGATCTAACAAAGCGTTGAGCTCGGCTATGGTTTTTCCGTCTATCTGAGGATTTTTAACTTCGGCGGAAAAAGTTTGCAAAGCTTTGCGATTGCCCTGAATATTAGCTTCATATTGGTCGCTTTCTTTTTTAATTTTGATTTTAAAAAAGAACCTTATTAATAACATGCTTAAAATAATGCCAAAAATACCGAAAGGATAGGCCACCGCATAGGCCGCACCGGAAATAGCTCCAACATTTTCAGCCATGCCAGGAGCATCTATCAAAGCTTGTTGTGCAGCCCCTAAGCCAGGCGTGTTGGTTACTGCCCCGGAAAGCACCCCCACCATAACTTCTACGGGGAGCTTGAATATTTTCATCTCTATTATAGCTACTAAAACCCCTAACAAAACAATGAGAGTTGCATAAAAATTTAAGGTCAAACCATCGCGCTTAAAGTTGGCAAAAAAGCTTGGTCCCACTTGCAAACCAATGGCAAAAACGAATAAAATCAGACCAAATTCACGAATAAAGTGCAAAACATGGGCATCCACAGGTAAACCCAGCGCTCCCATAAATAGTCCAGAAAACAGCACCCCTGCTATGCCAATTTTTACACCTTTTATGCTGATTCCCCCTAGTAAAATCCCTGGAAAAACAGCTAAACTAAGTAAAATGATCGTTTGGGCAATTGAATTAATCGTAAAAAGCTCTACGAACCACTCCATTAAGCACTCCTTAAATTAAAATAATCAACACGGCGAAAATATAGCTAAACTACGCTATATCTAAAGAGAGTAGCGTGGTCATACATCGGATAAAACTTGCCTGCTAGCACAAAAAAAGAGATATTTTAAAAAAAGATTATGTGCTTATGCACAAAAAGAGTATAAATTAGTTATATTGTGCTTATGCACACAATTAGGAGTAAATATTATGACTGATAAAAATACAAATCAAAACATTGGACAAGGTCAGGGTTTCGGAGCGGGCCAAGGTCGTGGCATGGGCCGAGGACAGGGCTTCGGTGGAGGGCAAGGCTTAGGTGCTGGTCAAGGTCGTGGCATGGGCCGTGGACAGGGCTTCGGCGGTGGTGCTGGATTTGGTGGAGGACAAACCCGTGGTGCTAGTCGAGGACAAGGTGCTGGGCAAGGTCGTGGCCGGAGATGCTTCTTTTTTGGAATGCGCTAAAATTCTGAATTAAGTTAAATGATGTAAAACTCAAGTTGCTCTTAAAACATTTAGGGGCAGCTTGATGTTATATGTTCTTTTGTGATTTATTAGAATCGCAATGTTTTTTTGTTGTTCGGGCTTTTATCCCCAACCACCCTCTAAACACACCAAATAGTGCTCGAACTTCTTTAGAGCTGGGATTTAAGCGATGTAGCCACTGGCGCAGAGCGATTTCATTCCACGGAGGGCGTTTTTCGGGATCGGGTAAATTTTCTTGCAAAAAATTTAGCAAGCTTTCTAGCTCAGTGTATGAAGCCATGGCAGGCACGGCTTTTTCGCTTTTACCATCTAAGATATTTTTTTGTTCTCGAGCTATTTCATAAAGCACCACACTCAAAGCCTGGCCTAAATTTAAGCTTATTTTCCCCGGCATGGGGATTTCGCATTGCCAAGAGCATAAGTTTAACTCTGCCGAGCTTAAACCTTGGGATTCGCGGCCTAAAACTAGGGCAATTTTATGCCAATTTCCTTGCCACAAATCGTTTAAATTAGGCAAACTAGCATGGGGAACCGGTGTGTCATGAAAGCGACGACTAAATGCCACCGCTGCCTGAGTATCGTGTAAAGCAGCCTTCAAAGAGCTGAAAATTTGCGCAGAATCCAAAATTTCCGCGGCGCCGTGAGCTGTTACCCAAGATTTTGCCGATATTTGCTTTTTGCGGGGCCAAACTATACGCAGCTCTTCTACATTATTAGCCCGCATAGCACGAGCACAAAAACCCACATTATGGGGATGCTCTGGAGCCACTAGTACCACTACGAACTTCATGGTTCCTCACATGGAAACGCTGGCTAAAATCGCCAACATGGGCCACTTGGAGCCCGCTAAAGGTCCGTTTAAAGGCCACACCAAATTAAGATGATTAATTACTCCTTCCACAGATTTAGACAAACCCACGCGCAAACTTATACCCGCCGACCACTGTAAATTACGGTCTAATAATTTGTCCCAAGTGGGAGCTGTTTGCCCCGCATTGACAAATGCTGCGAACACTGGCAACAAGGTTAAAACTTCCACATCGGGATACCAACGCTGCTCTAAACGACTATAAAAAGAGTGTTTACCTGCCAAAAAAAAGGCCGGAAAGCCTTCTAAACCATAATTTGCGCCTAAAAAATACGATTCCGCAAAATTTGCGGAGTTTATGTTTTTATACTCCGCAGACCAAGCAGTGCCTAAGCGGTGGGTGGGCTTAAATATATACTCAAATTTTAGCTGACCTTTGCTTTCATTTATCTCGGAACTGCCGAATTGCCAATAAGCTTGTTGTTGAGCCCGGGCTAAAAAATAGTGCAGGGAATTACCCAAGCTAATTTGCCCATCGGCTTCGCCATACCAATGATTGTTACTGGCCCCCAAAGCTCTTTGATTTTTTGCGATATAAGCGGAAATCACCCACCCCTCTTGTACATCTTCAGTCCATTTTATATGGCTAAAGTTATGCCTTTTGGTGTAATTTAAACGAGAAAACTCCAATCCTAAACCAAAGCGCACATCTTGACGCAAGGGTAAAAACATCTGGAGCAAATCACTGCTATCCACGGCGAAATAATCATCTCCTTCACGAAAAACAGTGCGCTGTATGGTGGGGTTTTCAGATGCATTTTTTTGATAATTAAAGCCAGCGCGCACTTTAGCTACCCGCGCCCCACCCCAAGACCTTGCCAAACGATATGACAAAGAATCACGGCGCAGATTTTGCCAGCTAAAAAGATGGTTGGCATGCACCCCAGGCTTATAAGTGGGAAATTTCACCGAATCTCCCGCTGCATTAACTAGCTGCAAGTTCTGAGACGATATATATTCTTTTGCCACTGGCAAGGTGTTTTCACTCCAATATATTAGGCGGGGCATTTGGCGAATTTGCCCAGCGATGGTATAGGCCCATTCATCTCTATGGCTCAGCAAAAAAGGCCGTGCCAATAAAAACTCCCCATTAAAACCATCGGCGTTCCAAGTGTAGCTCAGGTCTAATTGATTGTTTTTTTGCCAGAAATTACCATCGGAGTAATTAACTAACCAAGTAATATTTTCCTCTCCACGCCCATAATACAGTCCCACCGACTTTCCCAACCCCAAAAAGTTGTTCTCTAATAAGCCTAACTGCCATAGCCATCTATCTCCGGGTTTGCTCAAAGCAATGGGAATCACGGTGGTCCACATATCTGAGCTTTGTACTTCTACGATATTTTCCCCTTGTTCCCCCTGTCGCAAGCTTATGTGGGCATCGGACAAGAACTTTTGCCGGCGCAACCAGCGCTCACTTTCGGCAAAATCATACAAATTTACCGTATCACCTGCGGTGAAAAATATATTCTGGGCTAATACGCTGGGCCGAGTTTTGAAACGCAAATGATTGCCAACACTAAACAGCCAAGCATCGAAGCGAGTAACTTTGCGGTTATCGTCAAAGGCATTGGCGATTTTATATTCTATGCTATCCACCACAAAATGCGCAGATGAATCCACCACAAAATGCGTATTATCATCCACCTGGGCGTGGACATGCAAAAGTCCTGCCCAAAGCAAATAAACAGCTAGCAAGCTTCTTTTAAGTGGTGTATTCGGCATTTATTTTTACATAATCATAGCTTAAATCACAAGTAAAAGCAGAAGCGGTGGCATTTCCCAAGTTTAGCACCAAACGAATTTGGTATTCCTCCTTTTTTACCACTGCACTTAAGGCATTTAAATCAGCCTGAGTGGGTTGCCCTTGTTCTAAAACTAAAACATCATCAAAATACAAATCCACCAAATCGGGGTTTAAGCTTGCACCACTGGAGCCAGCGCTAGAAAGAATGCGTCCCCAGTTGGGATCTTGACCGAACATGGCAGTTTTCACCAAATTTGATGTGCTAATAAAGCGTGCCATTTGCAAAGCTTCGGCATTGTTGGGGGCTTTTTCCACTTTAACTTCCACCAATTTAGTGGCCCCCTCCCCATCGCGCACGATTTTAAGGGCTAATTCTCGCATCAAATCTTCCATGGCGCGGCGATATTGTCCTTGTTCTGACAAACTTAAATCCTCATATTTTATGCCGCTAGCACCATTGGCGAGCAATATGCAGCTATCGTTGGTGGAAGTGTCGCCATCTACAGTGATAGCGTTGAAACTTTGATTTACCCAAGCTTTGAACTCTCCCGCAAAATTCACGGGTAATTCTATATCCGTGGTGATAAATGCCAACATGGTGGCCATATTGGGGTGGATCATGCCGGAACCTTTGCAAGCGCCGCCTATTTTCACCACTCCAGATTCAGTTTGTAATTCTGCGCCTAAAGTTTTATGCACCGTATCGGTGGTCATTATAGCTTGGGAAAACTCTGTAGAAGCATCGTCTTTGAGGGCCGTAACGGCCAAATCTATGCCTTTGCGCACTTTTCCCATGGGTAGTAGTTGGCCTATTACTCCCGTAGAGCAAACCAACACTTGATTGCTAGCTAATCCCAAAAGTTCTTGCACTTGGACTGCCATATCCACGGTATTTTGGTAGCCAGTATGCCCTGTACAAGCATTGGCATTGCCCGAATTAACTATTATACCCGCCACCCTGGAATTACTTTCCAAAACTTTTTTGTCGAAAAGCACCGGAGCAGCCTGCACTTTATTGGTGGTAAAAGTCCCAAAACATTGGGCTGGTACCGTGGAATACAGCAAAGCTACATCGGAAAGACCAGATTCTTTGATGCCAGCAGCAACACCGCTAGCCTTAAAACCTTGGGGAGTACAAACTCCGCCCTGGGGCAAAAATTTAAGCATGGCAGACCCACTTTTTAAAAAAGATGCTTTTATATGGTGAATTTACTAACTTCTTTATAAGTAATAATAGTTTTTTTGAGAAAATATTATGGACACAATACCAGTAACTAAAGATACTTTAGACCAAATGCAAAAAGAATTAGATGGTTTAAAGAAGAATGAACGCGTTCAAGTGATAGCAGATATTGCAGAGGCTCGCGCCCAAGGCGACCTAAAAGAAAATGCCGAATACCACGCTGCCAAGGAACGCCAATCCCATATAGAAACCCGCATTCAGTATTTAGAAGACCGCATTGCTCGCAGTGAAATTGCCAGCCATGACCCAGCTACCATGGCCCATGTTAGTTTTGGGGCCACCGTGACGGTGAAAAATGTAGAAACCGGAAAAATTTCCGAATACACCTTGGTTTCCCCCGATGGCATGGACCCCATCAACGGTAAAATTTCCTATACCTCCCCCATTGGTAAATCACTAATTGGTAAAGGCAAGGGCGAAGTGGTAGAAGTAAACACCCCTAGAGGAATTACTAAGCTAGAAATCTTAGATTATCGCTAGTTTTTATGATTCAGTTGTTTTTAGGCACCAATGCTTTTAGCAAAAACCAAGCTTTAGAAAAAGCTTTACAAAAGGCTTTGGGGGATAGCTACAGCGACCCCATGGCCAAGCAAGTTTTCCACGGTGGCGATACCGAAGATATTGTGAGTAAAATCATTGGTTCGGCGGCAACGGTTTCTATGTTTGGCCCCCAAACTGCAGTGGTGGTACGCCGTTTTGATGCTATGAAAGCTGCGGAACAAGCGGAGCTTTTAGCGTGGCTTAAAACCCAGCCCGATGCCATGATATTTATGGAAGGGACAAAAATTGATGGGCGCACAGAATTTGGCAAAACCATTAAAAAAATCGCTGAAGTGCAGAGTTTTGATGCCCCGCCCGCTTATAAGATGGCTGCCTGGATAGGAGATTACTGCCAAAGCCAGCTTAAAGTTAGAATCCAAAACAACGCCGCCCAGTATATCGCCGATGCTTTGGGCAACGACCCTGCATTGGTGCATAGCGAATTACAAAAAGTATTGTTGCACTCCCCTGATTGCAAAGAAATCTCCTTGGATTTAGCCAAAGAATTGATTGTGCCCCAACGGGAAATGATGGCTTACGAATTGCAAAAGCCTTTTGGAGAGCGCAACAGCTCGGAATTTGTAAAGACTTTACGAGAACTAGGGCAAGCAGGAGTTTCTTCGGTGGCTATTGTGAGCAGTCTTTACCAACAATGTGTGCGTTTGCTGCATGTGCAAGCCATGCAAAAAGAAGGTAGCAGTGAGCAGGAGATGGCCCAAGTTTGCGGTATGGTTCCCTGGGTTTTTAGTAGAATTCAAAATCTTCCCGCCCAAGCGCGCCGCTGGCATCCACGCTTGTTGCTCCGCGTTACCGCCCGCCTGAGCGAAATCAACTTCGAGATTATGTTGGGCAAATACTCCACCCCCGCCGAGCTGGAGAACGCGCTCTACGCGCTAGTTGTGCGGTGATTCTTTAGGGGTTAGCTTGTCGGAGTTCTTCTAACTGACTTATCCAATTATTAAATAGTTTGCATTTTTTGCGGATTTTGTCAATGCCAATTTTTTCTGCAATTGCTATTCCAGATTGAACTTTTTTATAGCGAGGAAAAAACTTTTCTAGCCTTTTTGAAGGAGCTGTTGCTGGGGAGTTGTTAATGCTTTCAGGATTACCAAATTTATTCAAAACAGCTTCTATTTCATTTTGTTTAATCTTTAAAGTTTCAGCTAAATGAACTGGATCACTAAACAATAAAGCTTCAAACTCGTGTACAGCTACATAAGGTATAAATCTATTTTCTACCCGCTGGGCCGAAACCCTTTGCACAACTTCTTTTTTAGTTGCCTCATTTATAGCACAGGCAATTAAGCTAGGGTCTTTATATTTTTGCGCTTCTTCAACACCAGGCCACTCCTTAACCCCGTAATAATCGAAAAATTAAGTTACATAAGTATTTGGCCGTTCTTTGAGATGACTTGATATATCCTTAAGCGCTCTTGAAAACTTAACATCTCCACCTTTTTGACCAGGCTTTGATAACTGGATTGCTGTCATGAATATGTTTCTATCAGCCAAATATTTTCCCAGTAACTTGTCAATAAAAACCTGTTCTGTTTTTCCTTCGACTAAAGCCACAACCTCAACGTAATCACTCATAAACTGGTCCTCCTGAAATCACATTTTTGCTCCAAAGTTCACCAACAGAATAATTTTTAAGCCATTCTGAAAAATCTCTTTCATCAAGTCTTTTGAAAGTTGAAGCACCATCCTCTCGGTTTACCACTACAATATCTGCTACGGAAAATTGGTCAATCAGCGCAGGTGATTGAGTGGCAATGATAACTTGAGTGCGCTTAGCTGCGTCTTGAATTAACTCAGCTATGATTGAAATAGTTGCAGGATGCAATCCCAACTCTGGCTCATCAATAATTATTGTAGAAGGTGGATTGGGCTGTAGCATTGCAGCGGCAATACAAATAAATCTAATAGATCCATCCGAAAGATGATAAGGTTGCATGGGATAATCTGAACCTTTTTGGAACCAAGAAAGGTTTATTTGTTGTTTTTCGCCAAAGTCTTCAATTTCGAGGTTAAAATCTGCAAAAAATGGCATAACCAAACGCACAGCATTTAATATTTCGCCATATTCATCAGGAAAGTTATTCTTCAAATGAAACAAAAAAGGTGCAATATTTGCAGCATCCGGTCGAAGTTGGCGTTTGTCCTGAATTATTTCGTACTGGCGCATACCTGCAGTGTCACTGGTATCATGAAAATGATAAATTTGCCATGAATTAATAGATGTATAAACTGGCTTACTATAATTACTACTAGACTGAGCATTCAGTACTTCTTTTACAAGTCGCGAAGTATCATCGTTACTACTACCTAACTCCCACCATCCTGTGGTTCCATATTTATAGTAGCGAGACTCATCTCCCATTGCCAAAGCATTTTTAGGCGTTGGATGCAAAGTAAAGCGATATCCACGAGCCCCAAAGTGCATCTCAAAAAACATTTCTTCAGTAATTTTGCGACTATTAAATAGTAAATCATTAGCTCCACCACTATTACGCACATACTCGGCTAAATTACCCTTTATAATACTGCGCATTAGTTTAAAAAAGCTAATCAAATTAGTTTTTCCAGCCCCATTACCACCCACTAAAATATTTAAATTCTTGAATTCAAAGTTTTCAAGCTGGCGAATGGATTTAAATCCTTTAATTGTTAGCTTATCAAGAGAATCCATTTTTATTCCACTTATTAATTATTTTATTTTAAACATTAATAATAGCTTATTTGCTATGAGCTTGCCATAGCTGCGAAATTAATAGCAAATTTCAAAAAATGCTAATACAGCAATCCCATCTCGTATAAAAACCTCGAGGGGTCTTTGGGCCAGTTTTTATACTGCTGGGAATATGTTAAAGTCAAGGTTTTTTGAGTTCTGGTAATAGCCACATAGCAAGAGCGTCGCTCTTCTTCTAAAAACTCGGGCCTGGCTCCTGGTTTAATGCTGTTGTAGGACGGCAAAATATCTTCTACCATCCCCAGCAGATAAACATGGTCAAATTCGAGACCTTTGGCCCCATGTATGGTGATAAGTTCAAAGGCATCATGGGGTATTGGCGCAGATTTGTCGCGTAAATCCAACTCTTGCAACAGTCCAGCTAAAGTTAAGTCAGAAGTAGAATTACCCTTAATTTCACCATAAAGCAGCTCCCAAATGCCTTTTTCTTGTAAAAAATTGTCAAATATTTCTGGATTAGTGCTATTTTGATCGCTAAAATCGTTAAACCAAGCATAAGTATCAGCAATTAAGACGCTGAAGTTAATCAAAGCACGGTCGGCATCAATTTTTGTTAAATAGCTTTTGGTAGTTTCAGAAACCCCTTCCCTTTCTATAGCTATATGCAGCCAAGCTTTTAATAAATCGCTGTTGGTCAAAGAAGCCATACCTATAACAGAATGTACATCTATATTAACACCTTCCAACTGGTAAAAAGCCGCCGACAATCTTTGGATTTGCACTTTGTCAGCCCGAGACACAATGCCCCGCAATAGCGCATGCAAAAACCGCATGGGAAAAGACTCAAATTCAGTTTTTCTTTGATGAATTACAGCGGTTATGCCATTATTATTTAAAATTTCTTGAGTTTCTTCTAATAACTTGCGATTTCTGCCCATAATTTTGGTGTGCTTGGGGCTGAATTTTTTGGCTTTTATATCCTCGGCAATCCAACTAACTTCAGCTTGAAAATTGATAAACTCCTCAAGGCTTACAGCATTGGCTATGGCGCTATCTTCTTTAAGTAAACTAATGCCCGCTTGCTTTTTGGTCAGCCGATTATTGTTATGGGAGATCATTTTATTGGCTATGCTCACCACCTCTGCAGGGCAACGATAATTTTCTGGAAGTTGAATAATTTTAGCTTTATACTGCCCAATAATTTGCTTTAAGCGTTCAGGACTCGCTCCATTCCATTGATAAACAATTTGATCATCGTCCGCTACCACAAACAAATTGGGCTGACTAGGTTTTAACAGCCGGGTTAGCACCTTAAATTGCGCAATATTAGTGTCTTGATATTCATCCACACAAACATATTTATACACCACTTGATAATGTTTAGCAATATGTTTTCTGCCCAGCAATTGCCATGCAAAATAGAGAATACCCGCGTAATCAATGCGACCCGTAGAGCGCATTTTTTGCAAATAATGAAAGAACAAATACTTTGCCGCATTTAGTTCACTGTCGGGGTTTGGCGCATCGGCCATTTCTAAACACTGCTCCAAATAAGAGTTTATTTTAGGCAAATATCTGATGTCTTCTTTGCTAAAATCAAAGCCCTTTTGTTTGCTCTCAGCAATAACTTCTAGCAACAAGGATTCGCGATCTAAATCTTGGGTCATTATGCTAAAATTTGCCTTAATCCCTTCTAAATCGCCATGTTGCCGAATCACATCGGAGCAAAAGGAATGAAAAGTGGTTAAATAAGCGCGTTCCCTGCTAGCTGAAATCGCTTGGTCAATTTTTTCTTGCATATTGCGAGCTGCATTTTGCGTAAAAGTCAAAGCTAAAACCCGAAAACGCGCCTCGGGACTTTCATGGAGGATTTTGATAATACGCTCAGTCAACACCGTGGTTTTTCCCGAACCGGGCCCGGCCAAAACCACCAGTGGCCCCTCTCCCCAATTAATAGCTTCCTGTTGGTTAGCGTTTAGCTCTAATTTAGAATTGCCGTAACTCATAAGCTGATAGCCTCCAATTTAGTGCGGGAGGTTTTTTGCCTCTTCAATTATTTCTTTTGTAAAAAAGTGCCCTTTGTTTAAATACATATTACTTATTTCCTTGGCTTTTTCTTTTGCTGAGCTTACTAGAAGTTTTCGCAATAACGATATTATTTTTTCTTTGTATAAAATGGGATAAAAGTCATTTTTAAGCATACATAGGTATAAATCACCGACTTTATCAGGGGTGGAATCTGCATGCTTTAGCAAATCTTCGATGTAGTCAAAAGGACAACTGTTATTTAAGCTTTCAAAAGCCATTTTTAACCATTCAAAGATATCATCATCTATAACTTCAACCAAAGGCAACCAGCTAACAGTTAGAGCTTTCAAGCTTGCATTAGTGCTAAAATCTTTATTAATTCTTGCATAAACACTTTCCCATAAAGGCTTTATTCTTGTGATAATTTTATCACTCACATTATGCCTTTGACTACCAAAAAAATCAATAAGAGACAATATCTTCAACTCATCGCCTTGGTTTATCAACTTGTTAATGAGGCTATCTGGGTCATTTAAATCTCCCACGCCTTCAAGATATGAAATAGAAATATGGTTTACTAAGCTCCTAATAGCTTGTTCATCGTCAAAATTAAAGTCTAAAGCTTTTTGGTAGTGTTTATGTTTCTTTAGCAGTTCATATATAGGTCGTATAATAGGAGATGAATAAAGGAAGTTTTTAAAAGCTGTGTGCCAATAATCATCATTAGCTATACAGAAAATTTGATTTATGTTTTCTGTAACCCATGGTTTATCAAGATTATATAAATTAACAATATCTCCACCAACAATCACATAATATTCAAATGAAGATTCATCGTCTTTGTTTAGAGCACTTGAAAAGACTTCTTTTACTGGCAAAGTCCACCTGCTCACACCTTCAATATTTTTAAGTCGTAAATTTTTGAATGAATAAGCAATCAACGCTTTATAAATCTTACCTTTAGCACCATAGCCGATAGAACCAGCCGATCTTTCAGGCCATAGTTTATTTTTATCCAGCATGGTCAATAAAATCTGTTCTGCCAAAGAGAGTAAGACAACAGAGAAAGGGTGGTCGTCAGTTTTAGAACTTTCTATAATTAAATCACAAATTTGGGAAATAATCAAACTGCGATAATCATAATCTTGATTTTGATAATCAACTTCCCAAAACTGGTTACTATTTATTAATTCATGCATATAATGGTATATAGCAGACCAATTTAAGGCTTTTTTTTGTTTGAAAGATTCATTTAAGCCCCATAAAATGGCGTTTTGATAGACAGGCTCAACTTCTAAAAAACTAAATATATCATCAATATATTTATCGGGATTAGCAACAACATTTTCTTTTAACTCTTGGGGCAAACCACTGTTAAAAGTAGAATACCTATCAATTTTATATTTATTTTCTTTTAAGATGCTAACAATTTCCACACTGGTTTTTGATGATAATTTAAAAACATTTTGATCCTCATTCTTATAAGTATAATCAGTTCCAAAACCATTTTTAGGGTGAGATACTGGCTCTGGATTTATCGCATTCCATTCTTTATATAATTTTTGGACTTGAGCATTTTTTGTAAGCAACAAAGCTGAAATCCATTGCTTCTTTATGCGTGCTGCAAATAGTTTTGCGTCCTCTTTATTTATTTTATAAGCTTCTTCATAAGACTCATAAAACTTTTGTATTCTGTTTGCAGTATCTTCAATGTGTTGATTATCTAAATACGAGTTACCATAATCTTCTATCCAAGCAATAATTGTTTCTATCTGTGCTTGATCAAAATGTTTGCTGTTATTTTTGATTAAATCATATAATTCTCCTTCTATTCCTATTGGAGAAGGATTTGTTGCAAACCATTCCCAAAACATGCCATTAAATCTCTCATAATGTTGATCAATGGTAAAAAGAGCTATTTTTTTAAAGATGGCATGATTCTGCTCAAGTAAATATTTAATTTCTACAGCTAGCGTTTCGTTACTTGCAGTTTTTAGATAATCACGAACCAAACTGATTAGCAATCTTTGATATTCCCCAGGAAACCCTACCCTAAATTTATCGTCAAGTTCCCCAATTGTTACTGAATTAAAGAAATAACTATCTCCACAAATAAGCATTTTTTTCATTTTTTCTATGGATATGTCATACACAGCTTTTTCAGCGATGTCAAAAATCCCTTTTTTATAATCTTTAAGTGCATTACGGAGCCAAAAAACATCAAGCAACGGAACGAAATCATTCTTTTTTTGCTTAAAACCCAATATTACATTTAACAACTTCTGCAGCAATTTCTTTTCTTTTTGCTTTATTAAAGTGGGCAATGCGACTTTATGAATTGCTAAAGACACCATTAAATTATTCCAATTTGAATTTAATGCCGTTTGTATAAAATCAAAATATGCGTCACTAATTTTTTCTGTGGGCAGTAAAAAGATGATTTTAATTATAAAATAATCAGTATGGTAATTTTCTACTCTTTCATCATTTTCATCGGTATAGGCAATTATGTTATTTATTATTTCAATAAGCGACTCTGTTATGCTTTCTGATGGATTTGAATAGTTTTTTTCTGCTATACTTTCTAAGTGTCCCATGGCATGCCATTTAGGTACCGTAAAATAACCTTTTTGATTTATTTCTTCTATTGGTTTAGGATTATTGCGAGGATCAAAACACCCTGCTTTTTTTAAAGGTTCCAACCACAACAACTGATCGTCTGCTGTTTTTAACACCTCAAAAAAACGATTATATTCTGCGGGACTATTTTTAATTTTTTCAGTAACATCTCTAACTTTAGCAGCATTAAAACCTTCAGTAGCTATTTTTTCTAACTCTATTAAAGTATCATAGGTGTAATTCGAGATGTTATTTATATCTTTGTTCCAATCTTTCAAAACTTCATAAAGTTGATTAAATCCTTTTTCATTTTTTTCATAACCAATTACTTTTATTCCCATTGGATTATAATAAGACTGCTCAAAACTTAAAAGATTTTCTTCGCCCGAAAAAAATGGTAATAAAGTAAAATGTCTAAGTTCTTTTGATTCTTTTTCCTGGTTTTTAGTGATCAAGAAGTCTAAAAGTTCAAATTCGGATAAACCATACCCTAAAAAAAGTACTGTATATTCCCCGCTAAACACTTTTTTTAAAAATCCAATCATATTGGCGTCATTGTACCTTTGAATATATTCAGGCACGGTGAACACCAAAGAATTTCGATAATTTCGACACCCGTGTATTTTAAAAAGCTTATTGCGGTCTAATGATACATTAGCAAAACCTGATAGTTCGATTATTATTGAATTTGGGTCTGCAAATTTACCATCAAAATGAACATCTGCATTTGTAGTAATATTTATGCCTCGAAGTCTATGTATTTCTGAGTAAATATCTAAGTGTTTTGCTTTCTCACTATCAGCTTCTAAAGCCTTATTAAACACCTCATAAAACACATGCTCTAAATCGTTAATTTCGCAAAGAATGTGCTTACAAATAGTGATAACTTTTTTATAATTAGTTTCTACTTCCAGGCTTTCTTTTTCTTTAAAATTAATGCAGTTTCCTGTTTTATTTTTATTTGGTGTTGAATAACAGCGTTCTATAAGGCTTGCAGCAAGCTGTTTCCAACTTTTACAACCAATAATTTGCGACACCCCCGAACCAATAAAGACAACTAACTCATTGCGATTTACAGCCTCTATTATTTTTTTAGGAACTTTAGGAATTAGAGTGATTTTACTGTAATCGTCCACCTAATTTCCTCCAGAAAAGGCTTCTTTGAGTACGGATTGCATAAGTTGTTCGGATTGATCTTTGCGGGCAGTAACTTGTTGCTCTAGTTCATAGACCATGGCCAGAAGTTTTTCTACGCGAGAGACGATGGCTTGCTGTTCAGCGAGAGGCGGGAGGGGTATTTTTGTTGTTATTATTTTCTGCAAATTAAGATTTGGCTGTGCACCACCAGAAGCTAATTTTCTAATTTCATGATAATGATTTTGGAAAAAGATTTTTATGAATCTACGGTGATTATCATTTTTATTGCACAGTTGAATTGCCGCTACAGCTTGGTTTGTTGCTGCGGGAATTAGAAGTTCACTAATCTGCCCTCTAGTTTTTCCTTGCCCATACATGGCTATTATTAATGTATGCACTGGATAAACTTTACAGTTAGTTTCTGCTAACGCTTTATTTGTAATTAATTTATCTGGATTTTCAACAAAAGGCATTCCTGTTGAGGAGCTAGTAACCCAGTTAAAACCCCCATTTTTGTAATAAGCGTCATTTGTTGTGAGAGGTGTTGCCCCTGTTCCTACATCAGCTATCTCCCCCAATCTGGTCCATACCCAGTTTTTGGGCAACTCAAACGGTATTTCTTCTGCCTTTATAGGAGCAAGGGGTTTTGCTTTTCTTATTTTTTTCTCTTTTATCAGCTTTTCTTTTTCTGTTTGAATATTCTCCAGCAAAGCTAAAGCATTATAATTGGGATCTTTCTCGCGAAGAGCGCGAAGTTCGCTAAGGGAAATTTTTGCGGTCTCAGCGTCCTTGGCGAGATTCCTTTCCTGTTCTTTTCTCCAACCAGCGGTCAACTTAGCTTCAATGGCTTCCTGTAAAATCGCTTGACGGAGTTTGCTTAGATAGGTGGATTGGTTAGTGGTTTCATAAAGAAGTTCTATCTTTCCAATTTCAGCTTTATTAAATAATTTGATATATTCCTTTTGTTTCTCTATTGATGGCACAGGAACTTTTATTTTAGCAATATCTCTTATTGCTAAAGAAACATTAGCAGCCCCTCTCATTAATGGAACAACCAATTGATCTTTAAAGAAATACAAATATCTTTGCAAATACTCAGCTAACAGCACACTTTTATCTTTAGGTATTATAGCAGCTAAGATAGTTCCTAATGCAAATTTGCCAGATTGATAATGGATATAGTTTAGTGATTTGTGACCATGACCTGTGGAAGATACAAGAGGAATACAAACAGCGTCATCATCAAAGTCATAACTGTTGGATGTTTTTCTCTCAAAGCTAGTGGTAACTAAAGGATAAGAGCCAGGGATCGCCTTCATTATGCCAGTTTTCCCTTTGGTAATTGAACACAATTCTCCGATTGTATAATACTTCATTCAACTTTCCTTTTTCTACACAATGTGTAAAGTTTCCCAAAATGGCAGAAGGCTTCTGCCAAATTCGGCATATCGCTCAGAGACACAACATTAGTTTGCAAAATTGAGCTTATTCCCTTCATTCTCCCAGCTCCTGTTGTAGTTTTGCCAACAACTCATCGCTTTTTTGGAAGGATTTTTGTAGCATATCCAGCAATTCTGTGCTCGTATAGCTTTGTTCTTCTTCCTCAATGTGAGGGTTTTTGATGTCTAAATTGTAACCATTTTCGGCAATGGTTTTAAGGGGAGCTTTCCACGCTTTTTCATTTTCAATGCGATTAGTCCACCATTTTTTTAGTGTATCAAATTCGCGTTTCTGAATGGGTTTAGTCTTGGAATAGCCTTTTATGTTTTCCGGAAGTTGGTGCTCCCAGTACCATATTTCTTTAGTTGGCTTACCTTTGGTAAAAAACAAGAGGTTGGTGGCTACACTGGCATAAGGCCTAAAAACAGAGTTGGGCAAACGCACAATGGTGTGCAAATTACAGCTTTCTAACCAATGCTGGCGAATGCGCGCTTTTACCCCATCGCCGGTGAGTGAACCGTCGGGCAATACTATGGCTGCGCGGCCTCCTTCTTTTAAATAGCGAATCATCAAGAGCAAAAACAGGTCGGCACTTTCCGTGGTACGGTAGTTTAAAGGATAATTGGTTTCTACCCCATCAGTTACGGAAGCACCAAAAGGAGGGTTGGCTAAGATCACATCCACGCGATCTTTGGCTCCAATACTGGTATATTCGCGATTTAAGCTGTCGGTGTATTCAATATTAGGAATTTCAATATCATGTAAAATCAAGTTGGTGGCGCATAGCATAAAGGGCAAAGGTTTAAACTCCTTGCCGCAAATGGTGTTTTCTAAGATTTTTAAATCATTTACGCTTTTAACATCTTGTTCGCGGATATTTTCGATGGCACTGGTCAAAAAACCACCAGTTCCACAAGCCGGGTCGAGCACTTTTTCACCCAAACGAGGATTGATAATCTCGGTCATAAACTCGGTGATGGCGCGCGGTGTATAAAACTCCCCATAATTGCCCGCACTTTGCAGTCCTTTTAAAATGCTTTCATAAATATCGCCAAAAAGATGGCGGTCTTCCGAGGCATTAAAGTCAATTTGGTTGATTTGATTGATAACTTGGCGAATAATAGTGCCATTTTTCATGTAGTTATTGGTACCTTCAAACACATCTCTAATCAATCGCGCCCGTTTGTTGCCGGTGCTAACATTGAGATTTACCAACCCTGGGAACAATTTTTGATCCACAAAAGCTTGCAACTCATCGCCAGTGATGCCTTCGTTATCGCCCGCCCAGTTGCGCCATTGCAGTTCTGTAGGTATGGCTGATTGGTAGTCATCTTGGATCACTTCTAACTCTTGGTCTTTGTCGTCCAAAATTTTTAAGGTGATCATCCAACCCAATTGCTCTATTCTTTGAGCATCGCCAGATACGCCTTGATCTTTGCGCATAATATCTTGCAATGTTTTTACAATATTCCCAATATTCTTCATTTTATGCCTCTCACCAACCCCATAATTTAACACCTTT